>NZ_CP104965.1:686000-1029000 GCF_025452235.1 Devosia neptuniae
ACATGTCGCTGGCCGATAAATCGGGCAAGCCGTTATTCGTCGATGGCAAGGACGAGCGCGGCATGAGTGCGCTGATGAAGCATTTCATGGCCGGGCAATTGGCCTATGCCCGCGACATCACCTATTTCCTCGCGCCCTATATCAATAGCTACAAGCGCTTTCAGGCCGGCACATTCGCGCCCACCAAGGCGATCTGGAGCCCGGATAACCGCACCGCCGGCTTCCGCCTCTGCGGCGAACATTCCAAAGCCATCCGCGTCGAATGCCGCATGGGCGGGGCTGACCTCAACCCCTATCTCGCCATCGCCGCGCTGATCGCCGCCGGCATCAAGGGCATCGAAGACAAGCTCGAGCTTGAACCCGCCTTTGTCGGCGACGCCTATGTGACCAAGAATCTGCGCGAAATTCCCAAGACCCTGCGCGAAGCCATCGAAACACTGCGCCAGTCGAGCATGCTCAAAGAGGCGCTTGGCGAACAGGTGATCGGCCATTACGTGCATACGGCGGAATGGGAACAGGCAGAATATGATCGCCGCGTGACCGATTGGGAACTCAAACGCGGGTTCGAGCGGAGCTAGCGCGATCCACCCAAGCCCGTCCACCCCACCGGGCTCTTCCTCGGGCTTGACCCGAGGACCACTTTGACCGCACGCCAGTCCACGAGTGACCCTCGGGTCAAGCCCGAGGGCGAGCGCGGTGCTGGGGCGGAACGGTGCCACAAGTTTTAGAGGCCAATAGCATGACCGAAACGATCAAAATCATCTCGCCCATCGACGGCTCTGTCTATGCCGAGCGCCCGCTCGCCAGCGGCGCCGAAATCTCGGCCGCCGTCACCCGCGCCAAGGCGGCACGACTGGGCTGGGGGGAGCTGACCATTGCCGAGCGCGGCAAGATCGTTTCCCATTTCGTCGATGCGCTGCTGGGTATGAATGACGAGATCGTGCCTGAACTGGCCTGGCAGATGGGCCGCCCGATCCGCTTCGGCGGAGAAAAGCGGGGCGTCGAAGAACGCGCGCGCTATATGATCGACCTGGCCGCCGAAGCCCTCGCTCCGGCCGAAAAGACCGGCAAGGAAGGCTTTACCCGCTATATCACCCGCGAGCCGCTGGGCACGGTCATGGTCATTGCGCCCTGGAACTACCCCTTCCTCACCGCGGTCAATTCCATCATCCCGGGGCTGATGGCGGGCAATGCCATCATTCTCAAACATGCCAGCCAGACGCTGCTGGCCGGCGAGCGCTTTGCCGCTGCCGCGCGCCAGGCCGGCCTGCCCGAGGGCCTTTTCCAGAACCTGGTGCTTGGCCATGCCGATACCGAAAAGCTGATCGCCTCGGGGCAGATCGACCACATCAATTTCACCGGCTCGGTCGAGGGGGGACGCCGCATTGAGCAGGCCGCTGCTGGTACGTTTGCGACATTGGGGCTCGAGCTGGGCGGCAAGGACCCCGCCTATGTGCGCGAGGATGCCAATGTGGCCAATGCAGTCGAAAACCTGGTCGATGGCTCGTTCTTCAATTCCGGGCAGAGCTGCTGCGGCGTCGAGCGCATCTATGTGCATGCCTCGATCCACGACGATTTCGTCGCCCGCTTCATCGACAATGCCAAGGGTTGGACGCTGGGCAATCCGCTTGATGCCGACACCATTGTCGGGCCCATGGCGCGCGGCAGCTTCGCCGATCACGTCCGCCAGCAGACCGAAGAGGCCGTGCGCGGCGGGGCGACGCGGCATCTCAATTCCAAACATGCGCTCGACAAACCCGGCTCGCCTTATCTGGCGCCCGAAGTGCTCACCGGCGTCAATCACCAGATGAGCGTGATGCGCGAAGAGAGCTTCGGCCCGGTCGTCGGCATCATGAAAGTGGCCGACGACGCCGAGGCCGTCACCCTGATGAATGACAGCCCCTATGGCCTGACCGCCTCGATCTGGACGCAGGATCTCGACACCGCCGCCAAGCTGGGCGCCAAGATCGAGACCGGTACGGTCTTTGCCAATCGCTGCGATTATCTCGATCCGGCTCTGGTCTGGACCGGGGTGAAAGACACCGGCAAGGGCGGCGGCCTCAGCGAAATCGGTTACGCGAACCTTAGCCAGCCCAAGTCGTTTCATCTGAAGCGGGTTTAATTCCGGGGAGCCCCCACCGCTCCCCGTCCATCGTCACCACCGGGCTTGTCCCGGTGGTCAATGCCGCCGCCAGCGCGATCCCGCGATGGATTGCCGGGACAAGCCCGGCAATGACGGCGGTGCAGGGGCCAGTGGCCCCCAAACAACGAGGCCCAAAATGACCAAAGCCAACTGGAACTACCCCACCGCTATCAAGTTTGGCCCCGGCCGCATCGCTGAACTGCCCGAAGTGCTGAAGGCCACCGGCATTACCAAGCCGCTATTCGTCACGGACGCCGGTCTCGTCAATCTGCCGGTGACGCAAAAGACCATCCAGCTGCTGAGGGATGCGGGCATTCCGGTGGGTGTCTTCGCCGAGGTGAAACCCAATCCGATCTCGGCCAATGTGGAAGCCGGCATCAAGGTTTTGCGCGAGGGCGGGCATGATGGCGTCATCGCCTTTGGCGGCGGCTCTGGCCTCGATGTGGGCAAGGTCATCGCCTTCATGGCCGGCCAGACCCGCCCGATGTGGGATTTCGAGGACATTGGCGATTGGTGGACCCGCGCCGATCCCAAGGGGATTTTCCCGATCATCGCCGTGCCGACCACGGCAGGAACCGGCTCGGAAGTCGGCCGCGCCGGTGTCATCACGGACGAAACGACGCATACCAAAAAGGTCATCTTCCACCCCCTGATGATGCCAAAGGTGGTGATTGCCGATCCCGAATTGACGGTGGGCATGCCCCGCTTCATCACCGCGGGCACCGGCATGGATGCGCTGGCCCATTGCCTCGAAGCCTATTGCGCGCCGGGCTATCACCCGCTGGCCGATGGCATTGCGGTGGAAGGCATTCGGCTGGTGTTCGAAAACCTGCCCAAGGTCGTGGCCGACCCCAACGATGTCGAAGCACGCGGCCATATGATGAGCGCGGCAGCCATGGGCGCCACCGCCTTCCAGAAGGGACTGGGCGCCATCCACGCGCTGAGCCACCCGGTGGGCGCGCTCTATGACACCCATCACGGCATGACCAATGCGGTGTTCATGCCCTATGTGCTGATGGTCAATAAGCCAGTCATCGAAGCCAAGATCGCCCGGCTGGCCGCGTATCTGGGCCTGTCGCCAACCTTTGAGGCGTTCCTGCACGCAGTGATCGGCCTGCGCCTGCGGCTCGACGTGCCGCATACCCTGGCCGAGTTCAAGGTGGATGGCAGCAAACGCGAGTTGATCGGGGATATGGCGATTGTCGATCCCACGGCGGGGGGCAATCCGGTGGAACTGACCAAGGCGCGGGCGCTGGAGATTTTCGATCGGGCGATGGAGGGAAGGGTTTAGAATACCCCCTCCTAACCTCCCCCTGATAGGGGGAGGGATCTCTCCACTCTTGGAACCTGATCGAGTTCTAGCCACAAGGCGGTCCCTCCCCCTGTCAGGGGGAGGCTAGGAGGGGGTATCCTCCTACCCCACAATCTCCCGCACCGTCTCCGCCGCGCCCACATCGAACAAACTATCGAGGTGTTCCACCACATCGGCGCCGAACACCTCATTGTCGGCCAGATCGTCGCCGAACACTTCGGTCAGCCCGACCAGCCCCTCATACAGTTCCTCCGGATCGCCGCCCGCGCCGGCAGAAATCGCCATCATCCGCATGGCGAGCGGGTCGCGCACGTCGATATTTTCGCCCTTTTCGTCAATGCCCATGACATAGCGCATCCAGGCCGCCACCCCGAGCGATAGCCGCTCGATGCTCTGCCCCGTGGCCAGCCGGTCGCGGATGGTGCCGAGCAGGCGCTGCGGCAATTTCTGGCTGCCATCCATGGCGATCTGCCAGGTGCGGTGCTTGAGCGCCGGATTGGCAAACCGCTCCAGCAATTGGTCGCGATAGGCGCCCAGATCCGTGCCGGGCATATCGAGCGTGGGCATGACTTCCTCAGTCATCAGCCCATGGATCAGCGCCACAAAAGCCGGATCGCCCATGGCGTCGGAGACATATTCGTGCCCCGCCAGATAACCGAGATACGCCATGGTCGAGTGGCTGCCATTGAGCATGCGCAGCTTCATGCGCTCGAAGGGCTCGACATCCTCCACCAGTTGCGCGCCGGCGCGCTCGAAGGCCGGGCGCCCATCGGGGAAATTGTCCTCGATCACCCATTGAGTGAACGGCTCGGTCATGATCGGCCAGGCATCCTCCGTCCCGATCAATTCGGCCACCGTGGCGCGGTCAGCATCGGTGGTCGAGGGCACGATGCGGTCGACCATGGTGCCGGGGAAAGCCACCTTGTCGGCAACCCATGCGCCCAGCGCCGCATCGCGCAGGCTCGCCAGCTTGCTGACAATGCGCTTCACCGTCGCCCCGTTGGAAGGCAGATTATCGCAGCTCATAACCGCAAAGGGGGTGATCCCGGCCGCATGCCGCCGCGCCAGGGCTTCCACCAGCATGCCGGGGGCCGATTTCGGCGCCGTGGGATTGGCCAGGTCATAGACGATATCGGGATGGCGCTGGTCGAGCTCGCCCGTTGCCGGATCGTGGCAATAGCCCTTTTCGGTCACGGTCAGCGAGACGATGCGGATTTGCGGGCTGGCCATCAGCGCCAGCAGCTCCTCGCGCTCAGTATTGGCGTCGAGCACTTTCAGGATCGAACCGATAACCCGCGGATGGGTACCGGCAGCGTCGCGCACGGCAATGGTATAAAGCCCGTCCTGCGGCTGCAGCGCGTCCTTGGTATCGGGGCGGCGCAGGCTGGCGCCGACAATGGCCCAGTCGGGCTGGTCCTTGAGCAGGTCGTCGACATAGACCGCCATATGCGCGCGATGGAAAGCGCCGATGCCCAGATGGACAATGCCGGGGGTGATCGCAGCGCGATCATAATCGGGAACGGCAACGCCCTGCTTGATGGCGGCGAGGCTGGTGGCGCTAAGGCGCGTCATGAAAGTCTCCGGCTCTAAATCGGCGTCACTATAGAGGCCTTCCATCTTGTATGGAAGATCATTGACGAGCTAATACCCGTCCTACACACGATGTCATCCCCGCGAAAGCGGGGACCTCCGTTCCCTCACAAACAGAGGTTCCCGCTTGCGCGGGAATGACACCGTGGGTAAGCCACTTGCAACAGGGTAGGAGAGGCGGTTTGGCACAGCAGCGTTTCGTCAGCATCGGGGAATGCATGATCGAGATGAGCGGGGGCGAGGATCGCCAATACCGCTTGGGCTATGCGGGCGATACGCTCAATACCGCCTGGTATATGCGGGCGCTGCTGGGCCAGGATTGGTCGGTCGATTATTTCACCGGCTTGGGCGAAGACCGCTATTCCGACGATATCCGCACTTTCCTGCAAGCCCATGATATCGGCACCAGCCATATCCGCACCGTCGCTGGGCGTCGCCCCGGCCTCTACATGATCCACCAGGACAAGGGCGACCGGCACTTCACCTATTGGCGCGATACCTCGGCGGCAAAGCTTCTGGCCGACGACAAGGAAGCGCTGCACACAGCGCTGAACGGCGCCAGCATGGTCTATTTCTCGGGCATCACCCTGGCCATCCTCGCGCCCCGCGCCCGCGGCCGGCTGCTGGGCGCCATCGTCAGGGCGCGCGACGCGGGCGCAAAGATCGTCTTCGACACCAATCTGCGCCCGGCCCTGTGGACCAGCCCACGCGTCATGGCCTCGGTGCTGACGGCCGCCGCAACGCTCTGCGATATCGTGCTGCCCACCCACACCGATGAAGCTCCGCTGTTCGGCGACAAATCGGTGGAGGAAACCGCCGACCGCTATCTCGAACTGGGCGTCGAGGAAGTCGTGGTCAAGGACGGCGCCGGCGAGGCGCTGATCGCTACCGCCAGCGAACGCGTCAAGGTCGCGCCCAAGCCGGGCGCCAAGGTGGTGGATGCAACCGGCGCCGGCGACAGCTTTAACGGCGCCTATCTCAGCGCGCGATTTGCAGGCAAGTCACTGCAGGAAGCCGCCGAAGCCGCGCATCGCGTGGCCGGCGTGGTCATCGGGCAAAAGGGCGCTTTGGTCGATCCGAAGCTGGTGCGGTAGAGCTCAAAACGCCCGGCCCCCCTGCTCCTGCATATAGGCCAGCTCCGCCGCCGAACTCTGCCGCCCCAGTGCCGCATTGCGGAACGGAAACCGGCCGAAGCGGGCGATGCAGTCGCGGTGACCGCTCATGAAAGCGAGTTGCTCGGCATCGCCCAGCGCCGTGAACAAGCGCACGCCCTCCTCCTGAATGACCAGCGATTCGGCATGCATGAAGGGCATGTAGAAGAAGGCTCGCCACGCCGGTTGCACCGCCTGATCGGCTCCGGCGGCGATGGCCTCCTGCGCCAGCACCAGGGCCATCTTGTCCTGCGCGAAAGCTTCGGCCGAACCGCGATGCAATTGCCGCGAGAACTGGTCGAGCACGATGATTTCGGCCAGCCGCCCTTCCGATGTCCGCCGCCAGGTCCAGGCTTCGCCCCGCGCCACTTCGGCATGGCTTTGCGCAAACGCCTGCGCCAAAACCGCGTCGAATTCGGGCTTGCCGCCGAACCAATCGTCCTTGCCATGGTCGATGAACCAGAAGCGGATGACATCGTGACTGCTGCGCATGACCTGCTCCCCTAAACCGTGATGATCGCCTTGATCAGCCCCTCGCGTTCATGCGCCCATTTGGGCAGATTTTTGGGCACATCGTCCAGACTCGTGGCATGCGTGGCCAACCGGTCGGTGGGCACCTCGCCTCGCCGGATCGCCGCCATGACATGCTCGAAATCCTCGCGCGTGGCATTGCGCGAGGCGCGGATGGTGAGTTCGCGCCGGTGGATTTCGGGGTCTTCCCAGCTGAGGGTCCCCTTAACCACGCCAACCAGCGTCAGCGCGCCCCCATTGCGGCAATAGTGGATCGCCTGGTTCATGGCCGGAATGGCGCCGGTAGCGTCAAACACGGCGTCAAAGCCGCTGCCCATCTTGGCCTTGAACGCCTCGCCCTCGCGATCCGCCAGCGAAGCCGCACCAAAGCCAAAGCCGCGTGCCGCCGCAAGCTTATCGGCGGCGGCATCGAGAATGGTGACATCGGCGCCGGCAATGCGCGCGAAAAACGCCGCGCCCAGCCCGATCGGCCCGCCGCCCACCACCAGCACACGCCAGCCCGGCTTGAGTTCGGTGCGCCGCACCGCATGGGCGCCAATGGCCAGAAATTCCACCATGGCCGCATCGCGCAGCGACAGATCGCCCGCCGGATACAGGTTGGCCTCGGGTATGACGATTTCTTCGGTCATGCCGCCATCGCCGTGTACGCCGAGCACGCTCAGCGTTTCGCAGCAATTGGTCTTGCCTTCGCGGCAGGCCGGGCAATGGCCGCAGGGCAGATAGGGGTTGACGACCACCGGATCGCCGTCGCGCAGGCTTGCCGCGCCATTGGCATCGAGCACCACCCCGCTCAGTTCATGCCCCATGATGCGGGGATATTGCAGGAACGGATGCTTGCCTTCGTAGATGTGATAATCGGTACCGCAAATGCCGATATGGCGGATGCCGACCCGCACCCAGCCGGGCTTGAGCGCGGGCCGTTCGATCTCGATCAATGCCAGTTCGCCCGGCGCGGCGCAGGAAATGGCTCGCATGTCTGGTTCTCCCACCTCATTGGCGGGAGAACTAACATGTTAGCCTAGGCTTCGACCACAATTTTCAGCCGATTGCCGAACGGATCCTGCGTTTCCACACCGCCATCCACCTCGGCAATCGGCGCATTGGCCGCAGCCAGCCGGCTCTTGACGCCATCCAGCGTCGCCGCATCCGGCACGACGATGGTGAACCAGCGCAGTCCGGCCGAGCCGGCTTGCGGCAGGCCGGCATTGGGACCGGACCAGATGTTGAAGGCAATGGTGTGGGGCATGTAATCGAGCCCGACATCACCCATGCCGAAGGACTGGATCAACAGGAAGCCGGCAAAGCCGATGACGTCGCGATAGAAATCCATCGCCATATGCAGGTCGTTGACATGGACATGCACATGCCCAATCCGCGTGCCGGCCGGCATGCGCAGCGCGAGCACGGGGTTCTCGCCCAGTTCCGCCAGCAGACCATCGAGATCAATGGGGTCGCGGCCCGAATGCGGCTTGCCCTCCTTGGTCACGGCATAATGCCCCTTGTCGGGATCGCTCAACGTGCCGCGCCAGGGCGTCTCGAAGGTGATTTCGATGCCATTGCCATCGAGGTCCCACAGGTAAATCGCCTCGGACACCAGATGGTCGGTGGGCGAAATCCGCACATTGCGCTGCAAGGCCCGCACCGCCATCTGCGCCAGATCGACGCGATGCAGCACATGAATGGCGACGTGATACAGCCCGATCGTATGGCGCTGGCTGGACCGAACGGCGCCGGTTTCGAGCACGATCAGCGGCTTGCCGCCGGCGCCGAGAGTGAGCTCATTGCCCTGTTCGGCAATGAGATCGAGCCCCACCACATCCTGCCAGATGGCAAGGGCGCGGGCCCGGTCGGTAACGGCGATATGGACCGGACCCAGACGAGTGGTCAGCGGCAGGACAGGCTGGGACCGAACATCGGTCTGGATGCTGGCATCGATCACGATGGCCTCCTTGCATGGATGATTGAGCCTAGAGATAGGCGCCCCCAAGCCCGCCGGGCATCCCCAGTTCATCGAACAGTGTGATCGGTCTGGCTACGGATCGACGATAATCAGGGGATTTCGATGTCCTCGGCCAGCTTGACCAGCTCAAACCGACTGGCGCGGATGTCCATTTCCATGTGCCAGATGCCGGGCACGGGAATGGTCAGTCCCTCGATACGCCAGACGCCGTCCTGTTCGATGGCCGCGCGCTTGAACGGTTCAATGCCCAAAGCGGGTTCGGACAGCGTCACCGAAACCTCGATTGGCGAGATCGGCAGGCCCTCAAGGTCGCTCAGCCAGATGTCCAGAGCCACCGGCCCCGCCTGCCCCGGCGTGAGGCTGACCATGGCCATGGTCTTGGCGTCCATCAGGTGAAGCATCAGTGGCTCAGCGGGAACACTCGCCTCGACCGTGGCGAGCGCCCGCGGCGGCGGCGTGAAACGCCAGCCGGCCACGAGGCCCAGAATGAGGAGGATCAGCAGCGCTTCGAGCACGATGGATTGGCGCAGCCGCTGCCGCGCACTGGCGTCGCCAGCCAGAGCCGGCTTGGTCAGCCATTGCCGGTTCCACAGCGCCAGGCCAAACAGCACGGCAAGCAGACAGAGTTTTGCGCCAAGGATCAGGCCATAGGGCGCCAGCCAGTGCGGGCCGGGCCAACCCATCTGGATCGCCGCCAGCGTCACGCCGGAAACCACGATGGGCGCCACGGCAAAGGGCACGAAGCGGGAGAATTGCGCCAGCCCATGGTCCGCCGCAACACTGCGCTCGCGCAGCAACAAAAACAGCGGCAGCAGCGCGCCGACCCAGAAGATAATGCCCGCAATATGCAGGAACACGGCTGGCCGGGTGAGCCATTGCGGGCTGGCGGCGCCGGCATGGCCGCTCAGCGCCAGCGCCAGTGCCCCAGTGATCAGCGCAAGCCAGGCAAACACCGCCGATACCTTGCCCCTAGGCATGCACAGCGCAACCAGCGCCAGCAGAAATCCGACGCCGATGGCGAGAACCGTCGCGCCATAGCTGGTGGCAAAGCCGGTCGCCAAAATGCGCTGATTGGCGGACAGCAGCGGCAGGCCCAGCGCGTCGAGCCCTTGCAGCCACAGGCTGAGTGCGGCAGCCGGCAGGCCGACAATAACCAGGCCAATGGCGGTCCTTTGCGCCCCCGGCGGCAGGCCCGCAACCGAACCGAACACCGCCCCGCCAATGCCGGCGAACAGAGCGATGAACAGCACCGCCTTGCTGGCCCACAGGATCACAGCGACAGCGGGATCACTCACCTCTGCCGCAGCAGCCCCGGTGATCGTGCCAATGGAAAACACCAGCGAGCCACCAATCGGGTGGCCATCGGTGGACACGACCCGCCAGCTCAGAACATGGGTGCCCTGGGGCAGTTCAGCCGGCAGCGTCACCGCCACAATTTCCCCGCCGGTCGTGTCGGCAAGCAGGTCGGTTTTGCCGCCAGCGCTGTCGATCAGGCTGATGGCGAGCGGGCTGACCGGCTCGTTGAACTGCAGCTGCACCGCCTGCGGGGCGCTATCCAGCACGGCGTTTTCGACAGGATCGGTCGATAGCAATTGCGCATGCGCCCAGGCCTGCATTGGCGCAAGCAGGGCCAGCAGCAGGCCGAAAACAAGGATGATCCGTGAATGGCGCATGGCGCACTCCATGGCTGAACTCTGAGAGCCCCGATCAGTCCCCTCCCCCTTGAGGGGAGGGCTAGGGTGGGGGTTCTGCGGCCTTCACAAACTCTTTGCCTATGGAGGTTTCAGAACCCCCACCCTCAATCCCTCCCCTCAAGGGGGAGGGAAGCGGAGCGTGGCTTGCCTAGCTCACCGTAAGACCTGAATGTCGAAAGATCTTAATGCCCCACCGCATCCGCCGGCAGCAGTTCCAAACTCGGTGCGGGCATTTCGGCATCCTCAGCGCCGGTCACATCGATCCAGGCTTCCTCGCCGCTGGCGCATTCCTGCACCACGGGGAAGTAGAACTGGCCCGGCTCCAGCGTGCTGGCAAAAGTGCCACGGAACAAGAATTCGTCGTAGAATTCGTTGGGCAGGCTGCCGCCCGACCAGACGATTTCCTTGACGCCTTCGGTGACGGTCGTGCCATGATTATCATAGCTGCCGGCATAGGGGCCGGTGATGGTTTCCAGCGTCCAGCCGGCATGCGGCATGGGCTTCACATTGTAAAAACCCTCGGGGATCTGGATGCGCAGCGTGGTGGTCGCCTCGGTGCCGCAGCCATGCGGCACGCGGACTACGGCCTTATAGGTGGAGCCCAGCTTGGCCTCTTTCACTTCGAGCGTGACATGGGCAAAGGCGGGCACGGACAGGGCCGCAAGGGTTGCGACGGCGACGGCCGCGCGAGCAAAAATACGGATCATGATGATTTCCAGCAAAATAAAATGGTCTGATTGGCAGCAAAGCTGCCGCTTGGGTCAGGCCAAAGCTGGCGGCGCGCGCGCTTGCCCGATATGGGCGGGCAGAGCGAAGGCATCGGGCGCGGGTCGTGGCACATAGGCGACGACTTCGCCAATGCGGATGATCCCGACATGCAGCACTGCCGGCTCCACCGCCGCCAGTTCGTTCTTGGCAATGCCGGAGGCGGCGCATTTGACCGCGACCGTGGTCTTGTTGCCGTCGGCATCCTGGGCCAAGGGCGCGCAGATCGACCAGCCGCTATCGGTTGCAAAGCCGATGCTGGCCAGATCGCGCTGCAGGCCGGCGGCCTGATGCAGCGGCGCCAGGAGCGTCAGCACATAGATGGCCAGCACCGCAAAAGCGGCGCCCATCTCACGTGCTATGGTCCTGTTGCGAAACGGCATGCAAACCTTCCCCCGTGGTAAGGCTGTAGCGCGGGGCTCGCTCTGCCACAAGGCTGCAGATGTCGCAGGTGGCCTCGCGACGTCAGCTGAGGATATCACGGGCCATTGGGTGTCATCCCCCGAGCAAGCCCGATATGGTCGCGCCTCGATTTGGAGCATCCGACACACTTATGGCCGACCTCGACACCCGTATCGCCACCCAGATTGCCACTGAAATTGCGGCCCGCCCGGCTCAGGCCCTGGCGGCCATCGAATTGCTGGATGGCGGGGCGACCGTGCCCTTCATCGCCCGCTACCGCAAGGAAGTGACGGGCGGGCTGGACGATACGCAATTGCGCCTCTTGGCCGAGCGGCTGGGCTATCTGCGCGAGCTCGAGGCGCGGCGGGCGACGATTCTGAAATCCATCGAGGAGCAGGGCAAGCTGACGCCGCTGCTCACCGCCTCGATCATGGGCGCGGCGACCAAGGCGGAGCTGGAAGACCTTTACCTGCCCTTCAAGCCCAAGCGCCGCACCAAGGCGGAAATCGCGCGGGAGCGCGGATTGGGCCCACTGGCCGAGGCGATCCTGGCCGACCGTCGCGCCGATCCGGTGGTGCTGGCGGCTGCCTATATCAACCCCGAAGTGCCCGGCACCAAGGAAGCGCTGGAAGGCGCGCGCGATATCGTCATCGAGGGCCTGACCGAGAATGCAGCCCTGCTCGGGCGGCTGCGCCAACATATGCGCGACAAGGCCATGCTGCGGGCGCGCGTCGTGACCGGCAAGGAAGAGGCCGGCGCCAAATTCTCGGATTATTTCGACCATTCCGAGCGCTGGACCAAAGTGGCCGGACACCGCGCCATGGCCATGATGCGCGGCCGCGACGAAGACATGCTCAGCCTTGAAATCGAGGTCGATGCGGATGTGACCGATCCGGTCAAGCCGGTGGAACGGCTGGTGATCGGTGCCCTTGAAGCCCAGGGCCCCGGCGCCGGCGATGCCTGGCTGCGCGAGGTCGCCAGCTGGGCCTGGCGCACGCGGTTGCGCGTGTCGCTATCGGTCGATCTGATGGTGGAATTGCGCGAACGGGCCGAGGTGGAAGCCATCGCGGTCTTTGCCCGCAATCTCAAGGATCTGCTGCTGGCCGCCCCGGCGGGCGCCCGCCCCACAATGGGGCTCGATCCCGGCATTCGCACGGGCGTCAAGGTCGCGGTGATCGACGCCACCGGCAAGGTGCTCGATACCGATACGGTCTATCCCTTCCAGCCGCGCAACGATGTGACGGGCGCGCAAGCCAGCCTCAAGCATTTGATCGCCAAGCATAAGGTGGAGCTGATCGCCATCGGCAATGGCACCGGCAGCCGGGAGACCGAAAAGCTGGTGCTGGACCTGATCGAGCGCCTGCCCACCCCCAAGCCCACCAAGGTAATCGTCTCGGAAGCCGGCGCCTCGGTCTATTCGGCCTCCGAACTGGCCGCCGCCGAATTCCCCAATCTCGACGTCTCGCTGCGCGGCGCGGTCTCCATCGCCCGGCGCCTCCAGGACCCCTTGGCCGAACTGGTCAAGATCGAGCCCAAGGCGATCGGCGTCGGCCAATACCAGCACGATGTCGATCAATACCGGCTCAGCCGCTCGCTCGATGGCGTGGTGGAAGATGCGGTGAACGCGGTGGGCGTCGATCTCAACACCGCCTCCGCCCCGCTCCTCGCCCGCATTTCAGGGCTGGGCTCATCGGTAGCCGAGGCCATTGTCAGCCACCGCGACGCCAATGGCCCCTTCCCCACCCGCAAGGCCCTGCTCGAAGTCCCGCGGCTGGGCCAGCGCACCTTCGAGCAATGCGCCGGCTTTTTGCGCATCAGCAATGGCGCCGAACCCCTCGACGCCTCCTCGGTTCACCCCGAAGCCTATGGCGTGGCCCGCAAGATCGTCGCCGCCTGTGGGCGCGACCTGCGCAGCCTGATGGGTGACAAATCGGCGCTGGCCGGGCTCGATCCCGCCCGGTTCGTTGATGACCGCTTCGGCCTGCCCACCGTGCGCGACATTTTCCTCGAGCTGGAAAAGCCCGGCCGCGATCCCCGCCCCGCCTTCAAGACGGCGACCTTTGCCGAGGGTGTCGATGACATCAAGCATCTCAAACCCGGCATGCAACTCGAAGGCACGGTGACCAATGTCGCCGCCTTCGGCGCCTTCGTCGATATCGGGGTGCATCAGGATGGGCTGGTGCACGTCTCCCAATTGGCCGACAGCTTCGTTAGGGACCCCCATGCCGTGGTCAAGGCCGGCGACGTGGTCAAGGTCCGCGTTGTCGAAGTCGATGTGCCCCGCAAGCGCATCGGCCTGACCATGCGCCGCGAGATTGACGTCAATGCCCCGCGCGACACGCCCCGCGACAAGCCGGTCCGCCCCTCGCAGCGTCCGCCGCAACAGCCGAGCGGTTCATTGGGTTCGCTCGGCGACCGCCTCAACGAGGCGATGCGCAAAAGGGAGCGGTGATCGCCACCATTCCGCCACTTGCACGTTCCCTCCTGCGTGTCCTGCCGCAGGGGCGGGCAAGCGCAAGGAGATTTTCTATGACCAAGATCATGTACACCGCCAGGGCCACCTCAACCGGCGGCCGTTCGGGCCATGGCAGAACCGATGATGGCGTGTTGGACGTGACCCTGACCACGCCCAAGGAAATCGGCGGCGATGGCGCGCGCGGCACCAATCCCGAACAGCTGTTCGCGGTGGGCTATTCGGCCTGTTTCCTGGGCGCCATGAAGGCGGCTGCCCGCAAGAGCGGCGACACCATTCCCGAAGACGCCAAGGTCACCGCCGAAGTCAGCTTCCGCGACCGCGACGATGGCGAAGGCTTCTGGATCCAGGCGGCGCTCAAGGTGGACGTGCCGGGTCTCGACAAGGCCAAGGTCGAGGACATCGTCAAGCGCGCCCATGTCATCTGCCCCTATAGCGAGGTCAGCCGGAAGGGGTTCGAGGTGGATTTGCAGGTGGTGTGAGCCACTGCCCTTCCTTCTCCCCTTGAGGGAGAAGGTGCCCGAAGGGCGGATGAGGGGTCGCTTTCTAGGCTTCCGGCATGGGATGACGCAGCACCCCTCACCCTGTCATTTCTGCTGAACGCAGAAATGCCGTCCCTCTCCCTCAAGGGGCGAGGGAAAGAAACAACGCCGGGGCTCTCACCCCGGCGCTTCCTTATCAGGCTACATTGAGCCCCTTGGTCAGTTCCAGCGCCTGCCGCTCGAACAGCCGGCGATAGATGCCACCCTTGAGCGTGATCAGCTTGGCATGATCGCCTTCCTCGACGATGCGGCCCTTGTCGAACACCAGCAGCCGGTCCAGCGCGCGGACCGTGGACAGCCGATGCGCAATCACCAGGGTGGTGCGACCGACCATCAGCCGTTCCATCGCCTCCTGAATCTGCACTTCGCTTTCGCTGTCCAGGCTCGATGTCGCCTCGTCCAGGATCAGCACCGGCGCATCAGCCAGGAACGCCCGGGCGATGGCGACACGCTGCCGCTCGCCACCCGAGAGCTTGACGCCACGCTCGCCCACCATGGTCTCATAGCCCTTGGGCAGGCTCAGGATGAAGTCATGCGCATTGGCCTGCAACGCCGCTTCCTCGATCTCGGCGCGCGAGGCGCCGGGCCATGCATAGGCGATGTTCTCGGCCAGCGTGCGATGGAACAGGATGGGTTCCTGCTGCACGATGGCGAGCTGGCTGCGCAGGCTCGATTGCTGCACATCGGCAATATTGACCCCATCGATGGTGATGGCGCCGCCATTGACGTCATAGAGGCGTTGGATCAGCTTGACGAAGGTCGTCTTGCCCGAGCCCGAATGACCCACCAGCCCGACGCGTTCGCCCGGCGCAATCTTCACCGAGAAATCGCGATAAAGCGGGGTGGCGTGCGAGCCATATTGGAACGTCACATGGTCGAAGGCGATGGCGCCTTCCCCGATCTTGATCTTGCCCGAGCCCGGCTTGTCGGCAATGCCATAGGGCTGCTTGTCGAGCGCGACCAGTTCTTCCATGTCATTGACCGAGCGCTGCAGGTTGCGGATATGCTGCCCCACATCGCGCAGATGGCCCTGCAGCACGAAGAACATGGTGAGCACAAAGGTGATATCGCCCGGCGTCGCCGCGCCCTGCTGCCACAGCCAGAGCGCCGTGCCCAGAATGGCGGTCTGCATCACGGCCATCATCAGGCCCTGCGCGCCACCATTGAGCGTGCCGCGCTGCCAGACGCGACGCGTGCGCTTGCGCCATTTGCCCACGACCCGGCCCAGAATGCCCTCTTCGCGCTGTTCGGCGCCAAAGGCCTTGACCACCGAATTGCAGCTGACCGCATCGGCCAAAGCACCGCCCATTTTGGTGTCCCAGGCATTGGCGAGGGCACCGGCCGGCGCGACGAAGCTCATGGACAGCCACACCGTGACAGTCACATAGACCAGCGAGCCCAGGCCGACGACCAGCCCCATGACCGGCCAGACCGCGCCAAGGATGACCGTGGCGCCGATCAGCATGACCAGCGAAGGCCACAGCGCCACCAGCAGCACGTCATTGAGCAGGTCGAGCGCGCCCGAGCCACGCGTGATCTTGCGCACCGTGGAGCCGGCAAAGCTATTGGCGTGCCAGTCCGAGGAGAAGCGCTGCACCCGATGGAAGGCATTGGTGATGACGTCATTCATCATCTGCAGCGTGAAGGCGATCAGGCTGAAGAACACGAATTGGCGCAGGATCACCGAAGCCAGGTACAGCGAAGCCATGATCCAGAACGCGCTCAGCGCCTGGGCCCAGAAGGCTTCGTTCTGCCCGCTGCCGGAGGCGACGGCGTCCACCAGCCGCCCCGCAAAAACCGGGCTGAAGGCTTCCGCCAGCGTCGCCGCGAGCACGAGCAGGGCAATGCCAGCCGCCCGCAGGGGTTGCTTGGCCCAATGATGGAACGTGAAGCCGAGCACATTGGCGAATGCGTCGGCGCGGAAATCGAGTTTCTTGCGACTCATGGTGGTGACCCGGACGCCAAGCGCGCCGGCCCTTATGTGAAAGTCATGAAAGGCACAGCCGGGAACGGGACAAATATTCCCGTCAGATCAGAAATGGCTGCGATGGAAAAACCGCGGGCGGCTGGCCTTGTCGGCGGGCCGCGGATGGCAGGGACCTAACGGTGTGCCATGCCAAGAGGGGAAGCGGTAAACGGTACTGTCATACGACGCCTCCCTTGTTTGTGATCTGAAGCGGTAGACGATTACTAGCCAAACCGTTCGGCTTTGCCAACCCGGTTTTTCACCCCATTGTGACGGCCCACCAAAAGCCGTTGCAAAGATGCCGCAGTCGAGGATGGGGCAATGGGCCATTCAGGTGAGCGAGCGATCACCGCACTCGCCCCCACCCCGATGCGTCCTCGGACCCGCCCCGAGGGAAGCGAAGGGATGGGGCTCGGGAGCTCCCAAAGGCTGAATCAACAAAGTTCCAGGGGTGGAGTTAAGCGAGCCGCGATCCGCCTCCCTCCCCCTTGAGGGGAGGGATTGAGGGTGGGGGTGCCGAGCTATCCAAGGCTATCGAACATTTGGAGGGCACAGCACCCCCACCCTAGCCCTCCCCTCAAGGGGGAGGGGACTGGATCGAGGCTCTCCCAAAACGTCTTCCTAAGCCGCAAACACCGTAATCGCACCGGGCCGGATGATAAAATGCGCCGGCGTCTCGGTGACAATGTCCCCATCGGTATTGATCTCGCGCGGCTCGCGCGTCCGAATATCGAATTCGGTGCTCTTGGAGGTCCGCACCTCGTCCCAGGCACCGTGCTGGCCACGCCGGAAGGCGCCCAGCATCAGCCCGAATTTCCAGACGTTCTTGAGCTCAAGACTATAGAGATCGAGATGCCCATCCTCGATCGTGGCATCCTCATGGATCACCGTGCCGCCGCCATAATGCACGCCATTGCCCACCGCGATCTGCAGCGTCTTGACCGTCACCGCCGCGCCATCGTCGCCGATGGTCTGCGCCCGGAACGGCCGCGCCGAGGCCAGCACCCGAATAGCCGCCAGCCCATAGCCGAGCTTCCCCCAACGTTTCTTGGCTTCCGGTGTCAGCCCACGCGCCAGATCGGCGCTGAGGCCAAGGCTGGCGACGTTGAAAAACGGATGGCCATTGACTTCGCCAAGGTCGATGCGGCGCTGATGGCCCGCCACGATAATATCGGCCGCCTTAAGCAGATCGTCGGGAATGGCCAGCGTCCGTGCCAGATCGTTGGCCGTGCCCATGGGCAGGATGCCCATCGGCAGCCCCGTGGCGAGCACGCCCTTGGCCGCTGAATTGATGGTGCCGTCGCCACCGCAGACAATGACCAGATCGGCCTCGTGCCGCCGCCGGGCGATATCGGCTGACACTTCCTCGGGCGTTTCGAAGCGCTCGACCACCACGTCGATGCCACCCGCTTCAAGCCGGGCAATCACGGGCTCCAGCGCCGCGCCGCCACGGCGGGATTTGGGATTGACCAGCATCAGGCCGCGACGGCGGGAAGGCATGGCAGCTGTCATCAGGCAAAGATCCGGTGGCTTGTGGGCAGGTGCTCTAAATGGTTGGCCCGGCGAAATGTCACAAGAGCCGGCACATTACCATTTGGTCATCCGAACCGGGCATGTGGGGACCACCCTCACGCAACATTTTTTCCTATATGGCTGACATTGCCCACAAAGCAGCGCTAGGCTCAGCCTTCAGCGATTCAAAAACCAAGAGGCTGACGCCCAATGAGCTCCAATCCCATCGATCCCGTCAAACTGGACAAGCTGGCCCAGGTGGCCATCAAGGTCGGGCTGCAATTGGCCGAGGGCCAGGACCTGCTGATGACCGCGCCGATGAGCGCAGCGCCGCTGGTGCGCCGCATCACCGAGCATGCCTATAAGGCCGGGGCGGGTCTGGTCACCACCATCTATTCCGATGAGGAAGCCACGCTCGCCCGCTACAAATACGCCAATGACAAGAGCTTCGACAAAGGCGCCGCCTGGCTCTATGCGGGCATGGCCGAGGCCTTCAAGGCCAATACCGCGCGCCTCGCCATTTCGGGCGATAATCCGATGATGCTGGCCGGCCAGGACCCCGACAAGGTATCCCGCGCCAACCGCGCCAATTCGGCCGCCTATAAGCCGGCGCTGCAGCTGATCACCGGTTTCGATATCAATTGGAATATCGTCTCCTACCCCAATGCGGCCTGGGCCAAGCTGATTTTCCCCAATGACAGCGAAGAGATCGCGGTGGGCAAGCTGGCCGACGCTATCTTCAAAGCCTCGCGCGTCGATGTGGACGATCCGATCGCCGCCTGGAAGGAGCACAATGCCAATCTCAAAAAGCGCTGGAGCTGGCTCAACGGCAAGAATTTCGCCTCGCTTAAATATTCCGGCCCCGGCACCGACCTGACCATTGGCCTGGCCGATGGCCACCGCTGGAAGGGCGGCGCTTCGGAAGCCAAGAACGGCATTACCTGCAACCCCAATATCCCCACCGAAGAAGTGTTCACCACGCCCCACCGGCTGCGCGTCGAAGGCACTGTCAGTTCCACCAAGCCGCTGAGCCACAATGGCACGCTGATCGAGGATATGCAGGCGCGCTTCGAGGGCGGCCGCCTGGTCGAGCTCAAGGCCTCCAAGGGCCAGGATATTTTCAACCGCGTGCTAGACACCGATGAAGGCGCCCGCCGGCTGGGCGAAGTGGCCCTCGTGCCCCATTCCTCGCCAATCTCGGCCTCGGGCCTATTGTTTTACAACACCCTCTACGACGAAAATGCCTCCAGCCATATCGCCATGGGCCAGTGCTATGCCGATTGCTTCGTGGGCGGGAAGGAGCTGACCCAGGAGCAGATTTTTGCCAAGGGCGGCAACACCTCCAACATCCATATCGACTGGATGATCGGCTCGGACAAGATCGACATCGACGGCGTCCACGCCGACGGCAGCAGCGAGCCCGTCATGCGCAAGGGCGAGTGGGCTTAAGCATTCGTTCTTTGGTGTTTGCGGCGGCAGACCCCTCACCCGTCTCGGCCTGATGGCCGATCCACCCTCTCCCTCAAGGGGAGAGGGGAGGCAATGTGCCTGGCCTAAGCTCGGAGCCCAACCTTCTCCCCTTGAGGGAGAAGGTGCCCGAAGGGCGGATGAGGGGTCAGGCGCTATCAAGGCGCATTGAGCGTCGGCCAAACACCGGAGATAGCGACGATGGACGCCACGCCCTAGAATGCGCCTACCATGCGCCTAGTCCACCGCATCTATCGTGCGATCTTTGCCCTGTCCCTGCTCATCGTCGTGGTGGCGGGCGGGCTAGCGCTCGATATCTGGCGCTATGCCGGGCAATCCTCGACCCAAAGGGCCGATGCCGCGCTCGTGCTGGGCGCCGCGGTATTATGGGATCGCCCCAGCCCCGTGCTGACCGAACGCTTGCGCCATGCCAAATCGCTCTATGACACCGGCCAGGTCAGCCATATCGTGGTCACCGGCGGGCGCAGCCCGGAGGATAAGCTCAGCGAAGCCGAAGCCAGCCGCAATTGGCTGGTCGCCAACGGCGTGCCGGCCGGCGCGATCATCGAGGAAAACCAGTCGCGCACCACGATCGAAAATCTCGCTTTCGCCGCTCCGGTGCTGACCGAAGCGGGGCTGGCCAGCGTCCTGATCGTGTCCGATCCGCTGCATATGCGCCGCGCCATGCTGATCGCCGGCCGGGCGGGTCTCAACGCCCACCCCTCCCCCACTCCGACCAGCCGCTACCTCAGTTGGGAGACGACCATGCCGTTTCTCGCCCGCGAAGTGTGGTTCATGGGGCAATATCTGGTGGCGGGGCTGTGAGTGACTCTCAATGCTAACAGTCCGTTAACCCAAACGGGCCCGATGTGATGGCAAAACGGTGGTGAGGAGACCCCAATGCGCATTCTCGATACCCATCTGCACCTGGTTTATCCCCGTCAGTTTTCCTATCCTTGGCTGGCCGGCCAGCCGGTGCTCAACCGGGAGTGGACCCTCGAGGATTACTTTGCCGAAGCCGTGCCGCTGGGCATCGAATCGGCGCTGCATATGGAGGTCGATGTCGCCGAACAGGACATGCTGGCCGAGACCGAATTCGTGCTCGCTTTGCCCCGCATTATCGGCGCCATCGCCGCCTGCCGCCCGGAAAACCCGGCCTTTGTCGACCAGATCGAGCGGCTGTCCGAACATCCCCATGTCAAGGGCGTCCGCCGGATCCTGCACGAGGCGCCCGATGATCTCAGCCAATCCGATCTGTTCGTCGAAAACATCCGCCACCTACCCGATTATGACCTGAGCTTTGACCTCTGCGTGCGGGCGGACCAATTGGGCATCGGCAAAATGCTGGTGGAGCGGGCGCCCGACGTCTCGTTCATCCTCGATCATTGCGGGGTGCCCGACGTCACCGGCGCCGGGCTCGATCCATGGCGCGCCGACATCAAGGCGATTGCCAAGCTGCCGAACCTCAATGCCAAAGTGTCTGGAATCATTGCCTATTCCGGCCCTGACTGGACGGTGCAAACGCTGCGCCCCTATGTCGAACACATCATCGAATGTTTCGGCTGGGACCGGGTGGTGTGGGGCTCCGACCATCCGGTGGTCACCAAGACCGGCTCGCTCACCCGCTGGGTCGAGGCCAGCCGCGAGATCGTCAGCGGCGCCACCGAGGACGAGCAGGCCCGCCTGTTCCACCGCAATGCCGAACGCATCTACAAAGCCTGAATTTTGCTGTGCCGCCTTGATGACGTCACCGGACCGTTGCAGTCTGGTTGGTAACAAGAACAGGGATCACACCCATGACATCCATCGCCGACCGCATCGCCGTTTCCACCTGGTCGCTACATCGCATTCTGGGCAGCATTTATCCCCACGACCTGACCACCAACGCCATCGGCCCCGAAGACCAGCGCTATGGCGACGGCGAAGAACCGCTCCTGGGCCTCCCATCGGTGCTGAGTAACCATGGTTATCACCGGCTGGAACTGGTGTCGTTCCACCTGCGCAGCCGCGATTCGGTCTATCTGGGAGAGCTGCGCGACCAGCTCAAAGTCTCCGGCGTGACGCTGCAGACGCTGCTGATCGATGCCGGCGATATCAGCCATCCCGAACATGGCGCGCGCGATACCAAGTGGATTGCCGGCTGGCTTGAAGTCGCCAACGAATTGGGCGCCGAGAACGCGCGGGTAATCGCCGGCAAGCAGAAGCCGACCCGCGATGCGCTGGACCGCTCGGTCAAGGCGCTGACCACTTTGGCCGACGGCAATGCCGGCTCCAAGGTGCGGCTGGTGACCGAGAACTGGTTCGACCTGCTGGCCGAGCCGGCGCATGTGCATTACCTGCTCGACAAGCTGGACGGGCGGGTCGGGCTCCTGGCCGATATGGGCAATTGGACCGGCCCGGAGAAATATGCCGATCTGCAATCGATTTTCGGCCGCGCCGAATTGTGCCACGCCAAGGCCAGCTTCATCGATGGCGATCTGGACGAGGCGGACTATGGTCTGTGCATCGCTGCCGCGGAAGAGGCCGGATACAAGGGACCCTATACGCTGATTTTCGACAGCGAAGTGCCGGGGGAATGGCACGGGTTGGCGGCGGAACGGGATTTTGTGACGACGCGGCTGGAGGCATAGCCCCACACTGGGATCGGAGTACCCCCTCCTAGCTCCCCCTGATAGCGGGTGTTTACTCGGGACTCGCCCCGCCCACGGTGTCACCCCGGCGCAGGCCGGGGCCCATCCTGAGATGCTGCGGCGACAAGGTGTGTGAGCGGGGCGCCGGGATGGTGCTTGTCAGGCGATCTGGCGGCGAGTTTGGACAGCTCAGGATGGGTCCCGGCCTGCGCCGGGATGACACCGCGTTCTTGAAGGCGTCCAAAGTAAACACTCCCCCTATCAGGGGGAGGTTAGGAGGGGGTATCCCCTATTCCAACGGCTTCAAATCCGCCAACAGCGTCGGGATTAGCTCCGTCACCGTGGGATGAATATGCACCGCATGCATCATCGTCTTGTAGCTGAGCCCCCCGCCATCAATTGCAGCAGCGAGTGCACGATCTCGTCTCCGCCGATGCCCAGGATCGAGGCCCCAAGCACCTGTTCGCTCTCCGCATCGACCAGCACTTTCATCAGGCCCTGGGTTTCCCCGCGCTCCTTGGCGCGGCTGACGCGTGACATGGGCATGGTGCCCATCAGCACTTTGCGGCCCAGCTTGCGGGCCTCGGCCTCGGTGATGCCGATCCGGCCCAGCGGCGGGTCGATGAACAGGCCATAGACCGGAATGCGATTGGCGATGGACCGGCTGCCGCCATCGATCACATTGTCCGCGACAATCTCGAAATCATTATAGGACGTATGGGTAAAGGCGCCGCGCCCATTGATGTCGCCCATGGCCCAGATGCCCTTGACCTTGGTGCGCAGGTGATCGTCGACCGGGATATAGCCGCGCTTATCGGTTTCAATGCCGGCGGCGGCAAGGTTGAGATCGGCCGAATTGGGAGTGCGGCCCAGAGCGATCAGCAAATGGCTGGCTTCGACCGAGGACAGCCGCCCACCGGTATCGAGCGAGAGCAGCACGCCATTGCCGGCCCGGGCCACCGCCTGCACATTGGTGTTGAACAGGAAGGTGACGCCATCGGCCTCGACGATTTCGCGGATCGAGGCCGAGATATCCTCATCCTCACGGGCGGCGGGGCGCGGGCCGCGCTCGATCACCGTGACCTTGGCGCCGAAGCGGGCATACATCTGGGCGAATTCGAGCCCGATATAGCTGGCGCCGGCGATGAACAGATGGCTCGGCAGCGTGTCGAGATCCATCATGGTCGTATTGGTAAGATAGGGGACTTTATCGAGGCCCGGCCAATCGGGAATGCTCGCCTTGGCGCCGGTATTGATGAAAATCTGCGGCGCGGTCAGCGTGTGGCCATTGACCGATATTTCAGTGGGCGAAACGAAACTGCCCGAACCCTTGATATAGTCGAGCATTTCGAGGCTCCCCAGCCAATCGGTCAGGCTTTTGACCGAGGCCCCCACCACCTTGTCCTTGCGCGCCTTGACCGCCTTCATGTCCACAGTGACCGGCCCTTTGACGACCACGCCGAAATCCTTGGCGTGGCGCGCGCTCCAGGCGGCGCGGGCACTGGCGACCAGGGTTTTGGTCGGCGTGCAGCCATCGTTGACGCAGGTGCCGCCCAGATGCTCGCGCTCGATCAGCGCGGTCTTGCGCCCCGTGCCGGCAAGCCTGGCGGCAAGGAAAGGGCCGGACTGACCGGCGCCGATAATGATGGCATCGAATTGTTCGGACATGGCCGCCGCACCCCCACAGTCGAGCCAAGCTTATGGCGGAGTTGGCAAAGACGCCAGTGGGTGAACGGGCCGGCAATCGTCGCTGGTGTGCGCTCAACGCTTGACGAACCGCCCCCAAACCGGCGAACACCGCCCCATGAGCTTGCTTTCCCTCAAAGACGTGACCAAGGCCTATGGCGGCGTTCCGGCCCTTAGGGGTGTGGACCTCGACATTGCGCCGGGCGAAATTCACGCGTTGATGGGCGAAAACGGCGCCGGCAAATCCACGCTGATCAAAATTCTGGCCGGTGTCGTTTCTCCCGACCGCGCCGCTATCAGCCTCGACGGCAAGCCAGTTCATATCGACAGCGCCCAGCAGGCCCATCGCCTGGGCCTGCGCTTCATCCACCAGGAATTCAACGTCGTCCCCGCCCTGTCGGTGGCCGAAAACATCTTCATGGGCCGCGCCTATCCGCGCCGCGCCGGCGTGTTCGTCGATTGGAAAAAGCTCAACACCGCTGCACAGGCAACCCTGCTCAAGCTGGGCATCACCCATATCGATCCCCGTCAGAAGCTCGGCACGTTGACCCTGGGCGATCAGATGCTGGTGCGCATTTCCAGCGCCTTTGTCGGCGAAGCCGGCGCTCCCGCCCGCCTTTATGTGCTGGACGAACCCACCGCTGCCCTCACGTCAGAGGAATCCGAACGCCTCTTCACCGTGCTCCGCGAACTCCGTTTGCAGGGCGCTTCGGTGCTTTACGTCTCCCATCGCCTCGACGAGATTATGACCATTTGCGACAAGGCCACCGTCATCCGCGACGGCCGCAGCGTCGATACCGGCAAAATCGCTGACATCACCCATGACGACCTGGTCGCCCTGATGATCGGCCGCCGCGTCGAGGAAGCCTATCCGCGCCAGCTCACCCCGCCGCAAGACCACATCATCTTCACCGCCACCAACCTCACCATTCGCGGTCGCCCCCCCATCTCCCTCGCGGTCCATGCCGGGGAAATCCTGGGTCTGGCCGGTATCGCCAATGCCGGTCAGCGCGAAGTGCTGCGCGCCCTGTTCGGCGACCTCGCCCCCGCGAGTGGCACCATGGGCCTGGCCGGTCACGCCTATCGCCCGCGCAGCCCCGCCGATGCCTGGCGCGCCGGCATTGCCTATATCCCGCGCGAGCGGCGCTCGGAGGGGCTGATCCTCTCCCGCCCGATTTTCGAAAACACCACCCTGCCCCACCTCAAGGCGCAAAGCCGCTGGGGCACCTTCCTCATGCCCCGCCGCGAACGCCGCCTCACCGAGGAACGCGGCCAGCTCGTCCGCCTCAAATCCGCCGGGCCGAACCAGCGCGCCCGTGAACTCAGCGGCGGCAATCAGCAGAAGGTGGTTTTCGCCAAGGCCCTGGTCGGCGATCCGCGCCTGCTGCTGCTCGACGAGCCCACCCGCGGCGTCGATGTCGGCGCCAAATTCGATATCTATAGTGTGATCCGCGAAATGGCCGCCCGCGGCATGGCGGTCATCCTGGTCTCGTCCGACCTGCCCGAATTGCTCGGCATGGCCGACCGCATCGCCGTGATGCGCGATGGGGCCATTACCGATATCGTCGCGGCATCAGCACTGAGCGAAGAAATGCTCATCAACCTCACCTATGGTCGCGCTCAAGGGTAACAGTGTGTTAACATTACTTCGCCGTTACGGCACGCTTATCGGCTGCGCAGCGATCCTGATTTTCTTCTGGGTCAGCCTGCCCGATACCTTCATGACCGCGCGCAACTGGCTCAATATCAGCCAGCAATTGTCCATGCTGATCGTGGTCGCCGCCGGCATGACCATCGTCATGGTGATGGGCGATTTCGACCTCAGCGTCGGCTCGATGGCCAGCCTTGCCGGCATTGTCGTCGCGGTGCTTTTCACCTTCGACATTCCGGTCTGGGCCGCGGTTTCCCTCGCTTTATTGGTGGGCCTGGCGGGTGGCGCCATCAATGGCGCACTGATCAGTTTCATCGGCATCCTGCCCTTTGTCGCCACCCTTGCCACCCTCACCATGTTCTCCGGCGCCGCCTTCGTCGTCAGCGGCGGCAAGACCATTTCGGGCCGCGCCATCCCCGAGGATTTTTCCCAATTTTCCCGTGGGGGCATAGGTTTAGGCGAATGGGGCGGCGTCGCCGTCAGCATCCCCAATCTCACCATCCTGGCCCTCGCCGTGGTCGTTGTGGTCTGGGTCCTGCTCGAGCAAACCACCTTTGGCCGCCGCCTCTATGCCATTGGCGGCAATAGCGAAGCCGCCCATTTGAGCGGCGTTGCCGTGCGCAAACTCAAGCTCATCGCCTTCGCCCTCACCGGCAGCACGGCGGCGCTCGCCGGCATCATGTATGCCAGCCGCGTCGCCTCGGCCAATCCCACCCAGGGCTCCAGCCTCATGCTCAACGCCATTGCCGGCGTGTTCCTCGGCTCGACCCTCAGCGAACACGGCGAGCCGCGCATTCTCGCGACAATTGTCGGCGTCCTCATCCTGGGCGTGCTCGACAATGGCCTGACCCAAATGAGCGTCGACAGCTATGTCAGGCAAATCCTGGTTGGCGGCATCATCATCCTCGCCGTCTCGGCCAGCTCCCTCACCAAGCGCCTGCGCAGCCGATGAGCCTTTTCCCCAACGAAGCGGCCCTCCGCCTGCTCGAAACCCGCCGCTCGGTGCCCACCAGCCAATTGGCCGAACCCGCGCCGAGTGATGCGGAACTCGCCCGCATCCTCACCATCGCTACACGCGTCCCCGATCACGGCGCGCTCAGCCCCTGGCGCTTCATCGTCTTTTCCGGCGACGCCCGCCACCAGGTCGGCCAGCGCCTCTCCGCTGTCTATCGCCTTGAAAAACAAGACATGTCGCCCGAGCGCCTCGAGAAATTCGCTGACATCATGACCCGCGTTTTCACCTATGCGCCGCTGGTCATCCTCATCGTCTCCAGCCCCGCGCCCGACGCCAAGATCGCCTTGCTCGAACAGGAACTCTCTGCCGGCGCCGTGGCCATGAACCTGCTCAACGCCAGTCATGCCAGCGGCTATGGCGCGATCCTTCTCACCGGCTGGGCCGCCGAAAGCCGCAGTGCCGCTGCTATCTATGGCCTAGCCCCCCACGAGCACATTGCCGGCATCGTCCATATCGGCACTGCCACAGATATCCCCGCCGACCGAGCCCGACCTAAACTGGCGGACCTGGTCACCCATTGGACCGCCCCGGAATGACACCGCGCGGCGGTTCAGATAAAGCAAATCCATCCGCGACCAACGCGAAAGTGCCTGCCATGACCTCCGCCGCCGTCACTGTCGAAGATGTGCGCGCCACCTATGGCACCAAAGCCGCGCTTGATGGCGTCAGCCTCACCATTCCGCGGGGCTCCAGCTTCGCCCTGCTCGGCCCCAATGGCGCAGGCAAAACCACGCTGGTCAACATCCTGTGCACCCTGCGCCGCCCCGATGGCGGCCGCGCCGTGGTCGCGGGGGCCGATGTCGTGCGCCAGCCGACCAAGGCCCGCCGCTCCATTGGCGTCGTGTTCCAGGATTCAAGCCTCGATGACCGCCTCAGCGCCTGGGAAAATCTCGAATTCCATGGCCTGGTCTATGGCCTTGCGCCAAAAGTCCGCCGGGAGCGCAGCGCCGCCGTACTGGCTTTGGTGGAACTCGAAGACTGGCGCGACGAGATCGTGCGCAGCTTTTCCGGCGGCATGCGCCGGCGCCTCGAAATCGCCCGCGCTTTGCTGCACGAGCCCGAAATCCTCTTTCTCGACGAGCCTACGGTGGGCCTCGACGCGCAGACGCGCCAGCGCATCTGGCAATATCTGGACCAGCTCCGCCGCGAGCGCGAACTGACGGTGCTCACCACCACCCATTACATCGAAGAAGTCGAAAGCGCCGACATGGTCTGCATCATCGACCACGGCAAGATCATTGCCCAGGCGCCGCCCGACGACCTCAAGGCACAGTATGGCACGCGCTGGCTGCATATCCTGCCCCGCGACGCCGCCGCCACGGCAGCAATCCTCGCGCGCTATCCAAATGCCCAGCCACTGGGCAGCCATAGCCTGGCCCTCCCCGCCGACGAGAATGCCGTCACCGACGCTTTTCTTGCCGAATTCCGCGACAGCCTGTCCGAAGTCCGCTTTCAGGAACCGACGCTTGAAAGCGTCTTCCTCTCCCTCACCGGCCGCGAATTGCGCGACCGGGCCGATGGCCAGCGCGATGCCGAAAAGGCCGCCGGCAAGCGCGGAGGCCGCCGATGAGCAGTCCCATCATTCTCATGCGCGGCGTCTATGGCGTCTGGCTGCGCGAAATCATGCGCGCCACCCGCGACCGCGGCCAGATGATCGGCGGCGTCAGCCGGCCATTGATCTGGCTGCTGATTCTGGGCGTCGGCCTCAATCCCTATTTTCGTGGCGAGGTCTATGGGGAGGTGCGCTACGTCATCCCCTATACCTATCTGCAGTTCCTCTTCCCCGCCGTCATCGTGCTCAACATCATGTATACCTCGATCCAGTTTGCCGTTTCGGTGATCTGGGATCGTGAATTCGGGTTCCTGCGCGAAGTGTTGGTCTCCCCCATGCCCCGCGCGCTGATCCTTCTCGGCAAGGTGCTGGGCGGCAGCACCGTCGCCATGATCCATGGTGGGCTCGTGCTGATCCTGGCCCGCTTTGCCGATGTCACGCTGAGCCTGGAACAAATGGCCATGGCGCTTGGCCTCATGTTCGTTCTGGCCTTTGGCCTCACCTGTTTCGGCGTGGTGCTCGCCGCCCGGGTGCGCAGCTTTGAAGGCTTTGGCGTTTTCTCCAACACCATCATTCTGCCGCTGTATTTCACCTCATCCTCGGTGTTCCCGCTCGATCCAGCGCTGACCCGCACCCAGACCGCCACCGCCTACCCCGAATGGCTGGTGTTCCTGGTGCAGATCAATCCGATCACCTATGCGGTCGATGCCCTGCGTGGCGTTGTCATCGGCTTCAACCAGTTCCCCGCCATCTATGGCCCCGCTGTCATCTGCACCATGGCCGTGGTGTTCTTCATCATGGCGCTGATCGATTTCGGCCGCTCATGACCGCCAAGCGCCCGCATCGCTGGCTGCAGGCCGGGCTCAATATCGCCTTCATCGCGGCTCTGCTCACCGCCATCAGCTTCCTGCCGCCCGACACTTCGCTGGCCGACAGGCAAAAAGCGGGTGTGCTCAAGGTTTGCGTGCCGGCAAGCTATCCCCCGCTGATCACCGGCAATCCGGCCGAGCCCGGTTACGATGCTGAACTGGTGGCGGCCATTGCTGGGGAGTTGGGCCTTAGGTTGACGCTCAACACGCTGCCAGCCATCGGGCAGGATTTCAATCCGCGCAACTGGTTCCTCACCCGGGCGCAATGCGATCTTGTCGCGGGTGGGGTGGCCGATACAGCGCAGACGCGCGGGTTCCTGCAGACCATTCCCACCGATGCCGAAACCGGCTGGGTCGGCATCTCGGCCAATGGCGCCATGCCTGCCTCGGGCAGCGCTGTCGGCGTATTGCCCGGCACGTCCGGCCTCGATCGCCTCGCGCTATCGACCTGGCTACGGCAGCAAGGCCTGCGCGCCCAATTGCTGCGCAGCCCGGCCCAACTCCAGTCCTCGCTCGAAAGCGGCGCCATCGACGCCGCCATCACGGAGCGATTCGTTGCGGGAACGATCGATTTGAAAGAAAATACGTTCGGATTGTTCTGGTTACCCGAAAGCATCTTTCCACATTATCGAATGGCGCTTGGCCTGTGGAAGGGTGATCAGACGCTCAAGCGGGCGGTCGCCAACGCGTTGGACAACCTAGCGAAAACCGGTGCTTTGACCGCCCTGGAAGAGCGTTACGGACTGGGCGGGACGATAGCTTCCGCCGCGGAATAATGTTCACGCATAGCACTTTAAGCGCCTAAATATGGCCACGAAACCGCCCTGCAGTGGACGGATTTGACCAAAGTGTCATTGTGCTTTCGTGCCGCATGTGTAACGGTGGCGCATCACAATGAACCCCAGCGTTAACCGACTGAAGGCTAACGCCTTTTCGCATTGTGCTTTACAACTCATTGGGAGGGTACCGTGCCTTTCAGATCCAAGCGGATCACCGCCCCCGTCGCCTTGTTTGCACTTGCCGCCAGCGTGTTGAGCGCTGGTTCGGCCATGGCTGCCGGCTTCACCGCCGAACAAGCCACCGCCGGTAAGACTGCATTCGATTCCAACTGCGCCCAATGCCACGGCTTCCAGCTCGAAGGGCCCGATGCTCCGGGCCTTGCCGGGCGTGACGTGATGCAGAATTGGGATACTGCCGGCGGGCTTTACGACTTCATTTCGGTCGCCATGCCCCCATCCGCGCCGGGCCTGCTCGGCGAAGAGACTTATGTCAACATCGTCGCCTATATCATGCAGTTCAACGGCGCCGCGCCGGGTGATACCCCGCTCGCAACCGGTGACGCGATGTACGAAGTTTCGCTCGCGACCGAAACGGCCGCCGGCGCTGCCAGCATGGCCGCTGCCGCAGCCGACGCCGGTGGGGCCGCTGCGCCCGCGGACGCCGCTGCTGCTCCTGCCGTGCCGCAGGCCTTTACCTGGGGCAAGCAGCTCCCCGGCGGCCTCGCGCCCGCCGACATGGCTCCCACGGCCGACGCCGCTGCGCCGACTGTCCCGCAAGCTTACACCTGGGGCAAGACGCTGCCCACGGCCGGCAATTAACAACAGTCAACTAAGGCGTGCGTGAAGCGCGCTGACATATGGAGGTATCGATGAAAATCGATCTGATGAAGTCTCTGCTGGTGGCAACGACCGCGTTTATCGCGCTGTCCGCCCCTGCGCATGCGCAGGGCGTCAAGGCGGATTATGTTCCAGTCACCGACGAGATGCTGGCCAATCCGCCGGCCGAAGACTGGCTGATGTTCCGCGGCGCCTATAACAACCAGGGCTATAGCCCGCTCGACCTGATCAACAAGGACACGGTCGGCAAGCTGCAGCTCGCCTGGGCCTGGCCGATGGCCGAAGCCGGCATTCAGGAAACCGCTCCGCTGGTGCATGACGGCGTCATGTTCCTGCAGACCAACAACAATATCGTCGAGGCGCTCGACGCCAAGACGGGCGACTTGATCTGGCAATATCGCCATGTTCTGCCCCAGCTCCCCACCTCGTGGAGCTACCAGATCAACCAGGCCCGCCGCCAGAAGAACTCGATCGCGCTGTACCAGGACAAGGTGATCCTGACCACGGCTGACGCCAAGATCGTTGTGCTCAATGCCGCCGACGGCAAGGTTGCCTGGGAAAAGCAGGTCATCGACTACAATCTGGGCTATAGCTACACCGTTGGCCCGCTGATTGCCGATGGCAAGATCATCACCGCCATTTCCGGCTGCTCGATCGCCGGCACCGCTGGCGGCTGCTACATCTTTGCCCATGACGTGAATACCGGCGACGAGCTGTGGCGCTTCAACACGATCGACGATCCCAACAACCAGGCCCAGCAGGACAGCTGGGGCGGCGTTCCCGCTGAAAACCGTTGGGGCGGCACGCCTTGGACCACCGGCGCTTATGATCCGGAAACCAAGACCACGTTCTGGGGCATCGGCATGCCCGGCCCGTATTCCGAACTCATCCGTGGTTCGGGCGACGGCTCGGTGCTCTATACCAATTCGACCCTGGCGCTCGACGTCGAGACGGGCAAGCTGAAGTGGTACTACCAGCACCTGCCGCGCGATAACTGGGATCTGGACAGCCCGTTCGAGCGTATCCTGGTCGACCAGGAAGTCGACGGCCAGACGCACAAGCTGCTGATCACCGCAGCCGGCAAGAACGGCATCGCTTTCGGCCTCGATCGCGACACCGGCAAGTATCTGTGGTCCAAGGACACGGTCGTCCAGAACGTAGTCACCGGCATCGACCCGAACGGCACCGTTCACATCAACGAAGACCTGATCTCCAAGGCTGTGGGCGAAGAACACCTGGTTTGCGCCTCGGTTTCGGGTGGCAAGCTCTGGCAGGCCGGCGCCTATAGCCCGCTGACCCAGGCTTACTTCGTACCCCTGACCGAAGCCTGCAACACCGTTGCTCCGACCCAGACTGAATTCACGGCCGGTAACGCCGTAGGCGCCGTCAAGTTCGGTCCGCGCGTGCTGCCCGAAGGCATCACCGATGCCGGCTTGCTGCAGGCTCTCAGCATCAATCCCACCCAGGGCGATTCCAAGTGGCAGGCGCGTGAGCGTCCATCCATGACCAGCTCGGTTCTGGCCACGGCTGGCGGCCTGGTGTTCGGCGGCGACGCTGCCCGCGAAGTCAAGGCATGGGACCAGGAAACTGGTGACGTGGTCTGGTCGCAGCGCCTCAATGCGCCGATCGGTGGCTATCCGATGACCTACGAAATCGACGGCGAGCAGTATCTGGCGGTTCCCACCGGCTATTCCAACTCGGCCAGCTCGATTTCCTCGGCCTTCCCGGAAATCCCGCTGCCCACCGGTTCGGGCAACTCGGTCTTCGTGTTCAAGCTGCCAAAGGCCGCAAGCTAAAAATCAAGCAAAGAAAGGGGCTTCGGCCCCTTTCGTCTTTCTAGGCGCTGCAGCGCCATTCGTGACGGGACGCCGGCCTTCCTTGGACCGCCAGGCGACCAAGGAGAATTCGATGCTTCGTTATCTCACCCTGGGTCTGGCCCTGCTCATGGCCGGTGGCGTCTATGCGCAGTCTTCCGGCATTCCGCCCGAAGAGATGGACAATTCGCGGCGGCTGGCCGGCGACGCCATCAATGTGTGCTTCGATATCACGAGCCTGGGCCGCGCCTTTGACGAAGACGTCGCCAAGGCGATTGGCGATGCGCTGTTCCTCGAGGTCAATGTCGTGGAAGGTTTTGGCGGCTTCCCGCTCAATGGCGATGGCTTTCTCGATGAACTGACGCTGGCCATGAACAATACCTGCGACATGTTCATGGGCGTTTCGGTTTCGACCAATTCTCCGGTGTCGGACGCCTTCGCGCTGACCCGGCCCTATGCCACCATTCCCTTCGTCTTCGTCGTCGCTGACCCCGATTGGCAGAAGCTGGGCGACATTCCCAAGGATCGCAAGCTGGGCACCGCCATGGCGAGCCTGGGCGAGATGAACTACATCACCTGGGCGCAGCAACAGCCTGAGGCCGAGCGCTGGGTGCGCTATCCCTATGCCAATTTCGACCTGATGACGACGCGCGTGCTCGACGGCACCATTGCCGGCATGGTGCTGTGGCAGCCCGCACTGGCGCGGCTGTTGCAACAGCGCCCTGACGCCGCCGCCCTGCGTGTCATCGCCAATGACCCCATTCCCGCTGCCGAAGTGCGTGTCGGGGCGCTGGTGTCGAGCCGCAACAGCTTCCTGCGCAGCCAGGTCGATCAGGCCATCGATGCGCTGGTCGCCGATGGGACTATTGCCGGGTTCCTGGAAAAATACGGCTATACCGGGCATGCCGGCGAATAGGCCTGCAGCGGAGACCTATTCGGCGAGTGGTGCAATCGGCGTGGTCCGCGGCATGCGGTTCCAGGCATCGAGCGCGGCAATCTTATAGGCCTCAGCCAGAGTGGGATAATTGAAGGTATTCTCGACAAAATAATCGAGCGTGCCGCCCAGGTTGAGCACGGCCTGGCCGATATGGATCAGCTCGGTCGCGCCCTCACCCACAATATGGACGCCGAGCAATTTGCGGGTGTCGAGCGCGAAGATCATTTTCATCATGCCCGACTGCAGACCCATAATGTGGCCGCGCGAGGTTTCGCGGAAGCGGGCGACGCCACATTCGTACGGCGTGCCGGCGGCGCGGACCTGCTGTTCGGTGAGCCCGATGGTGGAAATTTCGGGCACGGCATAAATGCCATAGGGGAAAAACTGCGGCGCGGGCGGCATGGCGGCACCGAAGGCGTGCAGCGCCGCGATCCGGCCCTGCTCCATGGAAGTGGACGCAAGCGAGGGAAAGCCGATGACATCGCCAGCGGCATAGATATTGGGAATCTGCGTCTGGAAGGTCGCCGGATCGACCTTGAGGCGGCCGCGGTCATCAGGAACGACGCCACAGGCGTCCAGCCCCAGATTGGCCGTGGCGCCGACCCGGCCGGCGGCATAGAGCAGCATGTCGGAGCGGACGCGGCGGCCGTCGGTGAGGATGGCAATGGCCCAGCCCTGTTCATCCAGCTCGACGCGATCGACCTTGGCGCCCAGGCGAATGGTCATGCCGCGCTTGCGCAAATCGTGGGTGAATTCCTCGATGATCTCGCGGTCGATGAAATCGAGATAGTTTTCCTTGGGCTCGATCAGCGTGACGGGCACGTCCAGCGCCGAGAAAATGGTGGCATATTCCATGCCGATGACGCCGGCGCCCACCACGGTAAGGCTGCGCGGCACGCGCGGCTCGGTGACCAGGCTATCGCTATCGAGCACCGAATGATCGTTGAAGGGGATATTGGCCGGCCGGTAGGGTGCTGTGCCCACCGCGATGACAGCGAAATCAAAGCTGAAGGCGTGATCCTCCCCGGCGTGGTCGATGACCGTGATGTGGTTGGCATCGGTGAACCTGGCCATGCCGCCGAAAGTGCGCACGCCATTGCGGGCGAATTGATGCTCGAGCACTTCGATTTCGTAGTCGAGCGTCATGCGCAGGCGGGCGCCGAGGTCCTTGCCCTCGATATCCTTCTTGACGCGATAGGCGAGGCCATAAAAGCCGCGCTCGCGCCAACCGGACAGATTGAGCACGGTTTCGCGCAGGGTCTTGGAGGGGATGGTGCCGGTATGGACGGACACGCCGCCCAGGCGGAGGCGGTTTTCCACCACCAGCACGGATTTGCCCAGCTTGGCCGCCTGAATGGCGGCGCGGCGCCCGGCCGGTCCGCTGCCGATGACGACGAGATTATAGTGCTCCAAGCCCCTGCCCCGATTTGGTGTGTTGGTCTGCCCTAGCGGAGGAGTGTGACACTGCGATTGCGGCAGTGGCAATGGCGGGGTGGGCAGAGCAGGGATGCTTGGATTACTTCCAACCCGGCGGCGGGCCCAGATCGGGCAATTCATAGAAGGCGCGCACCACGTCCCAGCCCTGCTGGGCGGTGTCGACCACAGTGAACAAGTCCGGATCGGTGGGGGCGATGGTGCCGGCTTCGGCCAGCGCCTCAAAATTGATCACCTTGCCCCAGAATTCGGCGCCGAACAGCAGCAGCGGAATGCGCTCCATGCGGCCGGTCTGGATCAGCGTGAGGGTTTCAAAGAACTCATCGAGCGTGCCAAAGCCGCCGGGGAAAATAGCCACGACCTTGGCGCGCAACAGGAAGTGGATTTTGCGGGTGGCGAAATAGTGGAAATTGAAGCTGAGCTCCGGCGTGACGAAAAGATTGGGCGCCTGCTCGTGCGGCAGCACGATATTGAGCCCGATCGATTGCGCGCCCAGGTCCGCCGCGCCGCGATTGCCCGCCTCCATGACGCCGGGACCGCCGCCGGTGACCACGACGAATTCCTTGTCATCCAGGCTATTGGAGGTCATGGCCGCCAATTGGGCGAAGCGGCGGGCTTCGTCATAATAGCGGGAGGCGAGTTCGAGATTTTTCTTCTGCGTCTCGTTCTTGGCGGCCCAGGCCGGCTTGCCGGGCTCGGGAATGCGGGCGCCGCCGAACAGCACAACTGTCGAATTGATGCCGTGTTCGCGCAGGCGGTGTTCGGTTTTTTGATATTCGAGCTGGAAACGGATGCCGCGGGTATCCTCGGAGGTGAGGAAATCATCATCGGCAAAGGCGAGGCGGAAGGCCGGGGACTGGGTCTGCGGCGTCTGCGGGGCCCGCTTGGAGGCGGCAACGTCCTGCTCGGATGTGCGCAAGGGGGTGGGGCGGCGTTTGGCCATAGGAGCTCCGGCAGGTGCAGTCCGATTCGATGGGACCCGGATTACCCCGCCCGGCCATGGCGGTAAAGCGCAAGCTGGCGGCGCACGGACTTGTCATCGGCCCGTAACATTGCCGGACCATGACTGCCGTCCAGCGGCGCGATGGCGCCATGGAGATTGCTATGAAGACGCTGAGCGCATTGCTGTGTACCGTTTCGCTGCTAACAATAATGCCCGCAATGGCGGCCGACTGGAGTATTGCCGAGGTTACCCCGGTATTGCAGACGCCCGTGCTGACCGAAGCGGATGCCGACGCCGATGCGGATGATCCGGCCATCTATGTGCATCCCACCGATCCGGCGCGAAGCCTGGTGGTCACGGCGGTCAAGAATGGCGGCATAAGGGTTTATGAGCTCGATGGCACGCTCAAGCAGACGTTGCTGCCGGCCGAGGATGGGCGGATCAACAATGTTGACGTGGTCTATGGCTTTGCGCTGGCCGATGGCAGCAAGGCCGATATCATTGTGGGGGCCGATCGCGGGCTCGATATCATTCGCGTCTATCGCATCGATGCAGACGCGACCGAGCCGCTGAGCGAGATTACCGATCCGGCAGCGGCGCGGGCTTTCCCGACGCGTTACCTGCCGGACGCGACAGAAACCGAAGACAATCCGGTGGATGACCAGAACACCGTCTATGGCCTGGCGGCGTGGCATGACACGGCCAGTGGCACAGTGTGGGTCGTGGGTACGCAGCGGCATCAGCCCACGGTTGGCGTGTTCAAGCTGGTGGCGACCGCCGATGGCGTGCATGCCGAACTGGATCATGATTTCCGCGCCCCGGCGACGCAGAACGGGCAGGACCTGTTCAGCGAGAATGACGACGATGTCTTGCTCGATTTCAGCCCGCAATTCGAAGGCAGTGTGATCGACCGGACGACAGGCGTGATCTATGCGGGTCAGGAAGATGTGGGCATCTGGCAGGTGCCGGTCAGCGGGGGCGAACCCAAACTGGTCTATGCCACGCGCGGCTCAACCAAGAGCCCGTTCAACAATCCCGATAGCGTCATTTCGCGCGATGTCGAAGGGCTGACGATCTATTACGGCGCCGACGGCGTCAAATATCTGCTGGCCTCGAGCCAGGGCGGCGCGCATGGCGAAGGCGGGGTGGCCGACGCACCCTATGACGACAGCTTTGCGGCCTTTGCCATCGGCGACACGCTCGAACTGCTCGGCTCGTTCCGGGTCGCGGCGGCGGGCGCAATGGATGCGGTGCAGGAAAGCGACGGCGCCGACGTGACCTCGGTGAGCCTGCCGGGGTTCGAGAATGGGCTGTTCGTCACCCAGGACGGCTATGCCGGCGACCTCAATGGGCTGGATGGCGAAGTTGCCTCGAGCAATTTCAAATTTGTCGACTGGGCTGAGATCGCCAACAGCTTTACCCCGCCGCTGGTGGTGACCCCGGCGGCGTTCGATCCGCGGAAGTAGGCACCGCCGGGCGCGACATGCTCGCCCGGCCACAATTGCGCGCGCTTTGATGGGTCATAAGCCTGCTGTGGGAGCAGGGGCGGAGAGCTTGGGCCAGTTTACGAGTTTGGAAGCGCGCATCGACGCGGCGGCGCATGCGGTGCTGGCGCGGCTGCCGCGTGGGCGGCTGACCGATGGGGCGGTGGAATTTCTGGTCTTCGGACTGAAACAGGCTTGGGCGTGTCTGTTTGGCGGGCTGATGCTGGGGATGATCCTCGTCACTCGGCTGTGGTGGCCAGAGGTCGGGCTGGCGCGTTACGACTTCTGGTTTTTGGCGGCGCTGCTGATCCAGCTTGGCATGCTGGTGTTTCGGCTCGAAACACCGAGCGAAGCCAAGGTGATCCTGATTTTCCACGTGGTGGGAACTGGCATGGAGCTGTTCAAGACGGCGGCCGGATCGTGGATTTATCCCGAGGAGGCGCTGTTCCGGATCGGTGGCGTGCCGCTGTTTTCGGGCTTCATGTATGCCTGTGTCGGCTCCTACATGGCGCGCATCCAGCGGATTTTCGACATCCGGTTTTCGCACTATCCGCCAGTCTGGGCGACCGTGCTGCTGGGGATGGCCATTTATATCAATTTCTTTTCACACCACTTCATTGTCGATTTGCGTTGGGTGCTGTTCGCGGCCGTGGCCCTGCTCTATTTCCGCAGTTCCATGCATTACCGGGTCTTCCGCTTCCGCCACCGCATGCCCATGCTGCTGGCGTTCCTGCTGGTCGCGCTATTCATCTGGATCGGGGAAAATATCGGCACCTGGTCGCGCGCCTGGATCTATCCCGACCAGGCGGATGGCTGGTCGCTGGTCAGCTGGAGCAAGCTGGGCTCGTGGTATCTTCTAATGCTGATCTCTGTGGTGCTGGTGACGTTGGTGCATCCACCCAAAGCCTATCAACAGAACAGCTGAGGCCTTGCCAAGGGCACATTTTATTCGCATATAGCGGGCGGGAGGTTGGCGCGGACGTGTTCCTCGCCAACCGGGTCAGGTCCGGAAGGAAGCAGCCCCAACGAGACCTTCACGGGTCGTTGCCAGCCTCCTACTGTGTTTTCCTGTGGCGTTCGGTTCGGTAAAGCCGGTATGCACTTTTGCTGGAAACGCTGCCATGCCTATGATGGCCAAATGGCTTCAGGCAGATTCCACTCAACCGATGCGGAAGGGCACGATGGCTGACGCTGCGACATCGCCCTATCTCGTCCTCGCCCGCAAATATCGCCCGCGTGACTTCACCACCCTGGTCGGCCAGGACGCCATGGTGCAGACGCTGGGCAATGCCTTTGCACAAAACCGCATTCACCACGCCTTTATCCTGACCGGCGTTCGCGGCGTGGGCAAAACCACGACGGCGCGCATTCTGGCGCGGGCGTTCAATTATGAAGATGCCAGCGGGCCCCACCCTACGCTTGATCTGAGCGTGGAGGGAGAGCATTGCCGCGCCATTATCGAGGGACGGCATGTCGACGTCATCGAGATGGACGCCGCGAGCAATACCGGCATCAACGACATCCGCGAAATCATCGACTCGGTGAAATACGCCCCGGCCTCGGCACCCTATAAGGTCTATGTGATCGACGAGGTGCACATGCTCTCCACAGCCGCCTTTAACGGGCTGCTGAAGACGCTGGAAGAGCCGCCGCCCTATGTGAAATTCATTTTCGCCACCACCGAAATCCGCAAGGTGCCGGTGACGATTTTGAGCCGCTGCCAGCGGTTTGATCTCAGGCGCATCACGCCCGAAATCATGTCAAGCTATCTCGAATCGATCCTGGCGCAGGAAGGCATCGGGTTTGAGCCCGAGGCTTTGGCGATGATCGTGCGGGCCGGCGAAGGCTCGGCGCGCGATAATCTAAGCCTGCTCGATCAGGCCATCGCCCATGGCAATGGCACCGTGACGGCAGCAACCGTCAAGGCCATGCTGGGGCTGGGTGACCGAGCGCGGATCATTGATCTGTTCGAAGAGGTTTTGGGTGGGCGCATTGGCGAGGCCATCGAGACCATGCGAGCGCTCTATGACATGGGCGCCGATCCGCAGACGCTGATTGCCGATCTGGCTGATTTCACCCATTTGGTGACCCGCATCAAAGTGGTGCCGGCGGCGGCCGAGGATATGTCGCTGACGCCCGACGAGCGGGTGCGCGGGGCCGAATTTGCCGGCAAGCTCTCGATGCGGGCGCTGACGCGTGCCTGGCAGATCTTGTTCAAGGGGCATGATGAGGTGGCGCGGGCCAATAATGGCTTGCAGGCCGCCGAAATGGCGCTGATCCGGTTGGCCTATGCTGCCGACCTGCCCAGCCCCGATGAATTGATCGCCAAGCTGGCCAACCAGCCGGCGCCGGCCCCTGCCCTGCCGCAGGGCAATGGCATGATGCCACGTGGGCCATCGGGCGGCTCCAATGCCCTGCGGGTGGAAGCGCCGCAGATTGTGCGGACGGAAGCGGTGGCGCCGCAGCCGGGGCAGCCGCAGGCTTCGTTGCAGCCGCAAGTGGCACCCAGGCCCATCGCCGCGCCGGCTCTGGCCAGCGTGGGCAGCTACAAGGATTTGATCGCGCTGGCGGGCGCCAAGCGCGACATTATCGTGCGCATGGCGCTGGAAGGCTCGATGCGGCCGGTTTCGTTCGAGCAGGGGCGGATCGAGGTGGCGTTGGCCGATGGCGCCGACCCCGGCATTATCGCCACGCTTTCGGCGCGGCTGCAGGCCTGGACCGGCGAGCGCTGGCTGATCACCGTTTCGAGCAAGCCGCCGGAGGGGCTGACCCTCAAGCAGGAACAGGCCAAAAAGGTCGAGGCCGCGCATGCCGCGGCCCATGAAGACCCACTGGTCAAAGCCATTCTCGAGACATTTCCTGGGGCCAAGGTGGTCAATGTGACCGTGCGCGAAGAGGCCGCCGCAGCGGCGCCTGACGTGCCACCGCCCCCACCAGAAGAGGACGACGAATGAAAGACATTATGGGCATGATGAAGGCCGCCAGCGAGATGAAAGGCAAGATGGAGGCCATGCAGGCCGACCTCGCCAATCTCGTGGTGGAAGGCCGCTCGGGCGGCGGGCTGGTGGTGGTTTCGCTGTCGGGCAAGGGCGACCTGCGCGGCGTCAAAATCGATCCGAGCCTCTTCAAGGAAGATGATGTCGAGGTGCTTGAGGATTTGATCGTGGCCGCGCATGCCGACGCCAAGACCAAGAGCGAAGCCGAGATGCAGCAGCGCATGGCGGAAGTGACATCGGGGCTGCCGATCCCGCCGGGCATGAAGTTTCCGTTTTAGAATTTTGGGCTTTTGTCTGCGCGTTCTTCGTTCTCCCCTTGAGGGGAGGCCTAGTGGTTGGACGGCATAGCGCCACGACCTCGTGGTTCGACGGGCTCACCATGAGGTCTACGCGCGGAGCCGTATTCACAGTAGACCTCATCCTGAGCTTGTCGAAGGATGAGGTCGTGGCAAGGAATGAGTGGAATGGCTTCCGGCGGACCCGAGATTGAACAATTGATCCAGCTGCTGGCGCGGTTGCCCGGGTTGGGGCCGCGCTCGGCGCGGCGGGCTGTGTTGCAGCTGATCAAGAAAAAAGAACAGCTGATGATCCCGCTCTCGGCGGCGCTGGACCGCGCGGTAATTGCCGTGCGCAGCTGCGAAGTGTGCGGCAATGTCGATACGGTCAGCCCCTGCTCGATCTGTGCCGATCCGCGTCGCAATGAGAGCGGCATGTTGATCGTGGTCGAGGATGTGGCTGACCTGTGGGCGCTGGAACGAGCCGGCGTTGGGGCGGTCAAGTATCACGTACTTGGCGGCGTATTGTCGCCACTTGACGGCGTGGGGCCGGAAGACCTGACGATTGAGGCGCTGCTGGCGCGGGCAGCGGAATTCCGCGAGATCGTGCTGGCGGTCAATGCGACTGTCGAGGGGCAGACCACGGCGCATTACATCACCGATAGGCTGGCCGGAGCTGGTGCCAAAGTCACGCGCCTCGCTCACGGCGTACCGGTGGGCGGAGAGCTGGATTATCTCGATGAAGGCACGCTAAGCCAGGCGCTCAAGGCGCGAACCGAGATTTAGGTGCCCCTCCCCCGAAGGGAGGGGTCTGAGAAGTCCGTGGCCGGACGCGAACGGTGCCTCTGGCCCGCTGTGCGCCGTCCTAGTGCAGGTCCTTTTCCGGGTGGAATTCGTCGCTGCCATCCCAAGGGGTTTCCTCGATGGGGCCAAGGTCATCCTCTTCGAAGAATTCTTCTTCCGGATCGCCTTCAATGGCCTGGCGGCCTTCCTCGTCGTCTGGGGAAAGCATGTCAAGGCGGCCGTCGGGATCGCGGTCGAGCGGGGCATCGAGATCGGCAAAGTCATTGGTGTCGTCGGCATTGGCGATCGTGGCGCTCAATTCATCGATGGCGCGATCGAGCTCGTCCAGCATGGCCGCCGGGTCCTGATCGCCCCAGTCGCCGCTTTCGCGAATGCTCGTTTCCTCGCGCAATTCGCGTAAGCGCGCCAGCCGCTCCATGGCCGGACGGTCATCGCCATAGAGCAGATCTTCGATTTCGCTCTGGCTGTAAGGCTGGGCGATGCCGGGCTGATCGGCATTATCGAAATTGGTCTGTTGCGGCACCATGGTGCCGTGATGGTCGTGATGCTGAGCCATTATCGTCTCCCATGTTGAACAGCTTGCGTGGCTGAATAACGCGGGGCGCCGCCAGAGGTTCGACAGAAATGCGATAAAGTCAGGAGAGGTCGCCGGGCTCCTCGCCGACAAGACGCAGCACGCGGACATCCTCGGAACCGCCATCCCAGCCGGCGGGGAGCTGCTTGCTGGATTTGGCGCCCAATTCGCGCAGCATTTCCACCTGTCGCACGACGCTGCCCTTGCCAGACAATTGCCCCTTGGCATCAGCAAAGCTCTGCTGGGCGCGGTCGATATGGGTGCCCATCTTGTCCATGGTGGCCAGGAACCCCACGACCTTGTCGTAAAGGCTGCCGGCGCGGGAGGCGATTTCCTCGGCATTCTGGTGGCGCTTTTCGATGTCCCATACATTGCGCACGGTGCGCAACACGGTCATCAGCGTCGTGGGCGTGGTCAGCATGACGCCCCGGCTCATGCCGAATTCCACCAATTGCGGATCGGCCTGCATGGCCGTGGCCAAAGCGGATTCGATGGGCACGAACATCATCACGAAGTCCATCTTGGACTGCGCGTGGCGCTGATAGGTCTTCTCGCCCAGAGTGCGGATATGGGTGCGGATCGAGGTGATATGGGCCTGCAAGTGCTGCTGGCGGGTTTCGTCCTCGCTTGATGTATAGGCCTCGAAGGCGGTCAGCGAGACCTTGGAATCGATGACCAGCCGATCATTATTGGGCATCAGCACTTCGACATCGGTGCGGACGCGCGAGCCGTCTTCGGCGGTGTGGCTCTGCTGGGTGACGAATTGCTCGCCTTCGCGCAAGCCGGAGCGTTCGAGAATCGTCGAGAGGATCATCTCGCCCCAGGCGCCCTGCGACTGCGCATTGCCCTTGAGGGCGCGGGTGAGATTGTTGGCCTCGGTGGTGATCTGGATATTGCTTTCGTAGAGCTGGCGGATCTGCTCGCCCATGGCGGAGCGATCCTTGATCATATTGCTCTGGAACTCGACGATCTTGTCATTGAGCGGCTTGAGCAGCACATCGACCTGCTCGCGGTTCTGCTTGGAAAAGGTCTCGCTATGGGTCTTGAGCACGTCGCCGGCGATGGACTTGAACTCGTCGGTCATCTGTTGACGGGCTTCGAGAAAGCGCGCGAGATTGGCTTCGGCTTGCTTGGCCTGCTCGGCCATGCGGGCACGCAGGGCGGACACTTCGGTCAATAATTCGGCAGTTTTCTCGCGTTCCCTATCGAGCAGGTCGACGCCTCGCTCGCGCTCGACGCGCACCTGATGGTCGAGCGCCTGGATGCGGGCATCGCGATCGGCCAGCTGGTCGAGAAAGCTTGTGCGCAACTGCTCGGCGAGTTGACCGGCGGCTTCGGACGCGCGCTGCGCACTGGCCCGCATGACGGCAACCAGCACCACCACGAGCAGCAACGCCAGCACAATGACCGCGCCGATGGCGGCCTGCGCCTGGGTCACGGGAAAATCGCCGACAAGAAAAAGCACATTATCCATGCCCCTCTTGTACCGCGATTCGCGCGTTCGCGGAATGTTCCAGCTCAGGAGGGGTCCCGGGGGAATTGACCGGCGCCCGGCAGGGCGGTCAGCCAATGCTCGCGGCGGATGATCCAACCTTCGCGGGAGGGCACAAACGGGCTGGGCACGGCGTCGAGGGAGCCCAGCACGATTTCGGCACGGTCGTCGGACAGATGAAAGACCGGCGCACCGCACTGGGGGCAAAAGCTGCGGCCTTCATAGGTGGCATAGGCGCCGGTAGTGGAAAATCGCTGCCGCGGCCAATCGGCATAGGCCAGAAACGAGCTGCCAGTTTCGCGCCGGCAATCGGCGCAGTGGCAGAGCCCGACCACATCGGGTTCGCCTTCGAGCTGATAGCGAACGGCCCCGCAGCGGCAGCCGCCGGCATAAATCGGGTTCATCGGCGCTCTCCTGTAACTGCATCGGCAACGGGCTTGGCGCAGTGCGGTTCCGCTCCGGAGTTGACCCAGGGGCGGAAAATACCATATCGAAAGGCAAATCCTGTTTCGCTGGACATTCACCCATGGCTATCCGCCCCATTCTTGTCATTCCCGATGCGCGCCTGCGCGCCGTTGCCGACCCCATCATCGAGGTCGATGACGAGATCAAGACGCTGGCCAAGGACATGCTCGACACCATGTATGACGCGCCGGGCATTGGCTTGGCTGCACCCCAGATCGGGGTGATGAAGCGCATCGTGGTGATCGATCTGGCCCCTGAAGGGGAGGCTCCTGATCCGATGGTGCTGATCAATCCCGAAATCACCAAGTTTGGCGAGGAAATGCAGGTGACCGAGGAAGGGTGCCTCAGCATTCCCGAGCTGTTCTACGAGGTGGAGCGGCCCAATGCGGTGACGGTGAAATATACCGATCTGGATGGCAAGGAAGTCACCAAGGATGCCGAGGGCAAGCTTGCAGTGTGCATCCAGCATGAACTCGATCACCTCGATGGCGTGCTCTATATCGATTATCTGAGCCGGCTGAAGCGCGATCGGGTGATCAAGAAGTTCGACAAGGCTGCCAAGCGGATGGCTGGGTAGGTCTTCTGCCCCATCAGTCGTCAACCCTCGCCCCTTGAGGGAGAGGGTGGATGGCGCGCAGCGCCAGACGGGTGAGGGGTTCTTTCTGACGTCTCTGCCCTGCCCTAGCGTCGCTGACCCCTCATCCGCCCCTACGGGGCACCTTCTCCCTCAAGGGGAGAAGGAAGAAAGCGAGTGACTATGCGCGTCGTATTCATGGGTACGCCCGAATTTTCCGTGCCCACGCTGACCGAAATCGTCTCGTCGGGCCATGAAGTAGTGGCGGTCTATACGCGGGCACCCAAGCCGGCGGGACGCGGGCAGGCTGAGCGCAAGTCGCCTGTGCATGAGGCAGCCGAAGGGTTCGGCATTCCGGTGTTTACGCCGAAGTCCCTCAAGGGGCTGGACGAGCAGGGCGTGTTTGCGCTGCATGATGCCGATGTTGCCATTGTCGTGGCCTATGGGCTGCTGCTGCCCAAGGCGATCCTTGAGGCGCCGCGCATGGGGTGTCTTAACCTACATGGTTCGCTCTTGCCGCGCTGGCGGGGCGCAGCGCCGATCCAGCGGGCGGTGATGGCGGGCGACGCGCAAACCGGCATCATGGTGATGCAGATGGACGAAGGGCTCGATACCGGCGCAGTCGCTCTGGGCGAGGTCATTGCCATTGGGCCGGACATGACTGCGGGCGAATTGCATGACCAGATGATGCGGGTGGGCGCGGACCTGATGGGCCGCGCGTTGGCGGCGCTGGAGCGGGGGAGCCTGGACTTCAAGCCGCAGCCTGAGGATGGCGTGACCTACGCCAAAAAGATCGAAAAGGCCGAAAGCCGGATCGACTGGTCGTGGCCGGCGGATGAGGTGCACAACCATATTCGTGGGCTCTCGCCGTTTCCGGGGGCCTGGTTCGAGGTGGAATTGGGCGGCAAGCCGGTGCGGGTCAAGGTGTTGCGCTCGAGCCTGGCGGAGGGCTCCGGCGCGCCGGGGACGGTGCTGGGGGATTTGACCATTGCCTGTGGCAATGGCGCGGTGCGGCTGGTGCAGGTGCAGCGCGAGGGTAAGTCGGCCATGGATACGGCGACGTTCCTGCGCGGCATTGGGACCATGCCGGGGATCGTCCAGTAGCCATGCCGCGCTACAAGCTCACCGTGGAATATGACGGCACCCCCTTCTCCGGCTGGCAGCGGCAGACGAGCCGACCGAGCGTGCAGCAGGCGCTGGAAGAAGCGATCGAGCGGTTTTCTGGCGAGGCCGTGACGACGCAAGCGGCGGGGCGGACCGATGCGGGCGTGCACGGGCTGGGCCAGGTGGTGCATTTTGACCTCAGCAAAGATTGGGACCCGTTCCGCATTCGCGAGGCGCTGAACTATCATTTGCGGCCCGATCCGGTGGCGATCATCGAGGCCGAGGCAGTTGGGGATGAGTTCGAGGCGCGGTTTTCGGCCAAGGCGCGGCATTACGAATATCGGATACTGAACCGGCGGGCGCCGCCGGTGATCGAGCGCAATCATGTGTGGCATTTGCCCATGCCGCTCGATGCCGACGCGATGGACTATGCCGCCGGGATGATCCTGGGGACGCATGATTTCACCACGTTCCGTTCGGCGGAATGCCAGGCCAAGTCACCGCTGCGCACGCTCGACGCCTTTGCGGTGCGGCGGGAGGCGGAGCATATCGTGATCACGGCCAGCGCGCGAAGCTTCCTGCACCATCAGGTGCGCTCCATGGTGGGCTCGCTCAAGCTCGTGGGCGAGGGCAAATGGAAGCCGCGCGATTTACGAGCAGCGCTGGATGCGCGGGATCGCCAGCGCTGTGGCGCCATGGCGCCGTCGGGTGGGCTCTATCTGACGCGGGTGGATTATTAGACCGCTGGGGCCGGCGGGACGAAGAGGATCGCCACGACGGCAAGCGCCAGAAACACGCCGACGGCTTGCGAAACGAACAGGATGCCGATCTGCAATGGCGTCAGGGTGACGATGAAGCGGCCGATATTGATGAAGGTCGCCAGCGCCAGGATGACCACCAGGGCCAGAATGACGACGCCCAAGGGGCCGAGCAGGGTGGAGAGCAGCAGCAGGACCGCCGAGGCCAGGGTGACCCAGTTGGACGCCACCAGATAAGGCACGAAGCCATCCTGCCGGCCCATCTGGCGCAAAGCGAGGAAGCCGGTGGCGGCTTGGGCTGCAAAAAGCACGGCATTGACCACGATGGATTGGGTGGCAGCGCCCGCGGGCAGTGGCACACCGATCAGCACCGGGCCGAAGCCAGCCAGGGCGATGGCAATGGTGGTGGCGATGAGGCTGCCGATCAGGCCGCGCTGGCTGAAATCAAACCAGGTGGGGGCCTGCCGATCGCCGGTCAGCAGGGCAAAACAGCCACGCGCCGCGTTCTTGAGTTCTTCGAGAAAGGTCGAGGTCGATTGGGCCAAAAGCTGTCTCGGATGCTAGATGGGAGGAGTGGCAGGGTTGGACAGCATGTAAAGCGTCACCGGCATGGCGACAAGCAGCAGGACGGTCAAAACTGCAAAGGCCAGGCTTATGCCTATGCTCCAGGGGGTCGCGACACGGGCCAGGCGATAGAGCAGATAGCCCAAAACGACCCAGAGCAGCACGAGGACTGGGCCGCCGATCAGCGAGAGAATCGCCCCTACGATCAGGTAGAACACCAGCACGTAAGTGCCCGGCACCATCAGATCGAGCATGGGCTGAGGGGATTTGAGCATCGCCTTGGTGCCCTGGATGGCGAGGGCCAGCGCGACCAGCGACAGGCCCTGCACGATGAGCGCACTGGCAATGCCCGTCAGGCCCGGCATGCCGATATTCATCGAGGCAAAGGCCACGGCGAGGAAGGCAAAGAAGAAATAGATCAGGATGGCCGTGACCAGCCCGGGGGCGGTGAAGGCGAAATGGCTGCGCCAATCGGCCTCTCCGCGGGTGATCTTGACCCAGCCGGCAAAAGCATTGGCGAGAGCGGCCCAGAGCTTCATGCGGCGGGCCCCGCGAAAAAGCGCGTCATGAAAGCGCGGTAGATTTCGGTAAGGCCCGTGAGGTCATCCAGAGCAATATGCTCGTCGGCCTTGTGCATGGATGGGCCGACCAGGCCACATTCGACCACGGGGCCATATTGCGCGATGAAACGGGCATCCGACGTGCCGCCGCCGGTCGAGAGTTCGGGGCGGCGGCCGGTGATCGACTCGATGGTCGCTGAAAGGGTTTCGACATCCGCGCTGAGCGGGGAGAGGAAGGAGCGGGAGGGCGTGCCCGAGACCTCAAAGCCAATCCTAGTGCCATTGGCGTCGACGCTGGCGATGCGGTCGCGCACCCATTCGGCCAGGGTCTGGGGTGTCCACAGATCGTTGTAGCGGATGTTGAAGCGGACGGTGCCGCGCGCCGGGATGACGTTCGAAATGGGATTGCCGACATCAATCGTGGTGACTTCGAGATTGGTCGCGGGGAAATGTTCGCTGCCCTGATCGATCTGCGTGTCGCTGAGTGCGATGACGATGCGGGCCAAAGTGGGCAGCGGGTTGTTGGCCTTGTGCGGATAGGCCACGTGCCCCTGCGCGCCTTCGACGGTGATGAGGCCCGAGAAGGAGCCGCGCCGGCCGATCTTGATACTGTCGCCGAGCAAGGTGGCCGAGCTGGGTTCGCCCACAATGGCGAAATCGAAGCTATGCCCCTGGTCCTTGGCCCAGGCCATGAGCTTGTCGGTGCCGTTGATGGCGTCGGCTTCCTCGTCATTGGTGATGGCGAGCATAATCGTGCCCACGTCGGCGGGAATGGATGCTGCGGCAGCGATGAAGGCGGAGATGCCCGATTTCATATCGGCGGCGCCACGGCCATAGAGCTTGCCATCGGCCTCGCGTGGGGTGAACGGGTCGGCGGTCCAATCTGCGAGTTCGCCGGGCGGCACCACATCGGTATGGCCGGCAAAGAGCAGGCTTCGGCCGCCATTGCCGCGGATGGCGAAGAGATTGTCGACGGGATAGGAGCCGTCGCCCTCAAAGCGCAGGTGGGCGGTGGTGAAGCCCAGGCTGCTGAGGGCCGTGTCGAGCACGTCCAATACGCCGGCGGGTTCGGGCGTCACCGAAGGGCAGGCGATCAGGGCTTTGAGAAGCTGGACGGGATCGTCCGCAGCAATGTCAGTCACGAGACAATCCCGTCTGTTGATGATCAGGCCGTAGCCGGATTGGCCACCGGGTCGGCGCCATATTCGTTGCTGCCGATAGTGCCGCGCAGGAAGCCCAGTTGCACCAGCATGTAAAGGGCATAGACGCCGATTGCCAGCAGCAGGATGGAGAACCAACCGGCGGGCGCAGGAACCATGACGCCATTGCCGATATCGCTGGCGGTGATACCGATGCCCAGGGTTTGCAGCACCGAGCTCAGCAACGAGAGGCCGAGCAGGATTTTGAGATCGAGGCCATTATTGCCGCGATCCTGCCGGCGCTTGAGCGACAGGCAATAGCTCGGATAGAGCAGCAACAAAGTGACCAGCAGCGAGCCCCAGCCGGCGCTGCTTGCGCTGGGCCCGAGGCCAATTGCACCCAGCAGCAGCGTCAACACGATGCCGGCAACGCCCAATATGATCACGCCGATCCACCAAGTCTTGCGCGACACGCGGCCCGCCGTGGTGGTGTAGAGTGCCTGGAAATCCATGATGTCCCCCTCAGAATCATCGGTCCGGGCGGAAATGCCCGGCCGGGGGAGTTTAATTCAGAGAGGGACGTGATTCCTAGTCGCGCAGCAATTCGTTGATGCCCGTCTTGGACCGCGTCTGGGCGTCGACGGTTTTGACGATGACGGCGCAGTAGAGCGAGGGGCCCGGATTGCCGTTGGGGAGGGGCTTGCCTGGTAGGCTGCCCGAGACCACGACCGAATAGGGCGGCACTTTGCCGATGTGGATTTCGCCGGTGGCGCGGTCGACGATCTTGGTGGAGGCGCCGATGAAGACGCCCATGGAGATCACCGCGCCCTCGCCCACGACGACGCCCTCAACGACTTCGGAGCGGGCGCCGATGAAGCAATTGTCTTCGATAATGACGGGACCGGCCTGGAGCGGCTCGAGCACGCCGCCAATGCCGACGCCACCCGAAATGTGGACATTCTTGCCGATCTGCGCGCAGGAACCGACGGTGACCCAGGTATCGACCATGGTGTTTTCATCGACGAACGCACCGAGGTTAACGAAGCTGGGCATCAGGATGACGCCCTTGCCGATATGGGCGGAGTGGCGGACGATCGCGCCCGGCACGGCGCGGAAGCCGGCTTCGCGGAAGTGGTTTTCGCCCCAGCCTTCGAATTTGGTGGGCACCTTGTCCCAATAGGACGAGCCGCCAGGGGCGCCTTCGATGAGCTTGTTGTCATTGAGGCGGAAGGAGAGCAGCACGGCCTTTTTGAGCCATTGATTGACCTGCCACTTGCCGTCGATCTTTTCAGCGACGCGGGCCTGGCCGCTATCCAGCAGGGCCAGGGCGGTCTCGACGGCCTCGCGGACTTCGCCTTTGGTGGCAAGGTTGATCTCTGCGCGGGCCTCGAAGGCGGCGTCGATTGTGGCGGCGAGATCGGCGTGGGACATCAGTTCATCATCCTGGTGGGCGTTTGGGCGGACCATAGCGGGGAGCGGGATGGTGTCAATCTCGGAGCGCTGGTTAGGCCCTTTTCCCGCCGCAAAGGGACGGCTAAACAATTGTGGCAGAACTACTTGCCCGAGGGAGCATGGCGTGAACAAACAAGCAGTGATTATTGGCGTGGCGACGGCTTTTGGACTGCTTGGGACCCAGGCGCAGGCCGCCCGCATCCATGCAGAGACGGCGCCAGCGCTGAGCGAGACCGATACCTATGCGCTCGAAACGGCGGCAGCGGCTTGCAAGGATGAAGATTTTAACGCGCTGATGGGGGCCATGGCGATTTCCGAGGCGGTGCGCCTCAAATATAGCGCGCCTGAGATCACCGTGGTGAAGGACGGGACGACAAGCACTGTAGCGAGCGGGGACTATGCCGATTTTCCGATCGGCATGATGGACTATTATTATGTCAGCCGCGCCTCAATGCAGGCCTGGGACAGCAATCCGGATGCCGAGCTGGAATATCTGGATATGGAATTCAACCAGAGCCAGTACAATCAATGGGCCGTGGAGTGGCAGCATGTCCGCTTCGACGGCAATTCGGAGGGCGGAGACGATCAGGGAGAGATCGTGGAACGGTTCGGCGAGCCGGCTGTGCTCAGCTTTGAGCCGTTTGATGGGTGCTGGCGGTTGGTCGAGGATTTTCGCGGGCAGGGTTGAGGCCCGGCGAGTCTACTGCGGGATTGGAGTACCCCCACCTAGCCTCCCCCTGTCAGGGGGAGGCTCTCTCTAAAGAGACGCTATTTCAGCTCGTTCTTGGGATAGACGCCAAGCACGCGGAAATAGTCGGTGAAGAAGCCCAGTTCCTCGAAGGCATGCTGCACGCCAATATCGGAAGGGTGGCCCTCGATATCCGCGTAGAATTGAGTGGCGGTGAAGGCGCCGCCGACCATGTAGCTTTCGAGCTTGGTCATGTTGATGGAATTCGTGGCAAAGCCGCCCATGGCCTTGTAGAGCGCCGCGGGCACGTTGCGGACGCGGAAGACGAAGGTGGTCTTGACGTCGCCGGGAGCCGCCTCTTTTTGCTCGCGCGAGAGCACGAGGAAGCGGGTCGTGTTGTGCTCGGCATCTTCGATATTGGAGGCCAGCACGTTGAGGCCATAAATCTCGCCAGCAAAGCGGGAGGCGATGGCGGCGACGGATTTGTCGGCCTTCTCGGCGACTTCGCGGGCCGAGCCGGCTGTGTCCACGGCGTTGATGGTACGGAAGCCATGATCAGAAATGAATTTGCGGCATTGGCCGAGCGCGACCGACAGCGACTGTACCGCTTTAATATCGTCCAGCGTGGCGCCGGGCACGGCGAGCAGGTTCATCTCGACGCGCAGATAGGTCTCGCCGATGATGAAAAGACCGCTCTCAGGCAGCAGATGGTGGATATCGGTGATGCGGCCATAGAGCGAGTTTTCCACCGGCACGACGGCAAAGTCGGCCTTGCCGTTCTGCACGGCGGCAATGGTTTCCTCGAAGGTCACGCAGCCGATCACCTCGTCATGGGGGAAGACATTGGCGGCGGCGGCGTGGCTGAAGGCGCCCGGCTCACCCTGGAAGGCGATCTTTTTCGTCATGACACTGTCCGTAGGTCTATCGGCTGATGGCTTTTGAACCCGGGCGGATCGGGTGTCAATTCGGCCATGGGCGGGGCGGCACACGCCAAGAGGGTGGAGGAATTGTCGCAACCGGGCTTTGCCCTGTTGCACCTCACGCCTTTTTGCGACTATCTTCCGCGCGCGTCGGGCCCCTCCGTTGAGGCGATTTCCTTGTGGGACAATCGAAAGTTGGGTGGCACGGCTGACGTCCGCAGGGGATGGACCGGCAGGAAGACCAAATGAATTCGTTCGAGCTTAACAAGATCATGGGCGCCGTTCTGGGCACCCTGTTGTTTGTCATGGGTGTCGGTCTCGTTGCCGAAGCCATCTATCACCCTATCGAAGATCGCGGCCCGGGCTATGCCCTGCCCGAACCCGAGCCGACCACGGCTGTGGCCGAAGCCGGCCCGGCCGAGCCGGAAGTACCCTTGGGGACGCTGTTGGCCAGCGCCAGTGCCGAGCGCGGCGCGGCGGCGGCGCGGAAATGCCAGTCCTGCCACAATTTCGGTGAGGGTGATCCCAACAAGACCGGTCCCCACCTTTATGACGTGGTGGGTCGCCCTGAAGGCAGCGTGCCCGACTTCGCCTATTCGGACGGGATGAAGGCGCATCATGACGCCGGCGACACCTGGACCTATGAAAATCTCAACCACTTCCTGACCAGCCCGAAGGACTATGTCCCCGGCACGAAGATGAACTTTGCCGGCGTGCGTACCCCCGAGGAACGCGCCGACATCCTGGCCTATCTGCAGACGCTGTCGGCCAATCCGGTGCCGTTCCCGGCGGCGGAAGAAGCAGCGCCGGCTGCTGAGGAAGCAGCCCCTGCGGCTGAGCCTGCTCCGGCTGCCGAACCCGCCCCTGCAGCAGAGCCCGCTCCGGCTGCCGAGCCTGCTCCGGCGGCTGAACCTGCTCCTGCGGCGCCTGAGGCCGGCGCAGCAACGGAAACGCCCGAGACCACCCAGCCGGAAACGCCGGTGGAAGGCACGCCGACCACCACTGCGCCACCGCCTGCCACGACGGCTCCGGCTCCCACGACCCCACCGGCGCCAGCTACGCCCTAAACGGCCATTTGCAGGCCAATCGATCGGGCCGCGCCAGATTCTGGCGCGGCTTTTTTCATGTCAAAGCCGGGAGGCCAAAATGCTGCTATTGCACCTTTCCGATGTCGACGAGGCGAGCTGGGCGGAAAAGCTGCGCGCGGCACTGGCGCCCTATCCCGTGGTGCGGCAAAGCGATGCCTTCGACCCCAAGGACATCCGCTATATCTTTGTGTGGAAGCCCAAGCCGGGGGCGTTTGACGGACTGACCAATCTCAAGGCCATTTTGTCGCTGGGCGCGGGCGTGGATGCACTGCTCAAGCATCCCAGGCTGCCAGATGTGCCGGTGGTGCGGTTTGTCGATGAGGACCTGAGCCAGCGCATGAGCGATTATGTGGTGGCCCATGTCACCATGCATCAACGGCTCTATAGTCGTTTTCGCGCGGCGCAACTGGCACGGCGCTGGGACCAGCTCTATCCGCCAGCTGCCTCGCAGACTGCCGTGGGCATAATGGGCATGGGCGTATTGGGGCAGGATGCAGTCAAAAGGCTCAAGCCGCAGGGCTTTACCCTGCGCAGCTGGAGCCGCACGCCCAAGGCCATCGAAGGTGTGGAGGGATTTGCCGGGACCGAGCAGTTCGATGCGTTCCTGGCGGGCACCGATATCCTAGTCAACCTGCTGCCGCTGACGCCCGAAACCACGGGCATTCTCAACTATGAGACCTTTGCCAAGCTGCGGCGTGGCGGACTCCATGGGGGGCCGGTGATCATTAACGCGGCGCGAGGCGGGCATCAGCGCGAGGCCGATATCGTGCGGGCGCTGGGCGATGGCACTTTGGGCGCGGCCAGCCTTGATGTGTTCGAGACCGAGCCGCTGCCGCAGGAAAACCCGCTCTGGGCAATCGAGAATTGCTACATTACTCCACATATTGCGGCTATTTCCAGCGAAACGGCCGGGGTGGCCTATTATGCCGGCATCATTGCCGCGCATGAGGCGGGCAAGCCATTGATCAATGTAGTGGATCGGACGCGCGGCTACTGACGCGATTGTTATCCACTGGATGGCCCGCGGCGGGTGGATTTGTTAAGCGCAACACGGTCTGTTGTCGTTCCGACATCGCACACAGCCAGGGGGCCGGATGAGCGACGCCACGCCGCAGCCGCAGAAGATCAAGTTCTATGACCGCCTGAAACTGGCGACCAAGCACCGGCTGGCCGAGCCGATACTGGGGCTGCTGTGCTTTCTTGAAGCCAGTATCTTGCCGATCTTTCCCGAGATCATGCTGGCCCCAATGATCATCGCCGACCGCAAGCGGGCGTGGCGGCTGGCGACGATCTGTACGGTGACCTCGGTGCTGGGCGGGTTGGCCGGCTATGCGGTAGGCTATTTCCTGTTCGATACGGTGGGGCGCGCCATTATCGCCTTTTATGGCGCCGGAGACGGCTTTGCCTCGCTGATGCAGAGCTTTAACGACAATGGCCCGCTGATGATCCTGATCGGCGCGATCTCGCCCATCCCCTACAAGGTGGTGACCATCACCAGCGGCGTGGCGGGGCTGGATCTGTGGACCTTCATTTTCTACGGGCTGGTCGGACGCGCCACGCGCTATTTCGTGCCCTGCGGGCTGTTCTACTTCTTTGGACCAGCTGCCAACCATTTCATCGAAAAGCACAAGGCGATTGCCGGCTGGGCCCTGGTGGCGCTGACCATTATCGGCTTTGCCGCGGCGCCACTGCTATTTCCGAAATCTGGCGTGGCCGAGGTGGAAAGCGTGGTGGAAGCAATCGATCATACGCTGGGGGATCTGACGCCGGAGGGCTAACGGATCCTATCGCTTGAGCTGCAGGCGCCAGTATTGGCCATTCAGGTCGGCGCCAAAGGAATGATGCGGCTCTTCGCGTTCGAGAATGAAGCCGGCCGCCTGGTAGATCTTGCGCGCGGCGGCGAGGCAGTCCTGGGTCCAGAGCAGGATGCTGGAATAGCCCGAGGCGCGGGAGAAGCGGATGGCTTCCTCGACGAGGCGCTTGCCGATGCCGTGGCCGCGGAAGGCGGGTTCGACATAAAGCATGCGCAACTGGGCGACCGCCGGATCAGCGGCTGAGGGCACGATAAAGAGCGAGCCGGCCACCTGCCCCGCCATTTCGGCGACCCAGAGCGATTTGGGTGGCGTGGCGGGTGCGGCTTCGTACTCGGCATAGATGCGGGCGATCAGGGTCTCGAACTCGCCATTCCAGCCTTGCTCGAGGTGATAGAGCAGGCCTTGGCGGTGGATCAGCCAACCCAGTTCCCCAACGCGGTGAGGGCGCAGGATGAGCGTCTCGGCAGGGTCGGGCTCAGCCAGGATAGTGTGGATGCGACGCATTGAATCCACCAAGTCGCGGCGGAGAAAATTGTCCAGCGGAGCGAGCAGTTCGGCGGCGGCGCCGTCACTCCATTCGTTGAGCTGACGATAGATGCGATCGCCATCGGCGGTCAGCGCCAGCGTGCTGGACCGGCGGTCATCGCTATGTGGCACCATGGCGAGCAGACCCTGATCGATCAGCCGCCAGACCAGCCGGCTCATCTGCCCGCGATCCATTCCCAGATCCGCAGCAAGGCCGGCGGACGTGGTTGATACCCGCTTGCCGATTTCATGGATCAGCCGTGCCTCGGCCAAGGGATGAGGGCTCTTGTGCATGCCCTCATTCAGCAGGCCGATAACGCCCGTATAGAAGCGATTAAACGCTCGGATGGTCGCGATCTGTTGGCTTTGGTCCGGCTGCTCAGCCATAGATTTGCTCCATGTCGATGAATGACATGGTCAAATAGTTCGTTGTCAAAGTCAACTAGTTTGCGGGATAGCGCTGCTTGAGCACACCATAGACGGCGCGGATGCCATGGTCGGTGCCGCCTTGGGGACGACCGGGGCGGACTTCGGGGGCCCAGGCCATGATATCGAGATGCACCCAGGCCTTGGCCTTGCTGACGAAGCGCCGCATGAACAGGGCGGCGGTGATAGAGCCGGCAAAGCCGCCGCTGCCGGCATTGTTCACATCGGCGATCTTGGACGACATCATGCCGTCATAGGGGGACCAGAGCGGCATCTGCCAGAACGGATCATCGGCGAGCAGGCCCGCGGCCATCAGGTCGCGCGCCAAGGCGTCATCGGTGGAATAGAGCGCGGGCAGATCAGGGCCGAGCGCCACGCGGGCAGCGCCGGTCAGGGTGGCCATATCGATGAGGAGGTCCGGGCTTTCCTCGTCAGCCAGGGCCAGCGCATCGGCCAGGATCAGGCGCCCTTCGGCATCGGTATTGCCGATTTCGACGGTGAGACCCTTGCGGGAGGTGAGCACATCACCGGGGCGGAAGGCATTGCCGGCAATGGCATTCTCGACAATGGGAATGAGCACGCGTAGGCGCACCGCAAGGCCAGCCGAGACGATGGTATGGGCTAGGCCCAGTACATTAGCAGCGCCGCCCATGTCTTTTTTCATCAGCAGCATGCCGCTGGCGGATTTGATGTCGAGCCCACCCGTATCGAAAGTGACGCCCTTGCCTACCAGGGTTACCTTGGGATCGGTGTCGCGGCCCCAACTCAGATCGAGCAGGCGGGGTGCCTGGGGCGCGGCGCGACCCACGGCGTGGATCATCGGGAAATTAGCGGCGAGCAGGTCATCGCCGACAACGGACGAAACGCTCATGCCGCGGGTGATGGCGAAGTCGCGGATGGCGGCTTCGAAGGCCTCGGGACCAAGATCGTTGGCGGGCGTATTGACCAGATCGCGGGCGAGCGTGGCGGCCTCGACGAGACGGTCGATCTCAGCCGTGTCGGCGCCATCAGGCGGGGTGAGATGCGGGGCGGGTTCGGCCTTGCGGTACCGGGCGAAGCGATAGGCGCCGAGACGAAAGCCGACTACGGCCAGGACCGGGTCGCCAAAGGCGCCTTCGAGTTGATAGTCGCCGGCCGGCAGCGTTGCGCCGGCCAGGCCCATGACCAGCGCAGAGCGGCTGGCGGGCTCGCCAATGCCGAACAGATAGCCAGTCACCGCGCCATCGTCGCCTGGCAGCGCCAGCAGGCGCCCGCGCTGGCCGGAAAAGCCGTTGGCCATTGCCCAGGCAGTCCGTGCCGGCGGGAGGTCCGCCGCAGCGAGTTGCCCCTCTTCAATGACGATGATGGGCAGGGATTGGGCGTGCGACATGGCGGGCTCCGGCAGGGATTTTCCGGTGCATTTGTAGCGGGCGGGCATGGCGGCCACAACGGCGGAAATGCCGCTTTAACGGGCTGTTAGGGTTAATGATTTATTGATTGAGGCGGGCGAGGCTGCCCGAGGAGTGCCTAGCGTGTTGTCGTCATTGTCCCCCTTGTTCAAGCCCTTGCGCATCGTGCTGCTTGCTGGCGCGGCCATGGTGGCAATTTCGGCCTGCGCCGCTACGAGGCCTCCCACGTCGGCGCTGGGCTATGCAGCGGGGCAGCCGCAATTGGGCATTGCCGAACTGACGACGCGTTACCGCGCCAATCCCAAGGACAAGGGCACAATCATCACCTACTCCGCCGCCTTGCGCGCTGCGGGGCAGAGCGGACAGGCCGTGGCGGTACTCGAACAGGGCGTCGGCACTTATCCCAATGACCCCGATATCGCCGTGGCCTATGCCAAGGCACTGACGGCGGACGGGCGGTTCGAGCAATCGCTGGGCGTGCTCGATCGCGTCATCCGGCCGGATGCGCCGGACTGGAATGCGCTCCTGGTCAAGGGGGCGGCAATGGACCAATTGGGGCGCAATGCCGAGGCGCGGCAAGTTTATGGCCAAGCCCTGGTCATGGCGCCGGGCGAAGCCTCAATCGAGGCCAATCTTGGCCTCTCCTATGCCATGACCAACGAACTCGGCGCGGCCGAACAGCATTTGCGCCGGGCGGTGCAGATGCCGGGCGCGACCAGCAAGATACGGCAGAACCTGGCACTGATCGTGGGCCTGCAAGGCCGGTTCGATGAGGCGCGCAAGCTCTATGCGGCTGAGTTGCCGCCCGACCAGGTCGAGAGCAACATGGCCTATGTGCGCTCGATGCTGACCCAGCAGAACCGTTGGGATGCGGTTGCGAAGAGTTAGGCCTAGCGCTTGACCAGACCTGTCGCTCCTTCACCCCTTCAGTGAGCGGACAAGATGAGCCCGACCTTTTCAGTCGGCTAACCCATACCGCCGCTTGCTGCGCCGCCAGGTCCAAAAATCTTGATCGCGGCCGGGGCCAGGATGACGATGAACAGCACCGGCAGGAAGAACAGGATCAGCGGTACGGTCAGCTTGGGCGGCAGGGAAGCGGCTTTCTTTTCGGCTTCCATCATGCGTGCTTCGCGACCTTCCTCGGCCATGACGCGCAACGCCTGGCCGACGGAGGTGCCGTAGCGGTCGGCCTGGATCAGCGCGGTCATCACCGAGCGCACATTATCGAGCCCGATGCGGCGGCCCAGATTGTCATAGGCGCGGGTGCGGTCTTCGAGGAAGGACAGCTCGGCCGTGGTCAGGGTCAGCTCTTCGGCCAGTTCGGCGCTTTGCTGGCCGATCTCCCGCGCGACGCGCTTGAAGGCGTGTTCCATCGACATGCCGGCCTCAACGCAGAGCAGCAGCAGATCGAGGCAATCGGGCCAGGCGCGGCGGATGGAGAATTGGCGTTTGCTCGTCGTGTTCTTGAGCAAAAGAATAGGCAGATAGGAGCCGACAATGCCCGCCCCGATCGAATAGACCAGGTTGAGATAAAGCGGGCGGCCGCCGGGTGCGAGCACCATCAGATAGAGCGCGGCGAACAGGAAGATACCGAGCGGCGTGGCAAGGCGCATGAACAGGAACGTGGTCAAATGTCCCTGCCCGCGGAAACCGGCCATGGCGAGCTTGTCGACGGTAGCATCGTCCTGAAATGCTTTTTTCAGGTCGAACCGCTCGACCACTTTTTTCATGTAGGACTTGGTTTCGCCGGCCCGCCTGATGGAGCCGCGCCCTTCCCCGCCATTGGAGGCAAGACCCCGCAACCGGGCCATTTCCTCCGCGCGCATCTTGTCGCGCTCCAGCGCCACCCGGCGAATGCGCGTCTTCATTTCCGATCTGACGATGAAGGACGAGCCGAAGGTATAGACGATGGCGGCGGCGGAGATGGCCGCCAGAATGGCGATGAGCGATTCCCGCTGGGTCAGCATTTCGACGATGTTCATGACATGCTCCCCGCGCCTAGAAGTCGAATTTGACCATGCGTTTCATGACGAAAATGCCTGCGGAGAGCATGATCGCGCCGATGCCCAGCCAGATATGGCCCAGCGACGTGGTGACCAGCGGCTCGAGATAGCGGGGCGACACCACGCTGACGAGAATGCCCACCACGAAAGGCAGAGAACCGATAATGCCGGCCGAGGCCTTGGCCTCGGACGACATGGCCTTGACCTTCTGTTTCATCTTCTTGCGGTTGCGCAGCACGCGCGCCAGATTGCCCAGGGCTTCGCTGAGATTGCCGCCGGCCTGCTGCTGCACGGTGATGACCACGACGAAGAAATTGACCTCTGGCAGTGGCACCCGGTCGAGCAGCACCTGGACTGCTTCGGTCATAGACATGCCGAAGGCCTGCTGATCGAGCACCCGGGCGAATTCGGATTTCACCGGGTCCTTGGCATCCTTGGCAACGACGCGGATGGAATCGTTGAGCGGCAAGCCGGTCTTGACGCCCCGCACAATGGCTTCAACGGCATTGGGCAGTTCGTCGAGGAACTGATCCTGATATTTGCGACGCTTGCGGCCGACATAGAAGCGCGGCAGCAGATAGGCGGCGGCAAGCGCGAAAATGGCGGCGAAATAGAACGGCACCTGCACCAGCACCAAAAGAACGAACAGCACCACACCAAGGATAATGCTGTTGCGGATGAAGGCGGCAGGTTTGATGGTCATGCCGGCCTGGAACAGCAATTGAGGCAGCGTGAGACGCTTCTTGGCGTTGAGCGCGTCAGTCTGGGTCTTGAGCGCTTGCTGCACACTCTTGCGGCGCTGATCGCGGCTGCGCGCCGCGTCCACCTCCAGGCGATTGACCCGCAGGTCGCCCTGAAACGCCTTGCGCCGCTTGTCCGCAGTGCTGTCGCCCAGCGCCGAAGGGACGAGGGCAAAGCCGGCGGCGCCAACGGCAACCATGGCCAGGATGATGAGCAGCAGCGTGGTCATGAATCCAGCAGCTCACGCTGTTCGATATTGGAGCGCTCGAGCGCTTCGACGAGATTGGCTTCCTCGTTGAAATAGCGGGCGCGTTCGGCAAATTGCGGCTTGGTGATGCCGGTCGAGCGATGGCGGCCCATCAGCATGCCAGACTGGTCTTCGCCCATGATGTCGTAGAGGAAGATATCCTGGGTGACGATGACATCGCCTTCCATGCCCAGCACTTCGGTGATGTGGGTGATGCGGCGCGAGCCGTCGCGCAGGCGGGCGGCCTGGACCACGACATCGATGGACGAGGTGATCATTTCGCGGATGGTGCGGCTGGGCAAGGAATAGCCGCCCATGGTGATCATGGATTCAAGGCGGGACAGGGCCTCGCGCGGACTGTTGGCGTGCAGCGTACCCATGGAGCCGTCATGGCCCGTGTTCATGGCCTGCAGCAGATCGAAGCTTTCGGGGCCACGGACTTCGCCGACGATGATGCGTTCGGGCCGCATACGCAGGCAATTCTTGATGAGATCGCGCATGGTGATCTCGCCTTCGCCCTCAAGATTGGGCGGGCGGGTTTCCAACCGCACCACATGGGGCTGCTGCAATTGGAGTTCGGCGGAGTCTTCGCAGGTGATGACCCGCTCGTCTTTTTCGATGAAGGCGGTGAGGCAGTTGAGCAAGGTGGTCTTGCCCGAACCGGTACCGCCCGAGATCAAGACATTGGCCCGAACCCGGCCCAGAATGCGCAGCACTTCAGCGCCTTCGGGGGAGATAGAGCCATATTTGACCAGCTGGGGCAGGGTCAGCTTGTCCTTTTTGAACTTACGAATGGTAAGAGCCGCGCCATCGATGGCCAGCGGCGGCGCGATGACGTTGACGCGCGAGCCATCCGGGAGGCGTGCGTCGCAAATCGGAGAGCTTTCATCAACGCGGCGGCCCACCTGGGACACGATGCGCTGGCACACATTCATCAGGTGAGCGTCGTCTCGGAAGCGTACATTGGTGAGCTTCACCCTACCGCCCACTTCGATGTAGCAACGCTGGGAACCATTGACCATGATATCGGCAATGTCGTCGCGCGCCAGCAAGGGCTCGAGCGGACCATAGCCCAGAACGTCATTGCAGATGTCCTCGAGCAGATCTTCCTGCTCGGCGATCGACATGATGATGGATTTGAGCGCGATGATTTCGGCGACGATGTCGCGAATTTCCTCGCGCGCCGCATCCTGATCCATGGTGGCGAGCTGGCTCAGATCGATAGAATCGATCAGGGCGCTGAAAATGGCCGACTTGGTCTGGAAATAATCCTTGTCGCGCTGCGTATCGATCGGGGTGCGGACGTCGACCACTTCCTCGCTCGTGCGCATGCGAGCCGACATGGCGTCGCTGTCAACGCCGCGGCGCGGGGCCGGGGTTTCCGCGCGAAGTGGCATGGCGGGCGCCGGACGCGTTTCAGCCAGGCCCGGCGTATTGCCACCAAATGTCGTGCGCTTGCCAAACATGTTCGTCCTATCCGGCTGATCGGAACCCGATCAAGCCCGCTTCTTGAGGAACGAAGGCAGCTTCATCAGGCTCGATGACTTGCCTCCGGCGTGCGACACCTGCCGGCCCGTCACCTGCATGCCGATGGCGCGGTAGATGTCGTTGATCTTGTTGTTGGCAGCGACCTCGGCGATCATCTGCCCATTGTTGGCGGCAGTGCCGAACAGGGCCGCATCGAACGGAATGGCACCCAGCAACTGGCATTCGACCGAAGCGGCGAATTCGACGGAGCTGATCTCGGGGCGGCGGGGCATGCCCACCTTGTTGAGCACCAGATTGGGCATGGCCTCCGTCGGGCGCAGGGCCTTGATGGTGTCAGCCAGATTCTTGGCATTGCGCAGATTGGCCAGGTCCGGCTCGGCTACGATAACCACTTCGTCGACGGTGGCCAGGGTATGGCGGATCCAGGCATTCCAGGCATGAGGAATGTCGAGCACCACGACCGGCATGGTATTCTGGCTCATCTCGATGATCTGCTCGAATTCCCGCTCTTCGAAATCGAAGGTGCGGTCGAGCGTGACGGGAGCGGTCAGCAAGTTGATGTGGTTGGCCGCCTTGCTCATCAGCCGATCCAGCATGGTCTGGTCGACCTTCTGGTTGGCGAGCACCGCATCGGCTAGGCCATGGGGTGGGTCCTGATTGAAATTGAGCCCTGCCGTGCCGAAGGCCAGGTCCATGTCGAGGATGAGGCTATCCTGACGCAGCGCAGTGGCAATGCCCCAGGCGACATTATGCGCCACGGTGGAGCCCCCTGCCCCACCCTTGGCGGAGACAAAGCCGATGGTACGGCCGATAGGAGCGCCCCCTTCGGCCGCGAACAGGTCGGTGATGGCCGAGACGATCTGCGCCGAGGTGGCGGGCAGCACCACATATTCGGAAACGCCCGAGCGGATCAGTTCGCGATAGAGCGGCACGTCGTTGACATGGCCAAGCACGATAAGGCGCGTGGAGGCGTCGCAGACTTCGGCCAGCCGCTCCAGCGCCAGCGGAATCTCGGACGGCGAGAGCGCGGTTTCCACGATGATCAGATTGGGCGTGGGGTTGGATTTGTAGGTTTCGACGGCGCCTTCGATACCCCCATTGTGCGTGGTCAGCGCCACCTTGGACATGCGCCGGTCATGAATGGCGCTTTCCACCAATTGGGCGGTTTGAGAATGCTCGCAAAAGGCCTGGATGGTGATGCGCGGAATCAGGCGGGCGCCGGCCGAAATTTCGGCCGCGGCTTCTTCGCTCTTGGTTTTTTCGGGAGAGAGAAAACTCATCGTACTAAACTCCTGGGGCCGCGCTCAATCGAGCACGAAGCCGACAGATCCGTTGAAACCGCCGCGCATTTCGATATCGCCACCGACGCCGTAATTGCGCTCCATGCGGCCGAGGAAAATGGCTTCGGCATCACTGGCTGCTTCGAACTTGTCGGTGGGCAGAATGGGCTGCTGGGTCATCGGGGCGGCGAGATAGGGCGTGACGATGATGACCAGCTCGGTCTGGCTGCGCTGGAAATTGCGCGAGCGGAACAGGGTGCCCAGAATGGGGATATCACCCAGGCCCGGCAGGCCCGAAATCTGCTGGCGCAATTTGTCCTGGATCATGCCGGCAATGGCGATGGTCTGGCCCGGGCGCAGCTCGATGGAGGTCTTGGCGCTGCGATTGTTGAAGCCAGGGACGGTTTCGCCGCCGATATTGAAGCCGGTCTCGGCGATTTCGGAAACCTCGGTCTCGACCTCGAGCCCCACCACGCCATTGGACTTGATAGTGGGCGTGAATTTGAGCTTCACGCCAAAATCCTTGAGCGTATAGGTGCGGTTATTGGTGGCCGGATCGATGGCGGAGAGAATGGGAATTTGCCCGCCGGCGAGAAATTCGGCGGGTTCACCGGAAATGGCGGTGAGAACTGGTTCGGCCAGGGTGCGGAGCGCGCCGCGCTGTTCGAGCGCCCGCAGCTCGGCCGTGAGCGAGACATTGCCGGCCGAAAAGCCACCCGTAACGCCATTGGGTAGGGTGGACTGCGTGCTGTTAATGCCGGCGTTGAAATTGCCGATGGAGAGACTGCCAGAGAGGTTGATGCCAAGCTGCTTGACGGTATCGCGTGACACTTCAGCCACGGTGACCTGCAGCATGACCTGCTGGGAGCCGGAAATGTCGAGAATATTGGCCACGTTCAGCGGATCGCCCGCAAACTGGATGGCCACCTGTTCGGCGCGCTGCTTGTCGTCGGTCGACAGCACCGTACCGGTGAGCACAACGCGGTTGGTCTCATCACCCAGCGTTACAGATTCAACGCGGATATTGGAGCCGGGAATGACGCGGGCCAATGCCTCCTGGAGGGCATTGCCGACCTGGGATGGCTCCTTGATGACGCGGATATCGAGCACGGAAATCGTGCGGCCCTGATCGTCAAGGAAGAAGATATTGGTATCGCCACCCGAAATGCCCTGCACGATCGCCCGGGTGCGGGTGCGCATGATGGCGGCAGCCACAGTGGGCTGGGACACCACCACTTCGGCCACACCCGCGGGCAGATCGACGATGATGGATTTGTTGAGGTCGAGTTCCATTTGCCGCGTGCCGCCGTAGGCGGCGGACGAGATGGTTATCTGCGCCTCCTGAGCAGCCGCCGGCTGAAGCAGAGTGGCGCCGGCCAACAGCGCCATGACGGCCGAAGCCAGGAACTTGCGGGGCAAAACGGAAATGGATGTGAGCATGGTTGCCTCTCGCCCTACTGGGGCAACACTTGCGGCGCGGTGACGCTGGCCGGCACATTGAGGGGAGGAGTGTAGACACTATCGACGGGGAAACCTGTGACGGCCGGCGGATTGAAGGCCTGGCCGCCGCTGGTCGAGCGCACGCTTTGTTCCCGGCCGAAGCGGATCAGCCGGATCGACTGGCTGCCGCCGGCATCGGCCACGCTATTGTCCTTGAAATCAACCACCGAACGCAGGGTCAGGCTGAGTTCGCCACGGGTGGCGGCATTGATCAGCACCTCAGCCTGGGGCGGCAGCAATTCGAGCGTGGCAATGGTGGCGTTGTCGAACACGACTGGCGTGGGCGAACCTGTTGGTGTCTGTCCGACTTCGGTGCCGGTGACGCCCATCTCGCCCAAGCGCTTGCCGATGGCGAGCACCCGCACATTGGAGAGGATGACTTGGGATTGTTGGCCCATTTCGGTGGCGGTGGTCAGCACCACATCGACATGATCATTGGGGACGACGAAGCCACCAGCGCTGGAGACCGCCGTGACGCCGACCGAAACGCCGCGCATACCCTGGCCGAGAACGGCCGAGAGATAGCCCTGGTCGGCGCGGACCAGCTTGGCCTCGCGGATCGGCTCGCCGGGAAAAAATTCGAACCGCACCACGGCACCCGTCAATTGAGCGGGAGCATCGGGCATGGCGGTGGAGGTGACGTATTCGGGGCGTACGGCGCCCTCGGGCCAATCCTGCCATTCTAGATTTTCTGCAGTGAGGCGCTCGCCAATACCAACGGCGGCACGCGCCACCAAAACCTGGGCCTTGGCCTCCTGCCGCACCACTTCGCTCACGACCTGTTCGGGCGCTGGGCCACCGCGGGTCACCAGAAATGCGGCCAGCCCGGCGGCGACCACCGCCACAAGGATCAAGATGAGACGCGCCGGCTTCATGCCACACTCCGCTTAGGGACAGAGCCGTTCTGGCCCAATTCCACAATTGTGAGTGTGAACCCAAAGGGTCAAAGTTTGGTTAACCGGACGTTTGCGAATTCAGTTAACGGGATGTAAATTTTAGCGAATTTGGTAATGAACTGGAAAGCCCAAGTATTGGGCGCGCGGGCTTATTGATCTTTGTTGATTCACGACCTGCAAATCCCATCGAGGGGCCGAGCGGGTGGCGCCTATGCGGCCAAGCGCTCGAAAATGACTGAATTGGAATAGGTCATGAGCCCGGCCACTGCGAGGGCAATGCCGTAGGGAACGCCGGATTTGCGGTCGTGCAGGCGTTCGAGCCAGCGATAGCGGGCAAGGAACGGGGTAAGTGGCATCTGGCGCAGAGCCAGGATCAGCAGCGTCAGCGCACCGCCCAGCATTGCGGCATAAAGCAGGTAGGGTAGAGTGAGGCCGAAGCCGAGCCACAGCGCCGTCGCGGCTGCGAGCTTGGCGTCGCCACCGCCAACCCAGCGCAGCGCGAAAAACGCAAAGCCAGCGACCAACACGATCAGCGCCGCGACGACATGCATGGCGAATTGCTGCAGTGGCAAATTGACGGCCATGGCCGTGATGCAGAAACCGACAACCAACAACAGTACGAGCTTGTTGGAGATGCGCATGGTCAACAGATCGGACGAGGCCGCGAAAGCCATGCCGAGCGGAAAAAACAGCAATGCAATCGTGGCCATAGGGTCGTCCTCAACGGGCGAAAGATATTGAAGCGCCGCCAAACCATGCCGCCAAGCATGTTAAAAAACGGCAAAAGAAAGGGGAAGCGTGAAACGCTTCCCCTTGACGCTAAGGCCGGTGACAGCAGGTATCGCTGGTTTCTTTAGCCGCCAGCGGCCGGCGGTGCTGCTGCGGGGATAGTCTTGTTGAGCTGACCGGAGATACGAGTGAAGAGATTGCTAAGGTCGGTACCAAGCGCAGTTGCAGCGACAATGATGCCAACAGAAATCAGTGCGGCGATCAGGCCGTATTCAATTGCGGTTGCGCCGGACTCGTCCTTGGCGAAACGTGCGAAAATAGTCATTCCCAGGCTCCTTTAAATAACGTCATCGGGTGACGCCGTCGTTCGACACGTCACACATCGAACATGAGGCAAAAACTAGTCGTGACTTGTTGCAATTGAGTTAATCGGCCAGAGAGTCAGAGAGTGATTTTGGCGCCGATTTCCGTATGATAATCAAAGCGTTAATTAAATAGATGGCATTTTACCTGTCGCCATGCCGTTGGGCGTCAGCAAGTATAGGACGCGGCTATACTTATTCGCCTCAAGGCCACATAGCATTGCCCGGCCATCAACTCCGCGCATGCGAGGAATGCCTGCCAAACCCTTGTTTTCCGGGTGTTTGTCAAAAAATTCACCATTCCGATGGAAACTGGCATTCGTCGCGTTCCCGATAGCCGGATTGTCCCATGCGTTTGCCCCCTGCTTTTGCCGCCCTATGTCTGTTGCTGGCCAGCCTGGGCAGCGTCCATGCGGCTGACGGGCTGCCGATCGAGGTCAATGTCAACATGGCGCGCGTCTTGCGCATCAGTTCGCCCGCCGCCACAGTGATCATCGGCAATCCCGGTATTGCCGACGTGACCATCCAGGACCCGCTGACGCTGGTGCTGACCGGCAAAAGCTATGGGCAGACCAATCTGATCGTGCTCGACGCACAGGGTAATCCGATTGCCGACACCATGGTCGAGGTGGCGCAGATGCAGGCGGGCGTAATGACCGTCTATCAGGGGCAGAACCGCACGACGCTTTCCTGCGCACCCACCTGCCAGCCTGTGATCATGTTGGGTGACGACAATTCCTTTACGGCGCAGGCCCTAGCGTCGTCTCAGGTCGTACAGTCTGCTGCGCAGTAGGCTTTTAACCGCGGCTTAACCTTCCACGCGAACGAGGTCGCCCGCGGGCGCCTTCGTAACCAAGGATTAGCCAAAAGCCCCTAGCCTGCGGCGACCAAACGCATGTGGGCTCATGATCAAGTCAATTGCATCCCTGCTCGGCAGAGCGTCGCCGAGGAAAAGATGGCGTGCCTTTGCGCGCCATGAGGATGCAACGACGGTGATCGAATTTGCCCTGCTGGCAATGCCGTTCTTCGCCATCATGACGGCAATCTTGCAAACCTCGCTGGTTTTCATGTCCGGCCAGATTCTGGAAAGTGCGGTGCAGGATGCCAGCCGGATGATCCGCACCGGCCAGGCCCAGACCCGCAAGGACACGCTCGCCTCCTTCCGCAGCAATGTGTGCGACCGGCTCTATGGGCTGTTTTCCGACTGTTCTGGCCTGCATGTACGGGTGTCGGTGGTGTCCAATTTTCAATCGGCAACGGTCGAGCCGCCGGTGGACTGGACCTGCAAGACCGAGGACTGCGGTTGGACCAAGGATGAAAACTATACTCCCGGCGCTGGATCAAACGTGGTTCTGGTGCAGGTCTATTACAAATATCCGGTGCTGCTGAACCTCAACTTCCTGGGCGGCTCGCTTGGCCTGTCCAATCTCCATGACGGGCGGCGCCTGCTGGGTGCAGTCACCGTGTTCCGCAACGAGCCCTTCACATGATCGGCGCCCGGCGGATGCTCAAACGACTGCTTCGGCGCTTCGCCAAAGCGCGGGGCGGTGTAGCGGCGGTGGAGTTCGCGCTGATCGTGCCCTTCATGTTGCTGGTCTATCTGGGCACGACCGAAGCCGGCGCCCTGATCACCATGGATCGCAAGGTGCAATCGGTTGCCGGCGCGGTAGGGGACCTGGTGGCCCGTGAGAACGGGACAATTTCCGGCGCCACATTGCAGGATTATTTCCAGGCTTCCTCGGGCATCATGACGCCCTACATTACGACCAACATCAAGCAGATCGTCACCTCGGTGAAGGTGGAGGATGACGGCACCACGGAAGTGGCCTGGTCGCGCGAATATCTCAACGGCGTCATGAGCGTGGGGACGACCTACCCGCAGAACCAGCCTTACGGCCGAGCCACCGCCATGGCCAGCATGACCGATATCGCCAAGGGCAGCTATGTCATCGTTTCGGAAGCCAGCTATAGCTACAAGCCGCTTTACGGTTTTGTCTTCGACCAGGCGGTCAATCTCTATCGGCAGAGCTTTTACGTGCCGCGGTTCGGTGAGCCAATCGTTCTGAACTAGCCGTTGCACCCGCCTTCGGCGCGTGGCAAAAGCCAGCCAGATTCCTTCCTCCTGGTGACCTTCCCATGACCGATACGCTCGTCCCTGTTTTTGACCTTGGCGGCGTGTTCGTCGACTGGAACCCGATGTATCTGTTCCGCAAGCTCTTCGAGAGCGAGGACGATGCGCTGTGGTTCCACCAGAATATCTGCACTCTCGACTGGAATCTGGAATTCGACGCGGGTGAAATCTATTCCGAGGGCGTCGCCAAGCTGATCACCCGCTTCCCCAAATATTGGCGCGAAATCCAGGCGTTCGACCTGCGCTGGAAGGAAACGCTGGGTGAATTCATCCAGGGCACGATCGACATTCATGACGAGCTGATCGAGCAGGAAGTCCCCACCTTTGCTATTACCAATTTCTCCTGGGAGAAATGGGTGAGCTGCCTGGGCGAATGGCCGTTCCTTGAAAAATTCGATGGCGTGATCGTCTCGGGTCTGGAAGGGTTGGTAAAACCCGATCCGCGGCTTTATCGCGTGTTCTGCGAGCGCTATGGCCTGGCGCCCGAAAGCTGCGTGTTCATCGACGACAGCGAGCCCAATATCACCTCGGCACGCAAATTCGGCATGCATGGGATCCACTTCAAGGACCCGGTCATGCTGCGCAAGGAACTGATCGCGCTGGGACTGCCACTCAAGGCGAAGTAGGCCCTCTTGCCTCTCCTCTGAGGGGGAGAGGCAAGAGGACAGCGCTTATTTCGTGCCGTACATGCGGTCGCCCGCATCGCCAAGACCGGGGATGATGTAGCCCTTTTCGTTGAGATGGCTGTCGATGGAAGCGGTGAAGACCGGCACGTCGGGATGGGTTTCACCGAAATGCTTGATGCCTTCGGGGGCGGCGAGCAGGCAGAGGAAGCGGATATTGTTGGCGCCGCGTTCCTTGAGCTTGTCGATGGCGGCGGTGGCCGAGTTGGCGGTGGCCAGCATTGGATCGACCACAATGATCAGGCGATCTTCCAGGTTGGACGGAGCCTTGAAGTAATACTCGACCGGCTCGAGCGTTTCATGATCGCGATAGATACCAATATGGGCGACGCGGGCGGCCGGGACCAGATCGAGCATGCCATCGAGCAGGCCATTGCCGGCACGCAGGATGGAGGCGAAAACCAGCTTCTTGCCCTTGATGGCAGGCGACTGCATTTCGGCCATCGGGGTCTCGATGGGGATCATCTCGAGTTCGAGATCGCGCGTGACTTCGTAGCACATCAGATGGGCGATTTCGCGCAGCAGGCGGCGGAACCCCGCGATGGAGGTCTCCTTGTTGCGCATGATGGTCAGCTTGTGCTGGATCAAGGGGTGATCGAGGACGGTCACGCTGCTCATTGGATCACCTGTTCTTGTCGGGTTAGAGAAAGCTTTTGCCATGACGGCCGGGTGCGAGGCCGAGCCAATGGGCAATGGTTTCGCCAATATCTGCGAAGGTGGAGCGAATGCCAATCTCGCCCGCCGACACGCTTGGGGAAAAGAGCAGAATCGGGATCTGTTCTCGCGTGTGATCGGTGCCGGGCCAGGTTGGATCATTGCCGTGGTCGGCCGTGAGGATCAAGAGATCATCGTCCCTGAGCTTGGCGATCAACTCGGGCAGGCGGGTGTCGAAATATTCGAGCGCCGCCGCATAGCCGGGCACATCGCGGCGATGGCCATATTCACTGTCGAAATCGACGAAATTGGTCATGATGAACGCGTTATCGGCAGCCATTTCCATGGCCTCGAGCGTCTTGTCGAACAATTGGGGCAGGCCAGTGCCCTTGAGCTTATGAGTGACGCCATGGGCGGCATAGATGTCGGAAATCTTGCCGATGGCGAAGACCTGGTTTCCGGCTTCCTTGTTGCGATCGAGCAAGGTCGGCTCGGGCGGAGCGATGGCAAAGTCGCGGCGATTGCCGGTGCGCTTGAAGCTCTTTGCATCCTCACCCACGAAGGGGCGGGCGATCACGCGGCCGATATTGAGCGGCGCGGTGAACTCGAAAGCGATCTGGCAAATCTCGTAGAGCCGATCGAGCCCGAAATGGCTTTCATGCGCGGCGATCTGGAACACGCTATCGATGGAGGTGTAGCAGATCGGCTTGCCGGTGCGGATGCTCTCTTCGCCTAACTCTGCAATGATATTGGTGCCCGAGGCATGCTTGTCGCCCAGAATGCCGGGCAGCTTGGCGCGTTTAATGAATTCTTCGATCAGCGCGGGCGGAAAGGTCGGCTCGGTTTGCGGGAAATAGCCCCATTCGAAGGGCACCGGCACGCCGGCGATCTCCCAATGGCCGGAGGGGGTGTCCTTGCCCTTGCTGACTTCGCGGCCCACGCCGAAGCGGCCGCCCTTGGGCGTGGCGGAGAGGTTGGGCGGCAGGGTGCCGGTCGAAAGCTTTATGGCTGCGCCGATGCCGAGGGCATCGAGGTTGGGCACGTTGAGCGGACCGGCGCGTAGGCCAGCGCGATCGGCTTTGCCCGCGGCGGCGTGTTCGGCGATGTGGCCAAAGGTGTTGGAGCCGGTATCGCCATAGGCGGCAGCGTCGGGCGCGCCGCCAATGCCGACGCTATCGAGAATGCACAGAATGGCGCGGGGCATGGGCTTACTCCGTTGGCGCGAGGCGCGCGGCAATGAGATCGTGGCGCGGGGCGGTGTCACCCAGGCGATACGCAGATTTGAGGCGCGCTTCGGCGTCGGCGGCAGAGGCCTCGTCGCGGGCGTGGATGCGGGCGATGGGGGTTTGTGCGTCGGCCTGAGTGCCGAGGCCAAGGAGACGGTCGAAGCCGACTGTGTGATCGATGCTGTCGCTGGGCATGGTGCGGCCGCCACCTAGCGCGACGACGGCCATGCCGACGCCTTTGGTGTCGATGGCAGCGATAGTGCCCTGCCCCGTCACGAAGACGTCGCGGATGATGGGGGCCGGGGCGAGATGGGTATCCATGGCTTCGACGAAATCGGTGGGGCCGCCAAGGGCCATGACCATTTTGGCGAAGCGCTCGGCGGCGCGTCCGCTATCAAGAGCGTCATCGACCAGCTTGCGGGCGGCGGGGACGCTCTCGGCAATGCCAGTCATGGCGGCGACTTCGGCGCAGAGGGCGAGCGTGACTTCGCGCAGGCGGGCGTCCTGATGCTTGCCGGTGAGGAAGTCGACAGCGTTGCGGACTTCGAGGCCATTGCCGGCGGCGGAGGCCAGCGGCTCGTTCATGTCGGTGATGAGAGCTGATGTTTTGAGGCCCGCGCCATTGGCGACAGTGACGAGGCTTTGCGCGAGATTCCTAGATTTTTCCAGCGTGGGCATGAAGGCGCCCGAACCGGTTTTGACGTCGAGGATCAGTGCGCCGAGCCCCGCAGCGAGCTTTTTGGAGAGGATGGAGGCGGTGATAAGGGAAATGGATTCGACCGTCCCCGTCACGTCGCGGATGGCGTAGAGCGTCTTGTCGGCGGGGGCGAGATTGGCGGTCTGGCCGATAATGGCGCAGCCGACCTCCTTCACAACCTTGCGAAACAGAGCATTGTCGGGGCTGGTGGTATAGCCGGGAATGGCGTCGAACTTGTCGAGCGTGCCGCCGGTATGGCCCAGACCCCGGCCCGAGATCATGGGCACATAGATGCCGATAGCGGCCAGGATTGGCGCGAGCATGAGGCTGACATTGTCGCCGACGCCGCCGGTGGAGTGTTTGTCGGCCACGGGGCCGTCGAGATCGGACCAGTCGAGCACGGTGCCGCTATCGCGCATGGCCAGGGTCAGCGCGACGCGTTCTTGCATGGTCATGTCGTTGAAATAGACGGCCATGGCGAGGGCGGCGGCCTGGGCGTGGGAGACTGTGCCGTGGGTGAAGCCATGGATGAAGGCGGCGATCTCGTCGGCCGAGAGGGCGTGGCCGTCGCGCTTTTTGGCGATGACTTCTTGGGGGAGGAAGACCATGGATGGCTCTTTTTGTTTAGGGGATACCCCCTAGCCTCCCCCTGATAGGGGGAGGGACAGATCGAGTTTGCGGCACAATCTCATACCAACCACCGCGCGTTTCCTCCCCCTATCAGGGGAGGTTAGGAGGGGGTATTCCGATGTCCGGACCTAAGCCCCGTACGGAATCCAAACGTTCTTGACCTGCGTCGCCTTGCTCAGGAAGTAATCGCCCTCGAAGCGCCGATCGGCCAGATCGTAATAGAGGCCGCGGCTGGTCCAAGTCTGCTTGAGATTGGTGATCGAGGCCTTCTCGACCATGGCGGAGGCTTCGGCAGAGCCTGCGAACCACAAGCCGTCGACGCCGTCATGCTCGGCCAAGGTCTTGGCGAGAGTGACGCTATCGCCGGTGACGATGTTGATCACGCCATTGGGCACGTCGGAGGTTTCGATGACCTGGTAGAGGTCGGTGATGGAGAGCGGCGATTGCGCCGAGGGCACCAGCACGACCGTGTTGCCCATGGCCAAAGCCGGGGCGATCAAGGCGATGGAGCCGAGCAGCGGGCGCGATGGCGGGGCGACAATGCCCATGACGCCGAGCGGCTCGACCATGGCGGCGGCGACGGCGCGCAGGGGCGGATTGTGGACCGCGCCATCATATTTGTCGGCCCAGCCAGCAAAGGCGAAGAGGCGTTCGACGGAGAGGGCGACTTCGTTGGTGCCGTCCTCGCCAGTCTGCCCCTTGATGCGGGCGGCAAATTCGTCGCGGCGGTAGTCGAGATTTTCGGCCAGGAAATAGAGGATCTGCGCGCGGGTATGGGCGGCAGTGGTCGACCAGCTCAGGGCAGCGCGGGCGGCTTCGACGGCGTTGCGAATGTCCTTGCGATTGCCTTCGCCCACTTCACCAATGGTCTGGCCTTTGGGGTCGAGCACGGCGCGATTGTAGGCGCTGTCGGGGCGGGATTGCTTGCCGCCGATATACATCTTTGCTGTCTGATCGAGATGGCCGCTATCGAGCGGGTTCTCGGCCTTGGCTGGCGCAGGCTTGGCGGCAGGAGCGGCTTTGAGCTCCTTTTCCCAGGCTGGTTTCAAATAGGCACTCATGCCTTCGCGGCCACCTTCGCGGCCGAAGCCGGATTCCTTGTAGCCACCGAAGCCCACGGCGGCGTCGAAATTATTGGTGCCGTTGATCCAGACCACGCCGGCCTTGATCTTGGGGGCGATGTCGAGGGCCAGATTGATATTCTCGCTCCAGATCGTCGCGGCGAGGCCGTATTTGGTGTTGTTGGCCAGCGCCACCGCCTCTTCAGGTGTGCGGAAGCTCATGGCGACCAGCACGGGCCCAAAGATCTCCTCGGCCACCAGGGTATTAGCGGGGGAGACATTGGTGACGAGAGCGGGTTTCAGGAAGCAGCCCTTGGCGGGGACCGGGCCATCGGCCTCGTAGACGACTGCGCCTTCGGCCACGCCGCGCTTCATCAGATCGCGGATGCGTTCGACCTGCACCGGGGCGACCAGCGCGCCGATGTCGATGGATTTGTCGAGCGGATCGCCGACGCGCAGGCTCGCCATGCGCGTCTTGAGCTTGGCGATAAAGCGGGTTTCGATGCTTTCCTGCACCAGCAGGCGGGAGCCGGCGCAGCAGACCTGGCCCTGATTGAACCAGATGGCGTCGACCAGGCCTTCGATGGCGCTGTCGATATCGGCGTCTTCGAAAACGATATAGGGTGACTTGCCACCCAATTCGAGGCTGAGGCCCTTGCCGGTGCCGGCCGTGGCGGCGCGGATGGCTTTGCCCACTTCGGTGGAGCCGGTGAAGGCGATCTTGTCGATACCGTCATGAGAAACAATGGCTTGGCCGGTTTCGCCCTGCCCCGTGACAATATTGACCACGCCCTTGGGCAGGCCGGCACGTTCGCAGATTTCGGCAAACAGCAATGCCGTCAGCGAGGTGAATTCGGCGGGTTTTAGGATGACCGTATTGCCGGCGGCGAGCGCGGGGGCGATCTTCCAGGCCAGCATCAGCAGCGGGAAATTCCACGGGATGATCTGGCCGCAAACGCCATAGGGGACGGCGTCGGGGAATTCGCGGGAGAGGTGCTGGGCCCAGCCGGCGTGATGGTAAAAATGCCGTGCTACCAATGGGATATCGACATCGCGGCTCTCGCGGATCGGCTTGCCATTGTCCATGGTTTCGAGCACGGCGAAGAGGCGGGAATGCTTCTGGATCGCCCGGGCGATGGCGTAGAGATACTTGCCGCGCTCGTAGCCGGAGAGGGCCGACCACGGTTTGAAGGCGGCGCGGGCGGCTTTGACGGCGGTATTGACGTCTTCGGTCGTGCCCTCGGTGATATCGGCCAGTTTTTCGCCATTGGCGGGGTTATCGCTGGCAAAGGTTTTGCCGGGTTTGGTCCATGTGCCGTCGATGAAATGGCCGAATTTGCGCCCGTGGCTATCGAGCCAAGCATTGGCCTGATCGGGGCCTTCGGGGGCCGGACCGTAGTCGAGGGATTGGAAGACTTGCGCGATCTTGTTCATGTCAAACCATGGGCTGGCGGTAGTCAGCCGCGTAATGGCCGGTAAGGCCGTGTTCTAGCTGACGCTCGATATCGGTTAACAGACTGCTAGCGCCGAAACGGAATAAATGGGGTTGAAGGTAACGCGTTCCGAGCTCTTCCTTCATCAGCGCCATGTATTTCAGCGCGTCGCCAGCCGTCGCGATACCGCCGGCGGGTTTGTAGCCGATTTCGATGCCGGTCTCTTCATTGAACCAACGGATCATGCGGATCATGGTCAGCGAGGTGACGAGATTGGCATTGACCTTTTCCTTGCCGGTCGAGGTCTTGATGAAGTCGGCGCCGGCCATCATGCAGACCAGCGAGGCTTTGGCGATATTGGTTTGGGTGGCGAGCTCGCCGGTGCCCAGAATGGTCTTGATATGGGCGTCGCCGCAGGCCTTGCGGAAGGCTTTGACCTGATCGTAGAGCGCCTGCCAATCGCCGCGCAAAACCATGCCGCGTTCGATGACGATGTCGATTTCCTTGGCGCCATCGGCGACCGATAGCTCGATTTCCTTGAGCTTGGTTTCGAGGGGGGCCAGGCCATGGGGAAAGGCGGTGGAGACGGCGGCAACCGGAATGCCGGTGCCTTCGAGGGCATTCACCGCAGTTTTGACAAAGCTATGATAGACGCAAACGGCGCCGGGCAGGATGCGCAGGCCGGGGATATCGAGCTTGTCGAGAATATCGGTGCGCAGGGGATGGCGCGCCTTGGCGCAAAGGCGCTCGACGCGGCCATCGGTATCGTCGGAATTGAGCGTCGTCAGATCGATCAGCGTGATGGCTTTGAGCAGCCAGGCTAGCTGATAATCCTTTTTGACGGTGCGGCGCGCGCCGATGGAGCCGGCGCGGCGTTCGAGCGCCGAGCGGTTCATGCGAACGTTGCTGACCCAATCGAGATCAAGCGGGAAGCCCGGATTGCGCTTGTGCGGGGTATGGGGCTCGGGGTTGTCTACAACGCGTAGGCTCATAGTTCCTCCACCAGCGCTGGTATGAGCTTTTTCAGCTTCTCTGCGCCTTGTACCGCCATGGTCTTGGTGTGTTCATGGCTGATTTTCTCGCTCGAGAGACCCGCGCCCATATTGGTGATGGACGAGCAGGCCCAGACCTTCATCCCCAGGAAACGCCCGAGAATGACTTCGGGTGCCGTGGACATGCCCACGGCATTGGCGCCCAGGCGAATGGCCATCTGGATTTCGGCGACCGTTTCAAAGCTGGGGCCAGAATACCACAGATAGATGCCTTCGCCGACCTTGATATCGAGGCGCTCGCCCAACGCAATCGCCTTGGCGCGCAGATCGGGGGCGTAGCAATCGACCAGGTTGACGAAACGGCGGTCGGTGGGTTCACCGATCAGCGGGTTCATGCCGGCATAATTGATGTGATCGGAGAGCAGCATCAGATCGCCGGGGCGGAAGCGCTCGTCGAGCGAGCCGGCCGAATTGGTCAGCAGCAGGGTCTTGGCGCCGATTTCGGCCATGGCTTCGAGTGCGGGGCGCATGGCGGCGGCATTGCCGTGTTCGTAATAATGCTCGCGGCCGGTGAGGATGGCGATGCGCTTGCCGCCCATGGTGCCGATGAGCAGGTCGCGGCCATGGCCGGAAACGCCGCCGCCGGGGAAGCCCTTGAGCTCGGAATAGGGAATGGTGACCTTGTCAGCCAAGAGCTCGCCAATGGCGGAGAGGCCAGAGCCGAGCACGATGGCGGCTTCGATAGGTGCCTCACCGGCGATTTTCTTGATGGTCTTGGAGGCTTTGGTCATGGTGTGCTCGTGATTTCGGGGCTTTTTCCCTCCCTCCCCCTTGAGGGGAGGGTCGGGGTGGGGGTGTCGGCGGTTCCACATACATTATGCGCGAGGATGGTCCGACACCCCCACCCTGTCCCTCCCCTCAAGGGGGAGGGGACGCGTGCTGATAGCGCTGTATCCAACTGCTCATTTTCCCAGGAACTCGGGGCCGAAGCTGTGCGGCAGCAAGTCGCCCAGCGTCATGACCAGTGGGGTGCCGTCGACGCCGTGGGAGATGACTTCGACATCGAGGTCAGCGAACTCGCGGATGCGTTGGCGGCAGCCGCCGCAGGGGGTGACCGGGGTTGTGCCAGGGCCGGTGACATAGATGCGCTTGATACGTTTGCCGCCGCCGGCAAGCATGGCGGCGATGGCGCTGGGTTCGGCGCAATTGCCGACGGGATAGGCGGCGTTTTCGACATTGCAGCCGGCATAGATCTTGCCGTCGTCAGCAAGAATGGCGGCGCCGACATGGAAGTTCGAATAGGGCGCATAGGCCTTGGCACGCACGGCTTCGGCGGCGTCGAACAGGGTCTGGTCGGTTGGCAACAGGGGCATGTCAGCGCTCCTTGGTATAGGCGACGCCGCCGGCCTTGGGGCCCACGGCCTTGCCGATGAAGCCGGCGAGCAGGATCACGGTCAGCACATAGGGCAAAGCTTGAATGGCCTGGACCGGGATTTCCACTCCGCCCAGCCGCGCGCCTTGCAGGCGAATCTGCAGGGCATCGAGGAAGCCGAACAGCAGGCAGGTGAACATGGCGGGCACCGGCTTCCACTTGGCAAAGATCAAAGCGGCGAGCGCGATATAGCCCTTGCCGGCCGTCATGTTGTTGCCGAAGCCGGAACCCTGGGCGATGGAGAAATAGGCCCCGGCAATGCCGCAGAGCAGGCCCGTGATGATCACCGCCTGATAGCGCAGCTTGACCACCGAAATGCCGGCCGTGTCGACCGCCTTGGGGCTTTCGCCAACGGCGCGCAGGCGCAGGCCGAAGCGGGTGCGATAGAGCACATAGGCGGTGACGGCCACCATGAGGAAGGCGATATAGACCAGGATATAGTGACCCGAAATCAGCTCGTAGTAGATCGGGCCGATGATGGGGACACCAGCCAATTCATTGGCGAAGGGCAGGTTGATGGGCACGAAGCGCCCGCCTTCGCCAAGCGGTGGCGTGCGGCCGCCCTGGGAGAACCAGGTCTGGCCGAGGAACGTGGTGAGGCCCGCAGCCAGCATGTTGATGGCAACGCCGGCGATGAGCTGGTTACCGCGCAGGGTGATGGCGGCAACGCCTTGCAGGAGTGCGGTCGCCAGCGACACGCTCATGCCGGCGGCAAGGCCGATCCAGGCGGAACCAGTGATGGCGGCGACGGCGCCGGCGGCAAAGGCCGCCGCCAGCATCTTGCCTTCAAGGCCAATATCGAACAGGCCCGCGCGTTCCGAATAGAGCCCGGCCAGACACGCCAAGAGGAGGGGCGTCGAGAGGCGGATAGTAGCGTCCAGAATGGAGAGGATGGCAGGAAAATCCATGTCAGCTCTCCGTCTTGGCGGTTGAGGCGGCGACGGCGTCGGCCTTTTGTTCGGGCGAAAACAGCATGAAGGCGCGTTCGAGCGAGGGGCGGAACAGGCCTTCCATGGCGCCGGTGAACAGGATCACCAAAGCCTGGATCACCACGATCATTTCGCGGGTAATGCCGGGGATGACGAATTGCAGTTCCTGCCCGCCTTGATAGAGCGCGCCGAACAGCACGGCGGCAAGCGCAATGCCGATGGGATGGTTGCGGCCCATCAGCGCCACGGCGATGCCGACGAAACCAGCGCCGGCGACGAAATCGAGCACCAGCCGGTTTTGCACGCCCATGACTTCATTGATCGCCACCATGCCAGCGAGCGCGCCGGAAATGGTCATGGTGATCATGATCATGCGGGAATTGGAAATGCCGGCATAGCGCGAGGCCGTGGGGTTCTGGCCGAGCACGCGCATGGCATAGCCGAATTTGGTGTGCCAGATCAGGATATAGACCCCGATCAGCGCCGCTATGGCGATAACGATGGACAGGTTGACCGGCGAATAGCCGAAAAAGCTCATGAACTGGCGCAGTTGCGGCACGCGACCGGCTACGTCGATGGTTTCGGACTCCGGGGCCATGGTGCTGGCGGGCTTGAGCACGCGATTGACCATGTAGACCATCAGCGCGGCGGCGATGAAATTGAACATGATGGTGGTGATGACCACATGGCTGCCGCGCTTGGCCTGGAGCCAGCCGGGCACGAAGGCCCAGAAGCCACCGACGGCACCGGCCGCGATGACGGCCAGGGGCATGGCGATCAGCCAATGAGTCTGGTCGAGCGCCAAAGCCACGACGATGGCGCCGAGGCCCGCGACATAGGCCTGGCCATCGCCACCGATATTGAAGAGCCCGGCATGGGCGGCAACCGCCACGGCAAGGCCGGTGAAGATGAAATTGGTGGCGTAATAGAGCGTGTAGCCGACGCCCTCGCCATAGCCGAAGGCGCCATAGATGATGACCTGGATAGCGTGGAACGGATTTTCGCCGACAAACAGCACGACCAGCCCGGACACGATCAGCGCCAGCAGCAGATTGATGGCAGGCAGCAGGGCGACGTCGGCCCAGCGGGGTATGGGTCTGCGGGCGCTCATTGTGTTGCCGCTTCTTTATTGTTGATGCCGGCCATCATCAGGCCGAGTTCGCCTTCGGTGGCGGTGGCGGGATCGGCTTCACCCACGATGACGCCGTCGAACATGACGATGATGCGATCGGCCAGGGAGCGAATTTCATCGAGTTCGACCGAGACGAGCAGGATGGCCTTGCCCTCGTCGCGCATCTTGATGATTTCGTTATGGATGAATTCGATGGCGCCGATATCAACGCCGCGGGTGGGCTGGCCGATGACCAGCACGTCGGGGTCGCGCTCCATCTCGCGGGCCAGCACGATCTTTTGCTGGTTGCCGCCGGAGAAAAGCGAAGTCTTGAGATTGATATTGGCGGGGCGGACGTCGAACAGTTTGACGTGTTCGGCGGCGCGCTTTTTGGCAGCGCCGATGTCAAGGAAAGGCCCCTGCCCGTAATCGGGACTGTTCTGGTAGCCTAGAATGGCATTTTCCCATTCGGAAAAATTGGTGACCAGCCCCATGCGCTGACGATCCTCGGGGACGTGCGCGAGGCCGGCGGCACGGGCGCGGGCGGCGCCGTCATCGCCCTTGAGCGAGAGGGCATTGCCATTGAGGATAACGTTACCCGATTTCTGGTCGCGCATGCCCGAGACGGCTTCTAGCAGTTCGGACTGGCCATTGCCGGAAACGCCGGCAATGCCGACGATTTCGCCGGCGCGGACGGAGAAGCTGACATCCTTGACGCGGGTAATGCCCATATCGTCCTTGACGACCAGGTTCTGCACTTCGAGCAGGGTCTGGCCGGGCTTGGCCTCGCCCTTTTCGACGCGCAGCAGCACGCGGCGGCCGACCATGAGTTCGGCCAATTGCTCGGGGCTGGTTTCGCTGGTCTTGACGGTGGCGACCATCTGGCCCTGGCGCATGACCGAAACGGTATCGGTGATGGCCATGATTTCGCGCAGCTTGTGGGTGATCAGGATCACCGTCTTGCCCTGTTCGCGCAGGGTGCGGAGCACGCGGAACAGATCGTCGGCTTCCTTGGGCGTGAGCACGCCCGTGGGTTCGTCCAGGATCAGCGTTTCGGCGCCGCGATAAAGGGCCTTGAGGATTTCGACGCGCTGCTGCTGGCCCACCGAGATATCCTCGATGATAGCGTCGGGATCGACCTCGAGGTCGTATTCCTGCTCCAGCCGATCCAGCTCCTTGCGGGCGCGATCCAGGCTTGGCTTGAGGAAACCGGAATCCTCGGCACCGAGCACGATGTTTTCGAGGACGGAGAAATTATCAACCAGCATGAAATGCTGATGCACCATGCCGATGCCCAGCGACAAAGCATGACTGCTGTCGGTGATGGCCTGCACCTGTCCATTGACGCGAATGGTGCCGCTATCGGCGGTGTAGAAGCCATAGAGGATGGACATGAGCGTCGACTTGCCGGCGCCGTTCTCGCCTACAATGCCGTGGATGGTGCCGCGGGCGATGGATAGATCGATGTCCTTATTGGCGTGAACCGCGCCAAATCGCTTGTTGATCTGCTCAAGCTCGATCGCCCAGCCATTGGCCGGCGCCGATGCAGCGGCCGTTTCCGGCCGCTGCGGGTTCATGTGATCACCACTCATCCAGCTATGCTTAGAGCGGGCAGGTCGAGTCGGTGGTGTAGTCGTGGACCTCGATCTCACCAGCGATGATCTTGGCCTTGTAGTCTTCGGCGGCGGCGATCATTTCTGGGGTCAGCAGGGCCTTGTTATTGTCATCGACGGCATAGCCGACACCATCCTGGGCCAGGCCCAGAACCGTGAGGCCGGGCTTGAAGGTGGCATCGTCTGCCGCTTCGGTCAGCGCGTTCTTGACCGCAACGTCGACGCGCTTGACCATGGAGGTCAGCACCGAGCCGGGCTGCAGATAGTTCTGGTTGGAATCAACACCGATGGAGAACTTGCCGGCGTCCTTCATCGCCTGCAGCACGCCCAGACCCGAACCGCCAGCGGCGGCGAAGATCACGTCGGCGCCGGCATCAACGCCTGCCTTGGCCAATTCACCGGCGGTGACGGGGTCATTCCAGGCAGCGGGAGTGGTGCCGGTGTAGTTTTCGATCAGCTTGATGTCGGGATTAGCCGCCTTGGCGCCCTGGGCATAGCCACAATAGAATTTGTGGATCAGCGGAACGTCCATGCCGCCGACAAAACCAACGGTGCCGGTTTCCGACTTGAGGGCGGCGAGCACGCCAACCAGGTAGGAACCGGTGTGTTCGTCAAAAATGATCGACTGCACATTGGGCGCATCGACGACGGTGTCGATCACGACGAAATTGGTGTCGGGGAATTCAGTGGCGACAGCGGTGAGCGCGGCAGTCCAGGAGAAGCCGGCCATGACGATGGGATTGGCACCCTGGCCGGCGAAACGGCGTAGGGCCTGTTCGCGCTGGGCATCGTTCTGCAATTCCAGATCCAGGAAGGAACCACCGGTTTCCTTCTTCCATTCTTCGGCGCCGTTATAGGCGGCTTCGTTGAACGACTTGTCGAACTTGCCGCCCAGATCGTAGATCACGGCCGGATCGGCCAGCGCCGCGCCGGTCAGCATGGCGCTCAGCGCGACACCGCCTGCAAGGGCCTTGGTGAACATGTTGAATTTCATGAATAGTCTCCCTGTCTCGCACATGAGCGATGGCGCTTGCAGCCAACGGACAATCCCTGTGCGCTAAAGGGGATACAATCGTGCAAATGCCCTGCCCGCAAGAGGGAAAAAGGCAATTTTTTCCGATTGGTCAAAATTTGGGCGCATAGTCCACAGGCTAGGCGGCGTGGGTGTTTGCGCCCTGTGCAGGGTGACGCCCTAGCCGGCGTTCAGCAGGGAGGCGAACAGGTCGGCAAGGTTGAGATCGGCATAGAGCACCGCCAGCACGGCAAGCGCAGCGATGGCGAACAGAGCGAGCGTGTCTCGTGTGGGGGCGGTCATGAATGCCATCTGGCTGGTATTTGAGGGACTTTGTTAGTCCTTCAGTAACCCGGAAACGCGGCGCCAATTGTGATCCTTTGAGGGCAGAACAAGGTGTGGTTAAGTTCAGGTTAAGGCAATCCGATCCGTTAACCAGACAAAGGAGGGTCAGCGTTTTGAAACCATTGGGGATCGCTCTGGCTGCAACCCTGATCATCGGGCAGACGACGTCAACGGTGACCGCCGATGATGCACTGATACGGCAATTAATACTGCTTAACCTCTCAATCAGAGTTGTGGACACCTGCAACCTAGGCACGGGCACCACGTATCGACAGACGTTGGTTGGCCTCTTGGCTGAGGTCGAACCGTATGCGGAACCTGACGATCTTCTGGGTACGCGCGCGGCGGCGCAAAGGGTGGGTTTCGATTGTTCGCCAGCCAACTTACACGTTCAGCGCGTGTTGCGTGGGATCGAGAACATCAAGACCAATACGCGCTAGTGCGTCGGCAGTGGCGTGACCTTGGCGCCCATGGCGGCGCCGAAGCGTTCGAAGAAGCCGTCGATGACCTTCTGGGCGGAATTGCCGATAATGGCCTTGCCCAGTTTCATGATCTGGCCGGAGGCGCCGCCCTGGGCGGTGAACACCAGGTCGGTTTGCTCGCCCGCATCGCTCAGCACGATGTCGGCGGCCCCTTCGGCGAGGCCGAGCAGGCCCCCCTTGCCCTTGCCGGTGAGGGTGTAGCTTTTGGACGGCAGGATATTGGACAGGGTCAGCCCGCCCTTGAACACGGGGTGGATGACGCCGAGATTGACCTTGATCTCGAGATCGAGGGTCTTCTCGCTCGACCATTCGATCTTGTGGCAGCCGGGAATGGCGGCCTTGAGCATGGCGGTGTCGTTGAGCGCTTCCCAGACTTCTTGCCGGGGCGCGGCGATGATATAGTGGCCGCCAAAATCCATTATCGCGCTCCTGCCGGAGGGGATGATCCGGCCGCCCCATTGTGGCCTGAATGCCCGTAGAAACAAATACTTGCCGGCATGGTGGCCCCGCCGTTTGACGTGCGGCTTTTTCGCACCAATATGGCCTAAATAGTTGTGTCGCAGATATGTGGCAATTGTCATCCTGCAGCACAGGGTCAATCTATGACCTGAAGGCACGCATTCCGCCGCATCGGCGTCAGATCACGGGGAGCAAAACATGGCCAACGAAGTCACATCAGCACCAGCAGCCACTCTAACTGAGAAGCCGCTGCAGTATCTGGATAAGGCGGTCAATGCGATCCGCGACCTGGGCATCTGGCCCGAGCAGCAGGGCGAGCAGCCGATCAACGGCCTATTGAGCCAGATCACCGAACTGGATGAAACACGCGTCGTGCTGATCGGCCGCACGCTGAGCCAGGCCAGCGCCTTTAACGAGGTGGTGCGCGAGCAGATCGCCGCCATGAAGATCGGCGAGCGCTATGAAGAGATCACCAAGGGGTTCGATTCCATCCGCGACGATGCCAAGGGCATGGTCGACCAGCTGGCCGACAACAAGATCGACCTGCTGGAGCGCGCCTCCAATGTATGGATGAAGGTCAGCCGCGGCGATATCGCCCAGCGCTTCAACAAGATTCGCGATGTCTATCTCGACGTCACCAAGGACACCAAGGACCAGATCGACCGCGAGCAGACCATTCTCGAGGCCTATCGCGATTTCCGCGGCGCGCTCAAGCAATCCGAAGTGATGGCGCTTGAAGTGCTGGGCACCGCCGAAAAGCGGCTCGAAGAGAAGAAGAATATCCTACAGACCGCGTCCTCGGCGGTTGCCGCCTATGCCGGCACGGCTCCGGCCGATCGGGCACGGCTCGAAATGGATCGCGACGAGAAGCTCCGCGAGATGCAGAACGAGGAAAAGCGCTACCAGATCGCCAAGGACCTCTCGGACAATCTGACCATTTCCTACAATACGTCCGAAGTGGTGATGGCGCGGCTGATGCAGACGACCAATGCCAAGGAACGCGTCTACCAGCAGTCGATCAGCTTCTTCTCGACCAATGAGACCGTGCTGACCGCGCTCAGTGCCTCGTTCACCGGCATGTTCGGGCTGCATGAATCGACCGAGACGCTCAATGCCATGAAAGAGGGAATGAGCAAGAGCCTCGAGACCCTTTCCGAGATTGGCGACAAGGTGCAGGAAGAGGCCGTCAAGGCCGGCTATGGCCCCACCGTGCGCGCCGATGCAGTCAAGAAGCTGGTGGATTCGGTAGTCAATTTCCAGGAAAAGAGCCGCACCATCATCAACGAGATGCGGATCGCCTCGACCAAGAATTCGGCCGAAATTCGCGATGCGGTGGAAGATGGCAAGCGGCGCCTGGCGGCTTTGGCGGCCGATGGCAATGCCCTGCTGCTCGAAACCAAGAACTGATGCGGGGCCTGCCCCATAGGTGAGCTCAGCCATGAGTGATGTGACAGCGAAGCCCGCTGCGCCCCTCGATGAAGTGATGCTGGCGATGGATGTGGTGGATACACTGCGCCACCGCCAGGATCTGGCCACGCGCGAACTCGACGGGATTACCCGTGAGGCGCAACTCATCGACAAGTTGCGGGATATCTATCACCAGCAGGGCATTGAAGTGCCCGACCATATCCTCAAGGAAGGCGTGGCGGCGCTGGCGGAAAGCCGGTTCGTCTATGATCCGCCCAAGCCGGGCTTTGGCACGTCGCTGGCCCGGCTCTATGTGGGCCGCAAGAGATGGGGCAAGCCGGCCATGGCCGTGCTGCTGGCGCTGGTGGTGCTGTGCATCGGCTATTTCGGCGTGTGGCGGCCCTATCAGGCCGGGCAGGCCGAGCAGGCACGGGTGGAACTGGCCCAGGGCCTGCCGGCGCAGATGGATGGCCTGTACCAGACGATTTTTGAAGAGACCAAGGTGCAGACCGCCGTGGTGCAGGCAGAGGCCATCCGCAGCCGCGGCAAGGCCTTTGCCGCCGAGGCGAACCGGGCCGGCGCCGAGCAGGCGGTGGCTGATCTGACGGCATTGCGCGACACCTTGCGCCAGCAATATACGCTGCGCATCGTCAACCGCCCCGATGTGCAATCGGGGTTCTGGACGACGCCTGAAGTCAATATCGACGCGACCAATTATTATGTCGTGGTGGAGGCCGTCGATCCGTCCGGCAATGTCCTGTCGCTGCCGATTCTCAATGAAGAGAACGGGCAGACCGAGACGGTCAATATCTGGGGCGTGCGGGTGCCCGAGGCGGTTTACAACGCGGTGGCCGCCGACAAGCGCGACGACGGTATCATTCAGGCCAATGAAGTCGGCCGCAAAGCCGATGGTTTTCTCGAGGTGGAATATAACATGCCCGTTCTTGGCGGCGCGGTGACCCGGTGGTGACGCAATGAGCCTGCGCGGACCCGAAGCCCTGGCCTCGCTCGACGAAGCCATGCGCGACATTCGTCGCGAAGAGGACGAGATTTCCAAGCGCCTGGCCCGATCGGCCGAGCGCGTGGGCAAGATCCGCGAGAACGAGGCCGAACTGTTCCGTCAATTGGCGCAGTTGCGGCTGGATCCCTCCATCCAGAGCGAGCTGGACGGTCGGATATCGGCGGCCGAAGCCAAGGCCCGCGACATGCTTAAGGCGCATGCGCAGGATTTGAGCCGAGCCGAGCAGGCAGCGGCCGATATCGATGCGGCTTTGGCCAAGCTGACCGGCGAGCGCGCCGCAGCGCTCAAGGAATTGGAAGGCCATCAGGCCGAGCTCAAGGCGCTGGGCGACAGGCTGACGGCGACCATTGCCCAGGAGCCGGCCTTTGCCGCCAAACGGCAGGCGGCGCAGGAGCTGGCCGATATCGCCAACCAATCCATGCGCAAGACCGAGCGAGCCGAGACCGACCGCGAGGACAAGGGCAAGCCTTATCGCGACGACCCGCTGTTCATGTATTTGTGGGAAGCCGGTTACGGCACGGCCAATTATCGGGCCAATAATCTGATCCGCTATTTCGATGGCCTGGTTGCCGGGATTGTCGGCTTTGCCAAGGCGCGGCCCAATTTTGCCATGCTGAACGAAATTCCGCTGCGGCTGCGCGAGCATGCCGAGCGGCAGATCGAGAGCGCCAAGGCGGCCGCAGCCGAACTCGAGGCGATGGAAACCGCAGCGATCGACGCAGCGGGCGGCAAGCCGATCCGCGCCGCCCTGGCCAGCGTGCAGGAGCGGATCGACGCCATCGATGCGCAGATCGTCGCCACGGAAGACCAGCGCGACCAGACCACGCAGACGCTGGGCGTATTGGCCGAGGGCAATAACCCGGCTTTTGAAAGCGCCCTGGCTGAATTGGCCAATGCGCTGGCGCGGGAGGACATCCAGACACTGCTGGCCGAAGCACGGCGGACGCGAACGGGGCAGGACGACACGATCGTGGCGCAGATCGACGATGCGCGGGCCCGGGCTAAGGACGAGGAAGACGAGACGCGCGACCAGAAAGAGCGGCTCAAGACCCTGGCGGCGCGGCGGCGGGAGCTGGAAGACATCCAGTGGGAATTCAAGAAGCAGCGGTTCGATGATCCGCGCTCGAGTTTCCGGGAAGACCGGCTGGTGGGCGATCTGCTGAATGATTTCCTGCGTGGCGGCATTTCGGCGGCGTCCTATTGGGACCAGTGGCGGCGCAGCCAGAACTGGAACAGCTCATCGGAGTGGGGCGGCGGCGCGGGCCTGCCTAATAATGGCCGGCAACGCGCCAGCACGCCTTGGCCACAGGGCGGCGGTTTTCAATGGCCGGATAACAGCTTTGGCGGCGGCAATAGCAGTAGCGGCAAGAGCAAGGGCGGCGGCGGCTTTGGTGGCGGCTGGGGCGGTGGCGGCAGTTCCAGCGGCGGCGGCGGTTTTTCGCGGCCGCGTACCGGATCGGTGGGGACGCGCAAGCATGGCGGGTTCACGACGGGCGGCGGGTTTTAGGGCTGCGTAGCGCCCTGCCCCGATCAATTGACTGGCGGGGAGGCCATCAATTCCCAGACATTGCCTTCGGTGTCTTCGAAATAGGCGGAATAGCCCCATTCCGATTGGGTGCCGGGGGTGATGACCGAGCCGCCGGCGACCAGGACACGGTCCAGGATCGCGTCGACCGCCTCGGCGCTGTCGGCCTTGTGGCTGAGCACGAAGCCCGGTGTGCCGGGGACGGCGACATCCTTGCCGGCGGTTTGGGCGATCTGTTCGCGCGGGAACAGCACGAAGGAAAAAGCATCGTCGAAGAAGAAGGCGACATGGTCCTCCCCGGCCCCGATCTGCTCATCGGCGATTTCGAACAGAGCGCGATAGAAGGCGAAGGCGCGCTCCAGCTCGTCGACGCCGATGGTGATGATGGAAATCGATGGCTTCATGGGGCGGCTCCGGATTGGTCGGCATGAATACCCGGCCGAAGAGTGATCGGCCGGGTACAGGGATCAGGACTTTGCCAGCAGATTGCGCAGCTTGCCAATGGCGGTGGCGCTATCCTCGCCGTAAGCGATAGTGCCCTGGAATTCGCCCTTGGTATCGAGCAGGAAGACCGAGGCGGTGTGGTCCATGGTGTAGTCATCGCCTTCGAGCGGGATTTTGGCGGCATAGACGCCCCAGGCCTTGACGATCTTGGCGATTTCTTCCGGGCTGCCGGTGACGCCGGTGATGCGATCGGAGACCCAGCTGACATAATCGCCGAGGATTTCGGGCGTGTCGCGCTCGGGATCGACGGTGACGAAATAGGCCTGCAGGTTCTTGCCCTCATCGCCCAGGGCTTCGAACCAGGTGGACATCTCGGCCATGGTGGTGGGGCAGACTTCGGGGCAATGGGTGAAGCCGAAGAACAGCGCCGAAGGATGGCCCTGGAACATGGTCTGATCGACGGGCTGGCCACGCTGATCGACCAGCGAATAGGTGCCCCCGCCAAAGCCGGTCGAGGCCGTGGCGGTGGCGCCGGGCTGGCGCAGCAGGAAGGTGGCGCCGGCCAAAAAGACGGCCATGACGGCAACGCCGGCCCAGAGCAGGATGCGGATGGTTTTGAGACTCATGATGCTTCCTCAATGACCGGCGTGATCGGCGGGCGCAGCGGCGGCCGGGCTCAGCACAGGCAATTCCAGCTCGACAGTGCCGGCCTTTTCAAAGGTCAGCGTCACCGGGATAGTTTCGCCTTCGACGAAGCGCTGGGTGATGCCCATGAACATCAGGTGCAAGCCGCCGGGGGAAAGCGTGACGGTTTCGCCCGGGCCGATCTCAAGCCCATCGGAGAGCTTGCGCATTTTCATCACGTCGCCCTGCATGGCCATTTCGTGGATCTGCACGTCGGGGGACGCGGGCGAGGTGACCGAGACGAGGCGATCGGCTTCGGCGCCGGTGTTCTCGATGGTGAAGAAGCCGCCGCCCACTGGGGCATTGGGCAGGGTGGCGCGGCTGAAGGGCTGGGAAATGTTGATGGGACCCAGATGGGTGGTGCCATCATGCGCGAAAGCGGGGACGGATAGGGCGAGGATGGCCGCGAGGGCGGCGGAGAACAGAATTCGGATCATGATGTGGGTTTCCGGAAAAAGATCAGCTCGATTGGCCCCGATGGGGCCGGTGGATCAGAGCTGAACCGGAGGCGCCCTCGGCCCGCCCGGCGCGATTTGGCGCGGCAGGAGGATTTTGGCGTGTTGAGTAATGCCCGTGGGGACAGCGGCGATGATGGGCGTGCCCAGATCGAGGCTGGCAAAAACCGGCAGGACCAGATCGTTCTTGCCGATGCCAGCGGCGGGGCATTTGGCGATGGTGATGTCGCTGTCGCCGCTGGTGTCGGTGGCGGAGCAAAGCACCCAGCCGGTATTTATCGTTTCGTAGCCGAGCTTGGCAAAATCGAGCTGGCTGGCGCGGGCCTGGTGCAGCGGGGCCAAAATGGTCAGCAAATAGATGGCCAAGACGGCCAGGGCCGTCCCGAACTCTCTTGCCATGCTGCGCCGCTGGATCATGCACTCAGTCCTATGAGGTCGGCCGGTTCGGCTCAACAGCAATATTGTCGCGGCTAGACGGCAGGGGAGTAAGTTTCGCTGCACAGCGCAATGAAGCTTTTCATGGCGGCGGAAAGCGGGCTGGATTTGCGGCGGGCGACGAGCAATTGGCGCAGGGCCCAGGGCTCGGCCAGGGGCGCACAGACCAGATCCGTGCCGGCGAGCAGATGCAGGCTGGTGGAGCGCAGGAAGCCGATGCCGAAGCCGGCTTCGACCATGCGGACCAGAGCGGGGAAGCTTTCGACGCGTACGCTTTCCGCGAAGGGTTTGCCTGCCTTGGTGGCGGCGTCGCCCAGCAGGCGATCGAGCGAGCCGGCATGGTGACTGCCGACAATGGGGTGGCTCAGCACGGCTTCGAAGGCAATGTCCTTGCGCGGCTCGATGCGGTCGGCGAGGGGATGGTCGGGCGGGGCGAGGACCCAGACGCGGTCATCTTCGAAGGGTTTGATTTCGAAGCGCGTGAAATCGTAATTGTCGGAGACGATGGCGATATCCGCCCTGCCCTCGTCCAGCGCCACCAGGCCCTTGGCAGCGCCCATTTCCTGGATATCGAGGGCAATGCCGGGATGCTTGAGGGCATAGCGGGCGAGCAATTCGGGCAGCCGGCCGGTGAGCGCGGCGCTGGTGCAGGCCAGGCGCAGGCTACCGCGCTGGCCGGAGCCGAAATCGGCCATGACGGCATCGAGATCGGCAATGGCGCGCAGCACGGTGCGGCAGCCATCGGCATAGGCGGCGCCGGCTGTGGTGAGCTTGACGCCATGGGCGGAGCGATCGAACAGCACCACGCCCAGCCGGCTTTCGAGATCGGACACGCGTCGGCTGACCGCGGAGGTCGCAATGCCTTCGCGCTCGGCCGCCCGGCCGATGGAGCCGGTTTCGGCCAACAGCAGGATGAGGCGCGCGGTGACGCTATCGAATGGTGCCATGTCATCTCCCCAGATGGGCGGCACCATAACCACACTTGGTCCTTTAGATCACGAGCAAGATGCCGCGGGTGAGATAGAAAATGCCGATGGCGGTGACGATCAGGCGGGTCCAGCGCTTGAAATTGGCGTCGGTGAGGTGTTGCAGCACCCAGTGACCGGCGCTGGTGCCGGCAATGGCGAAGGGCGCGGCCAAGGCGACGGCCGCCCATTCGCCGGGGGCGAGTACCATGGTGGCGTTCCAGTAGAAGATGATCTTGCCCGCGTGATTGACCACCTGGGCGGCGGCCTTGGTGGCGATGATGGTGCGCCGGTCCATGGGGGTGCGGATGAAGAACATATCGATGGTGGGCCCGGCGACGCCGACGGCGAGGTTAATACCGCCGCCGAGCAAGCCGCAGATGAAGGCGTGATGGGGCTTGGACGCATCGAGCGCCAGCCAGGATTGGGGAATCCAGAGCAGGATGGGCAAGAGGCCAATGGTGATGCAGACGGTGGCGAGATCCGGCGTGTAGCGGACGATGAAGAGGATGGCGGCGGCAGTCAGCAGGCCCAACGTCATAATGCCGAGCACGCGCCAATCGATATAGGCGCGGGAGAAGAAGGCGCGCGAGCCATTGGCGATGAGCTGGATAATGCCCTGGACGGCAATGGCGGTGCCCACGGGCAGGATGAGCAGGAAAATGCCGAGCAGGATCAGCCCGCCGGCCATGCCGAAAATGCCCGATATCATCGATGTTGCGAACACCGCCACCAGCATGGCGGCGCCAATGAGCAGACTCATCTGACTTTTCCCAATGTGGCACTGTCATGCGCTGATCGCGCAGACGACGCCATGACGGATGCGGCAAGAGGGGATGCCCATGACAAAGCGCCGCCTGTGCTGCGGTTATCGAACGGACGGACGGACCCCGAGACGGCTTCCGCCTCGTAAGGGATAAAAAATGAGACGAACGTCGCCTCGGGGTGCCGGGACTTTTTCGGACGGCGCGATCGCAGACCCCAGCGTTTGCCGTAGCGCCCGCCCGATTGCCTCGTCCGCTCGACCCGGAGCGGAGCGCGACCTCCCCTCCCCCGGCTGGCCTCCGGACGCTCGTCGCTGCAGCGCCGCCCGTATCCCGGAAGATGGAGGGAGTATGCGGGAGGTTTTGGGGAGGGGGATAAGTTTTTTTGGGGGAGCGGGGTGGGGTGCTGTTCGCTCCTCTGCCCCTGCAATGGCGGCAGTGTGTACCCGGACGCCTCTAAAATCACGGTGTCATTCCGGCGGAGGCCGGAATCCATGTCCGCATCTCTCCACGACCATTGGCGTTGATGGATGGTCCACAGCATGGATCCCGGCCTCCGCCGGGATGACACCGTGTGTGGTACGAGTCCCGAGTGAACACCCCGGGCCTGAACACCCACCCTGTATCGGGGCCTTGGAGCCAACACCCCTATTGCAGCGAGGGGAAATAGTCCTTGGCGGTGGGGGTGAGGAGTTCGGGGATGTCGCTGAGCTTGGCGGTCAGCAGGTCTTCGCTGCAGGCGAAGTTGACGTGGGGGAGGCCTTCGAGGGTGAAGAGCACAGCATCGCCGGGGACAAAGCGCAGGGCGAGGTTGGAGGCGATGAGGTCGTTGATGCCGCACTCGTCCTCGAATTGTTCGTCGCCGCTCGAGACGCGATGGGCAATGACATAGTCGATCAGCTCCTGATCGGCACCCCAGTAATAATCCTGCGGTGCCTGGCGCGCAGCCGCCTGATCGATCTCGCCATCGGCGCCGCCGACCTTCATGGTCGCCACCCAGCCCTTGAATATATTGGCCAGGGCAAAGGGCTCGCCGGTCCTGGTATCGACGATATGGGTGTCGCTGTGATTGTTGGGGTGGGCGCCGGTGCAATAGGTGCTGCCGGATTCCACCCAATTGAGCACAGTGGGCGACAGATAGGAGAGCACGATGCTTTCCTCGTCATACTGGCCCAGCGTGCCCTCGTTCAGGCCCAGGGAATATTCATTGGCGCCGAAGCCCGCATAGACCTGGGCCATGCAGTCGAAGGCGAAGAAACTGAGCGCGGCGTGGCGACGTTCCAGCGCCTCGTTGGCCTGTTGGGTCGAGGAGCCGTCGGACAGGGACAGGATGCGCGGAAAGGGGAATTTGGTGCGCGGATCGGTGACGTAGCGGAAGGTGGAGCCTTCCAGCGTTTCACTGGCGCCCTCCGCCATCACCACTTCCATCTTGGCGAATTCGTAGGGCGCGGTGTGGGGGGCGAAGATTGCGCCATCGCCGTAGAACAGCTCGAAGGTGCTGTCGCGCAGGCCATAGGGGGTGATTTCGGCAGCCTCGGGCAGCGTGCGACGGCCGATTTCGGTGAGGGTGATGGGCAGGCTCTTGGACTTGTCCGTGGGCGTCCAGTCGCCGGTGAGGCTGCCATCGCCGGAGAGCGTCACCGACCAGATGCCGCCGGTGGGCGGCACGACATCGCCATATTGGTTCTCGGTGCAGGTGGTTTGCGTGCAGGGGGCCTCTTCCAGCATACTGATCGCGGTGCCGACGCTGCCATTGGCGTCGAGCGGGATATCGCCGCCCTTGGCCAGGTAGCTGTAGCGGCCGGTCAACTGCCCGGCGGCAGGCGCGACCAGCTCGGCCACGATGTCGTGGCCGCCCAGCGTGCCCTTATAGGTGACGGCCTCAAGGGCAAAGACGGGCGTGGTGGCGAGCAGCACGGCGGCGAGAATGGCAAGACGCATGGAGGGACCCTCGGAACTGGTTTGGCGAGTTTAGCAGGGGTGAGACGTTCGTCAGCCCCTGCTCCTTGGGGTGGCTCGCTAATATTTGTTGGTGGGGGAGCCCCGATGCGCCTCCCTCCCCCTTGAGGGGAGGGATTGAGGGTGGGGGTGCTGAGGTCACAACACATATCGAGTATTTGGAGGCCGCAGCACCCCCACCCCCGCTTTTCGCTAGCGAAAAGCTGAGCCCTCCCCTCAAGGGGGAGGGGATTGGATTGGGGCTCCCGAGCCGTCTGCTATCAGGTGCTGGCGGCCTTGGCGTTGGCCTGGGAAACCAGTTCGTCGGGGATGTCGTCAAAGCTGGCATAGTTCATGTTGTAGAGCTTGGCGTAGAGGCCGTGCTTTTCCATGAGCTGGTCGTGATTGCCGGTTTCGATCAGTTCGCCATTTTGCAGTACGATGATGCGGTCGGCGCCGCGGATGGTGGCGAGGCGATGGGCGATCACCATGCCGGTGCGGCCTTCGAGCAGGGTCAGCAGGGCCTTCTGGATCTGCCGTTCGGTGTAGGAGTCGATATTGGCGGTGGCTTCGTCGAGCACCAGGATTTTGGCGTCGGCGACCAGAGCGCGAGCAAAGCTGAGCAATTGGCGCTGGCCGAGTGACAGGTTGGAGCCGCGCTGTTCGAGCACGGCATCATAGCCGCCGGGCATTTGCATGATGAAGTCATGCGCACCCACCGCCTTGGCGGCAGCGATGACGTCGTCACGGGTGGCTGATGCCTTGTTGTAGCGGATGTTTTCGAACACCGTGCCGGTGAAGAGGAACGGCTCCTGCAGCACCATGGCGACCTGCTCGCCCAGGGATTCCTGGGTGACATCGCGCACGTCATGGCCGCCCACGAGAATTTCGCCGGACTGCACTTCGTAGAAGCGGTGGACCAGGGACATGGCCGAGGTTTTGCCCGAGCCGGTGGGGCCGACCAGAGCAACGGTTTCGCCCGGATTGACCTTGAAGCTGACATTCTTGAGCACCGGGCGATCTTCGCGATAGCCGAAGGTCACGTCCTTGAACTCGACCGAGCCGTCCATGTCGCCGGTCAGCACCTTGGCGTCGGGCTTGTCTTCGATGGAGACCGGCACATCGAGCACTTCGGTGATGCGGCGGCCCGAGGTCATGGCGCGCTGCATGATGGAATATTGCATGGTGAGCGAGCGGATCGGATCGAAAAAGCGCTGGATATAGAACAAGAACGCCACAACGACACCGATTTCGAGCCCGCCATTGAGCACGAGCGAGCCGCCGACAACCACGACCACCGCCATGGCGATACCGGTGAGGCTATCGACGATGGGGACCATGACCTGGGCGAAGCGCGAGCCGGTCAGCTGGGTCAGAAGGTTGGTGTGGGCCTTGTCGTCATAGAGATCGAAATTGACCTTCTGGCGATCCAGGTTCTGCACGGTGCGCACGCCATGAATGCCTTCGGCCATGGCGCCGGCAGTGACCGAATTGGTCTCGTGGGCGGCCATGAAGGCGCGCTTGGCCGGGGGCAGCCAGAAGATGCGCACGATGAAGAGGATCGGCATGGTGGAGAGGGTGAGCAGGCCGAGCCGGAAATCGAGCGTCAGCAGCACGACGACAATGCCGACCAGCAGCACCATATCGCCGACCGAAATCACCGAGGTTTCGAGGAATTCCTGCATGGAATTGACGTCACCCTGCAGCCGGCTCATCAGGCGGCCGACTTCGGTCTTGTCCATGAAGCTGAGCGAGACGCGCTGGAGCTGGGCGAACATGGCGCGGCGCATGTCGAACAGCACGTTTTCGGCGACCTGGCCAACTTCGGTTTCCTGGATATAGGAGGCGCCGAAATTGAACAGCACGGCCAATGCGAAGGCAAAGACCGCCCAGCCCAGATTGGCAGCGCTGCCGCCCTCGGTCATGCCGCTATCGATGGCCCAGCCGATGATCAGCGGGATGGCCAATTGGGTGATGGTGAAAACCAGCACCGCCGCTACCGAGAGATAGATGCGCTTGCGGTAGGGGTGCACGAAAGCCCAGATGCGCCGGACCGTCTTGGGATCATAGGCGGCGCCGAAGACCTCTTCTTCGATGCGGTGGCTACCGACACTGGCGCGCGGGGGGCGCTGGCCGGGAAAGGCTGCAACTTCGCGTTCTTCGTCCATCACGCTCATTGTGCGGCGCTCCCGATTTCGACGTCATCTGTGGGGCGGGTCTGCAAGTCATAAAGCGCGCGATAGCGGCCGCCCTTGGCCAGCAATTCCTCATGGCTGCCGCGTTCGACAATTTTGCCGCCCTCAAGGAAGAGGATGGTGTCGGCATGGAGCAGCGAGGACAGGCGATGCGAGATGATCAGGGTGACCCGATTGCTCGCATAACGCCTTATGGCGCTGCGGATGCGGTGTTCGGTGCCCGCATCGATGGCGGCGGTGGAATCGTCGAACACCATGACGGCGGGCTTGAGCACCAGGCTGCGGGCAATGGCGAGGCGCTGGCGCTGGCCGCCGGAGAGGGAGACGCCGCGTTCGCCCACCACGGTATCGTAGTCGGTGGGCAGGCCCATGATGTAATTGTGCAATTGGGCGCTTTCGGCGGCCCGCTCGATCTTGGTTTCCTTGGCCCAGGGATCGCCATAGGCAATATTGTTTTCGATCGTGGTGGTGAAGAGGAAGCTGTCCTGCTGCACCACGGCCACGGCGCGGCGCAAAGATTGCAGCGTCACTTCGCTCACATCCTGGCCGTCGATGGTGATCTTGCCGCCGCTCAGATCGTAAAAGCGTGGGATGAGATGGGCGAGGGTGGACTTGCCGCTGCCGGGGGCGCCGACAATGCCGATGGTCTGGCCGGCCTTGGCCTCGAAGCTCACACCATCAAGGGTGGGATGGGTGGCGCCGGGATAGGTGAAATGCACATCGTCGAATTTGAGCGTGCCCTTGGTCACCTTGAGCTCGGTGGCGCCCGGTTTGTCGTCGATTTCCAGCGGCTCATCGAGAAAGGCAAAGAAGCGATCGCCGCAGGTGGAGGCGCGAGCGAAGGAATTGACCATGAGGCCAAGCTGGCGCACCGGCATTTGCAGGATGGTCATGAAGGTGAGGAAGCTGGCGAGCGTGCCCACGCTCATATCGCCCGCAATGACCTTGTTGCCGCCGAACCAGAGCACGAGACCCATGGCGGTGAAGAAGGATGCGGTCATGGCCGAGGTGTTGCGCACGCGCACGCCGACGCGTTCATGAGCCAACTCAAGCGCTTCGGCCGAGGCGACGTTGAACTTGGTCATCTCGAATTTCTGGCCGGAAAAGGCGCGGACGACGCGAATGCCGGCGAGGTTTTCTTCCATGACGCGGGTGAGGCCCGAGAGCTTTTCCTGCAGCACCAGCCAGGTCTTGCGCAGGGTGAGCTGGGCGACCGAAGAACGCCAGGCGACGAAGGGCACAAAGCTCAGGCTCAGAAGCCCCAGCAGCACATCGGTGGTGAGCAGCATATAGGCGCCGACCCCGATCAGCACCGAGAGCAGCACGACGCGCACCATGCCGGTGGCGAAGAACATGCGCACGCCATCCAGATCAAGCAGGCCGATGGTGATGAGATCGCCGGTATGGACCTTGTCGTGATAGGAATAGCTCAGGCGCTGGATCTTTTCGTAAAAGGCCAGGCGCAGCTCGTAGCCGATATAATGGCCCACCGATTCCGAATAATAGTTCTGCAGCAGCGTGAAGATGCCGCGCGCCACCGAGACGCTGAGCAGTAGGACTGCGCTCCAGATCAGGGCTTGCTGGGCATCACCGCCGCCCACAGCCAAAATGCCCTGCGCCTGATCGACCGCATGGCCCAATAGGCGCGGGATCATCAGCTGCAAGACCGAGGCCACGATGGTCGCGCCGACGGCGGCACTCGCCTGCCAGGGATGGCGGAAGGAGAACTTGGCGATCCGCAGCAGGGTTCCCTCACCCTTTCCAGCGTGAGCGGCGGCCACATGGGCCCGTGCATCGCCGCGTGATCGGACGCGGCCAGCCTTATTGGTGGTCAAGGAAGTATCCAGACTTCAATATATAAATGTGTGGGTCCAGGCGAATGCGGGAGAAACGCATATTCGGGACTAGGACAAATCAACTCGCACCAATAGAAAACGCTCATTCGCGCTGCCATTCAAGATCGAATCTAAGCAAAAAATGCAAAGTCTGACCCCGATGGCGCGCAATGGCGCCTTCATTGCGGCAGATTGAGCTCCGGATAGATCAAAGCGGAGCATTGCCGGTTATTGGCATCGAGCTGGGCCTGCTCGGCGGCGGTGACCTGGCCGGTATAGATGGCGTTCCACAAATCGTCTTTTTCCACGCCCTCAAGGCCGCATTGGCAATAGGTGACGCAGAGCGGCGCAGAGGTGCCGCCCGTGGTGCAGGTCTGCTGGCAGGATTTGAGGAAATCGGCACTGCGCATGGCGATTTCGGGATGGGTCAGCGAGGCCAGCGGGAACAGCACGGCGAGCAGCAGCGGCTGATGCAGCAGATAGATCAAAAGGCTCCAGCGGCCGGCGCCCGCCAGCGTGGTGGCGAGGCGGTTTTTGGGCTGGATCGCGGCGAGCTTGTCGGCCAGCGGGGAGGCCAGCAGCAGGCGGGTGGCGATGACGCCGAGCAGGACGAGGCCAAACCAGGGGAAGATGGGGACCAGATCATTGGCGGGCGGCGGGACGGTCCAGAAGCCGAGGATGGACCAGGTCTTGGCGTTGAACAGGGGATCGGCATAGGCGAAGTGTGCCCCGATCACGATGGCGGCGACTATAGCCACCAGCCAGAGCGGGGCGCGCAGGAAGGGCAGCGCCATGATGCTGAACAGCGCGATGGCATGCAGCACGCCGAAATAGACGAAGCTATCGGGGAAGGCGAACCAGGTGGCGATGGTGATGATGCCGGCGCCGGCGGCGACGAAGGCCCAGCGCTTCCAGAAGGCGCGCCAGCGGATGGCTCGGCCATGGCCGAGTACCAGCCCGACGCCGACGAGGAACAGGAAAACCGACAGGATGGTGCGGGCGATCACCACCCATTGCGGATCATAGCCGACATCGGCAGCGATGAAGCGGAAATAGCTGAGGTCCCAGCACAGGTGATATGCGATCATGGCGATGATGGCGACGCCGCGGGCGATGTCGATAATGGCAAAGCGCGGGCGGGCTGCCGGGGCGGAGATGGTCATGCTTGCCCTCGGGCAGTGTTGGTCGGGGCGTACAATGACCGTTGTGCTGCGCCGGTTCAATCGTGAAAGTCGGTGACCAGGCGGCTCCAGTCTTCACCTAGCAGGCCTCCCAGATAGACATCGCCGCGCCGGGCGGCATCGACAATGGCGGGATCGCGGGTGGAGATGCAGTAGAAGCCGCGGGGCACGAAGCTTACGCCCTTGCGGCGGCATAGAGCTTCCATGAGGAAGGGTTGCGCCATGCCCTGCACGCCCACGCAGCCGATTGAATCGGCATGGGATAGCAGATCGGCGATGATGGCGCCCTCCTGCCCCGGACGGCTCAAAATGTTGAGCAGGCGCGCCACCCCGCCGGGGCGGGCATAGAAGGCGCTGCAGCCGGCGAGCGTGCCAGTTCCGTCGCGCACCTGCCGCAGGGTCAGCGGGCCGGTAATGGTGTTGAGCGCGGCCATGTCGAGCATCCAGCCCAGTTCGGGGGCGCTCCAGACGGGGTGGACGGCGAAGCGTTCGACCAGAGCCGGTGCAGCGGCGATGAAATCGGTCCGCGAGATGGTGGTCCCCTGCCCGTCTGATGGTGGCACGAGGCTGGGCATGAGGCGGCGGAGGGCGGCGTCAATCGGCTTGGCGAGCAGGCTGGCGAGGCGCGCCAGGGATGGCGGGAGCCTGGCGGCGGCGCGGTTGGCGAACCAGGCGGCGGGGCGCAGGACATGGCGCCAATCCAGACTCTGGATGGGCAGGACGTGGCCGCCCACCGCCTTCCAGTGATCGGCGCTGAGCGGATTGGCGCTGTCGGAGAAACAGAAGGCCTGATTGCGGGCGCGGATGGTGAGCACCATATCGGCGCCGCCGCGCGTGCGCTTGGCCGGGTCGGTCATGTAATTGCTCATCAGGCGGCCGGTGAGGACTTGGCCGTTAACGCGGACCTGCATGGGGATGACCAGCAAGGCGCTGTCGATACTGCCATCGGCATCGCGATGGACGAGGCTCCCTTCGGTCTCGCTATAGAGGGGGAGCCGAAAAAGCTTTCCTCGAAATACGCAAGGAATTCGGGGCAGGGCGCGGCGCCCTTGCGGAAGACGCGCTGGAACAGGGCCGCCACCTCGGGCACGTCGGCACGCTGCATCGGCGTGATGGCTTTGAGGCGCGTCATGATGCCGGCCTGGCTCCGATCTGGTGCAGGGTTTCGGCGACGGTCTCGATGGCCAGATCGCGGCGGCGCACCATATCGAGCACCGCGCCGAAGCGGGCGGGCGAGCAGCCGATGGGGCTGGGATCGGGGCGGACATCGTGGGTGTAAAAGATCAGCCAGCCGCCGCTGCGTTGGAGGCCATCGAGCAGCAGGCCGATGCTGTCGAGATCACCCGACACATCGTACAGCTCCTGGGCATGCAAATGGGCCAGATCGATCCAGCCGCGATTAATGCCGGGCTGAATGCCGCGCAGGCCGGCGAATCGATGCGCCAATAGGCGCTTGGCATTGAGCGACACGACGCCGAACGGGTAGGCGAAGGAGGTCGGCGCCTGCCCGCTCAGCGCCGCGATTGCCGATGTATTGGCAGCAACATCGGCAATGAGTTGGTCCGGCGCAACGCGCTGGACATTGATGTGGTTGCTGGTGTGTCCCCCAATTTCATGGCGATTTCTCGCCAAATTTGCGGCCACATCTGGGCCGGCGATCAGCTGGCCATTTTCGAAATCGCCAGCCAGTCGATCGGCAAAATAGAAGGTGCCGCGGGCTTTATGGGCTTCGAGCAGTGGCGCGGCATTGGCGGCGGCGGAGAGGGGGAAATCGTCGAAGCTGAACGAGACCACGGGCCGCTCCAGCGCTAGCCGGAATGGCCGGAACGGCACGGCGCGGGCCAGCCGCCGCGAAGCGCCGGCCAGAGGATCGGTCCAATCGATCATGGTGTGGTCTCGTGCATGGGAATGACGGCGGGCGCGAGCCCCATGCCGCCCAGCATGGCGGCAAAGGCTTCGACAGTTCGCTCGGTGGTGAAATCGGCGGCGCGGCGGCGCAGGGCGGCGTGATCGACGGGCTGGTCGAGAGCTTGCAGAATGGCCTCGGCCAGCAAGGCGGGATTGCCGACCGGCACCAGGGCGTGGCCGGGGCCCAGGATTTCGCGCGGGCCATGGGGGTCATCGCCATGGCGCTGGGCCATGGATGTCCAGAAGGCAATCGCGTCGGCAATGGAGGAGAGATAGGCGTCGGGCGGCAGGCCCCATTCGGGCGGGGGCACGGGCTCGTAGTGATCGGGGAAGCCGATGACGTGCCAATCGACGATGACGAAAAGGCCCTGGGCGCGGGCGGCGGCGATATCGGTGTCGAGATATTGCGCCATCAGGACGGGATCGTAGCGCCAATGGCCGGGATGGACGCTGATGCGCACGCAATTGGCGCCCCAATCCTGGGCGACGACGCGATAATCATCGAGCGAGCGGCCGGCGCGGATATAGACGGGGTCGCCCATGGCAATGCCGCAGAGGCGCAGCGGGGCGTCGTTCCAGAGCAGGCGATGGCCGGAGATTTCGATGCGGGTTGGTTGCTGGGCGGGAGCCGGCGCTGCCAGCCCGGCGAGGCCGGCGAGCACGGCGCGGCGGCGCATGATCAGCGTCCCCGCCAGCGATTGACCAGCATGCCCAGAGCGCCGCCGAGCAGCAGGCCGGCGACCAGGCCGAGCGGCAACAGTACGCTGGGCTTGGGCGGGAAGCTGCGCTCGGAGGGGGCGACGGCTTGCGAGACGACTTGCGCATTGAGCGTATCGAGGCGCGCCTGTTCGGCGGTTTCGCGCGAGCGGAGCAGCGCATCCTGATAGACGGCGCGGCTGGCTTCGGCCTCGCGCTCGAGCTGGCGCAGGCGGATGCGCTTGGAGTCCGTGGCTTGCAAATTTGCGGTGGCGCTGTCGAGCCTTGTGCGCAGGGCGCTGGCATTGTCCTGAGCGCGCTGCAGCGTCAGATCGGCGGCGGTCAGCAGGCGCACCACTTCGGCATCGAGCGCAGCGCGGGCGCCGGTGACGCGTTGTTCGGCGACGATCAGGCGGGGATGCTGGGTGCCCAGGGTGGTGCGGAGGGCGGCGGCGTCGGCATTGGCGGTTTGCAACTGATCGCGCAGCCGGGTGATATCGGCCGAGCCCATGGCTTCTGGTGCGGCGGCGGCCTGTTCGGGATTGGCGGCCAGGGCCTGCAATTGATCGCGTTCGACGCGGGCGGCGGCCAATGCAGTGTCGGCGGCGAGCAGGGCCTGATTGGTTTGCCCGACCTCGCCTTCGAGCAGGGACTGGGCTGATGTTTCGACAATGCCATTGGCCGTCTTGAAGCGCTCGACGGCGTTTTCGGCAGTTTCCAATTCGCTGAGCAATTGGGCCAGGCGACCTTCGAGCGCACCGGACGCGCGTTCGGCCTGGGCGGCGCGCTGGGTTTCGCGCAGGCCCAGATAGTTTGAGACCACGGCATTGGCGATGGCGGCGGCCTTGGTGGCGCTTTCGGATTCGGCGTAGATATCGACCACATAGGTGCGATCGAGCCGCACGACATGGACGGCCTTGGAGAGGGCCAGAACGGCTTTGCTCAGATCATCGCGCGGGGCATCGGAGGCGCCGCCGGCAAGGCTGTCGAGCAAAGCGCGCAGCGGATTGGCGGGTTTGCCGACAAATTCTGGATCGTTCTGCAGCCCCAATTGGGTGGCGGCGGCGCGCAGCACCGAATCCGAGGCCATGACGCGGGCCTGGCTTTCGATCAGCACCACACCGGCATCGCCCGAGGCGGTGGAGGGGGTCAGGTCACGCTCCAGCACCTGCAGGTTTTGCGGATCGATGAAAATCTGCGCGCTGGCGCGGTAGCTGGGCGTCAGGACTTGCGGGGCGACAAGCGCGAGGGCAGCGCAGCACAGGGCCCCTGCCCCGGCCCAATAGCGGGCGCGCCAGAGCCGGCCGAGATGGTCACTGAGCGCGGGGGAAACCGAAGAGACCGGGCGTACAAGGGTGGCCGTTTCGGTAACGATGTCGGAGCGAAACATGGATGCCACCAGTATGTCATGGTTAATGCATGATTAAACTGGAGGCATTGTTGCACCGGAGCAGAGCAGTGAAAAACACAAGCTGGTCCGGCGGTTAATCGTGTTGTGTGAATGTACTTACGTATGCATCGGGAATGTTTCTGACCCGTGGGGGCGCAAGAGCCGAGCAAAGCGTGCGCATGGCGGCGCCAAGGCGCCCACCGCCAGCTTGACTGAACTCATTATATCAATCATTCTCGATATATGGAATCATCGCACGCCCTCGACGTTTTTGCCGCCCTGTCCCAGGGCACGCGCCTCGACACGTTCCGCCTGCTGATGGAACACGAACCCCAGGGCCTGCCGGCCGGCGAAATCGCCCGGCGGCTCGATGTGCCGCAAAACACCATGTCCACGCACCTGGCCATTCTGGCCCGGGCGGGGCTCATCGAATCCGAGCGCCACAGCCGATCCATCGTCTATCGGGCGGTGGTTGACCGGGTGCGGGAGATCGCGAGCTTCCTGGTGCAGGATTGCTGCGGCGGTCGAGCCGAATTGTGCGCCCCGCTCATCGCCGAATTCACCCCGTGCTGCGCGCCGGCCGATCGCCGCCCCGAGGCGGGATAAATGGTGGATTTGCCGCGCCGTCTGGTTGCCGAAGCGCTCGGCACGGCACTGCTGGTGGCGACGGTCGTGGGCTCGGGCATCATGGCCGAGACACTGACCACCGATATCGCCCTGGCGCTGCTGGCCAATACCATTGCCACCGGTGCCATCCTGGTGGTGCTGATCACTATTCTCGGGCCGATTTCGGGCGCCCACTTCAATCCGGCGGTGTCATTGGTCTTTGCCTTGCGGGGAGACCTGCCGCGCCGTAACGCCGTGCTCTATGCCATTGTGCAGGTCGCGGGCGGCATTGTCGGGGCAATATTGGCGCATGCCATGTTCGCGCTGCCGCTGCTGCAGGCTTCCAGCACGGTGCGCAGCGGGGCGGCGCAATGGCTTTCCGAAGGGGTTGCGGCGTTCGGGCTCGTTGCAATTATCCTGGCCGGCATCCGGTTGCAGCGAAGCGCCGTTCCGATGCTGGTCGGGCTCTACATCACCGCGGCCTATTGGTTCACGGCGTCGACCTCATTCGCCAATCCTGCCGTGGCTATCGCCCGCGCGTTTACCGACACCTTTTCGGGTATTCGTCCAATTGACTTGCCGGGCTTCATTCTGGCGCAACTCGCTGGCGCCCTGGTCGCGCTAGCGCTGATGAGCTGGCTGCTGCGCGGTCTGGTCGGAGACGCCCTCCCCATCCATGTGGAAGAACAATCATGACCGTCACCATCTACCACAATCCCGAATGCGGCACGTCGCGCAATACGCTGGCGATGATCCGCCAGTCCGGGGTCGAACCGATCGTGATCGACTATCGCAAGACGCCGCCAGCGCGCACGAGGATCCGCGAACTGGTTTCCGCTGCCGGCCTGACATTGCGCCAGGCGATCCGGCAGAAGGATACGCCCTATGCCAAACTCGGCCTGGCCGGCACGTCCTTGTCGGATGAGCAATTGCTCGACGCCATCGCGGCGCACCCCATCCTGCTCAACCGCCCCTTTGTCGAGACCCCGTTGGGGACACGGCTGTGCCGGCCTTCCGAGTTGGTGCTGGATATTCTGGAGAATGCCGATATCGGGCCGTTCACCAAGGAAGATGGCGAGGTAATCATCGACGCTGAAGGCAAGCGCGTAACCGGGAGCGGGTCGGCTTGAAGTCGATCTAGAACATTATGACCGTGGCCACTTCTTCGCCGTCCAATGCCGCGGCCATCTGGGCGCTCGGGGTCACCCAGATCATCGGCTATGGCACGCTCTACTATAGTTTCAGCATCCTGGCGCCCGGCATCGCTGCCGAGTTCGGCGTGGCCATCGAGTGGATCTACGGCTGTATTTCGCTGGCGCTGCTGGCGGGTGGGCTGATCTCGCCCTATGCCGGCGGACTGGCGGACCGGCATGGCGCCGGGCGGGTCATGGCGGCGGGTTCGGTCGGTGCAGCGGCGGCGCTGATCGTGTGTGCGCTGGCGGGGAACGCCTTCGCCTTCCTCGCCGGCATGATCCTGGTCGAGCTGGCTTCCGCCTTCGTGCTCTATTCGACGGCTTTCGCCTTTCTCGCCCAGAGTACAGGCCCCAAGGCGCAGCGCAGCATTACCTATCTGACGTTGATCGCCGGCTTTGCCTCGACGATCTTCTGGCCGCTGACCAGCGCCATGCTGGGGGCCATGGACTGGCACCAGGTCTATTTGGTGTTCGCGGGCTTGAACCTGCTTGTCTGCCTGCCGCTGCATCTGTGGCTGTCGCGGTTTTCGCGGCTGGCCGCCGCGCGGATGCCGCAGCCGGCCGCGATTGGCGGGGTGGAGAACCCGGTCGACCAGGGCCTGGTCTTTGGCCTGGTGGTGCTCGGCTTTTCTCTGGCGGGGTTCATTTCGGCGGCGATCCTGTTCCATATCGTGCCGATGCTGGGCTCGCTCGGACTGGGCAATGCGGGGGTGCTGGTGGCTTCGCTGCTGGGGCCGGCGCAGGTGGCAAGCCGGCTGATCAATATGACATTGGGCAAGGAATTGCCGGCGACGGTACTTTCGATCATTTCGGCGAGCATGATGCCGCTGGCGCTGACCATCCTGGCGCTGACGGCGCCATCGATCGCCGGCGGCATCGGTTTTGCGGTGATCTTTGGCATGGGCACCGGGCTGTTCAGCATTGTATCGGGCACATTGCCGCTGGCGCTATTCGGCAAGGCCGGTTTCGGCCGGCGGCTGGGCTGGATCAGCCTGGGCCGGCTGGCGCTATCGGCCATCGCGCCATTCGCTCTGTCGGTCGCGCTAGGCGCTGTCGGACCAAAGCCCTCGATATGGGTTCTGGCAGTGGCGGGATTAGGATGCGTGGCGGTGTTTGGGGAAATCTGGCGCCGTTGCCGGCAGCCCCAGCGCGTGGCCGTCGTCTGACCCCGGCTTAAACGTCCAGATCGGACAGCACCGACAGGAAGGCTTCGCCGTAGCGGTCGAGCTTGGCCTGGCCGACGCCGGGCAGGTTGAGGATGTCGTGCAGGTGGCGCGGGCGGGCCAGGGCCATGGCGCGCAAAGTGGTGTCGTGGAAGATCACGTAGGGCGGCACGCCCTGCTGCTTGGCGATGCGCAGGCGCTCGTCGCGCAGGGCATTGAAAATGGTCATGGCGGGTTCGGCCAATTGCACGGCATTGCTGAGGCGCTGGCGCACTTCGGCAGCCTTTTTGGGGCGATCCTTGCGCAGCGTCACCACGCGCTCGCGCTTGAACACGGCGCGGGCGCCCTCGCCCAGGGTCAGCGCGCCATGGGCGGCGTGATCGACGACGACGAGGCCAGAGGCGGTGAGCTGGCGCAAGACCGATTGCCAGGTTTTGTTGTCGAGGTCCTGCCCTTGGCCGAAGACGGCCTGTTTGTCATGGCCGAAGCGTTCGACCTTTTCGGTGGTTTTGCCGACCAGCACATCGATGACATGGGCGGCACCGAAGCGCTGGCCGGTGCGGTAGATGGCGGCCATGGCCTTGATGGCGGCTTCGGTGCCATCCCAGCTTTCGACGGGGGAGCGGCAGGTGTCGCAATTGCCGCAATTGCCGGCATGGCCTTCACCGAAATGGGCGAGGATGGCCTTGCGGCGGCATTCGGCGGTTTCGCAGACGCCGAGCAGCGCATTGAGCTTACTATGTTCGACGCGCTTGACCTCGTCGGGGGCATTGCCCTCGTCGATCATGCGGCGGCGCTGCACCACATCGGCCATGCCATAGCTCATCCAGGCTTCGGCGGGTTGGCCGTCGCGGCCGGCGCGGCCGGTTTCCTGGTAATAGGCTTCGATGGAGGCCGGCAGGTCCATATGGGCGACATAGCGCACATCGGGCTTGTCGATGCCCATGCCGAAAGCCACGGTGGCCACCATGCAGATGTTTTCTTCCTTGAGGAAAGCATCCTGATTGGCGCTGCGCCGCTCGGCCGAGAGCCCAGCATGATAGGGTAGAGCCGGAATGCCCTTGCCCGACAGCCAATCGGCAATGTCTTCGACCTTGGCGCGGGAGAGACAATAGACGATGCCTGAATTGCCCTTGTGGCCGGCAAGGAAGGCCAGCAATTGCTCGCGCGCCTTGTCCCGCTCGATGATGGAATAGGAGATATTGGGGCGATCAAAACTGGTCGAGAAGACCTGGGCGCCTTCGAGGCCCAGCCGCTCGATAATGTCTTCGCGCGTGGTCGGGTCGGCCGTGGCGGTGAGGGCGATACGCGGCACGCCGGGGAAAAGCTCGGTGAGTTGCGCCAGATCACGATATTCGGGGCGGAAATCGTGGCCCCATTGGCTCACGCAATGGGCCTCGTCGATGGCAAAGAGCGCGATATCGAGCCCTTCGACCATATTGCGGAAACCCTGGGTCGCGACGCGCTCGGGCGCCACATAGAGCAGGTCGAGTTCGCCGCGCCGCAATTGGCCGCGAACCTGGGCGGATTCCTCCTGGGTCATCGCCGAATTGAGGGCGGCGGCGGCGACACCGGCCTGGCGCAAAGCCTCGACCTGGTCGCGCATCAGAGCGATGAGCGGAGAGATGACAATGCCGACGCCGGGGCGGCAGATGGCGGGGATCTGGTAACAGGCCGATTTTCCCGCGCCAGTGGGGAAGAGCACGACGGCGTCGCCCCCGCCCACTACGTGGCGGACCACATCTTCCTGTTGGCCGCGGAAGCTTTTGTGGCCAAAAATATCGCGTAGCACATCGAGCGGGTCGCGGGGGGCGCCCCGGCCTACCGCGCCAAACAGGTCGATGCTCGAATCCAATGCGCTCACCCGGTTCTTGAATCACAGCCAAGGGGTGAGCCGCAAGGCAATCACGCGGCTGCGCTGGGGAAAGGGTCAATTCGCCTACTGGCGCGGCAGCGGTTTGCTGAGGAAGGGGGAATTGCGCAAGACGAAGCGCCAGGGGGTTTCGACGCCTTTGGTGATGCCGATGCGGGGGCCGGTGTTGATTTCGGCGGGTTCACCGGGGAGGAGTTGGAAGGGTGGCGTATCGAGGGGCATTCCATTGTGGGCGATGGTGACGCCCAGGGCCTGGCAGAGCTTGCCGGGGCCGGAGCAGAGTTGGCGGGTGGGCAGGCCGCCGCGGCGTTCGGACATGAGGTGGGCGCCGTGCGTGGGCTCGAGCGCGCGGATCAGCACGGCGCTGCCCGGCTGGCAGACGAAGTTCAGGCACCAGTGGATGCCGTAGATTTTGTAGACATAGGCATGGCCAGGCGGGCCAAACATGGCCGCATTGCGCGGGGTCGGGCCGTTGAACGTGTGCGAGGCCGGGTCGGTCTGGTCATAGGCCTCGACCTCGACGAGGGGACCGCCGACGCCGTCGACCAGGAGAATTGTGCCGATGAGGTCGCGGGCGACGTCGAGGACGGGGCGGTCGAAGAAGGTGGTTGAGATAGGCTGCATCAGTAGACCTCATGGTGAGCTTGTCGAACCACGAGGTCGTGCCCGCATCGTGCCACGACCTCGTCCTTCGACAGGCTCAGGATGAGGTCTACTGAGAGTGAGTCGATCCGAGCTCGCAACGGTTCACTGAGCTTTCCTAATCCACCCGCCCGCGGGCGTCGACATGGACGGTTTCGACCACCTGATTGCCGGAGATCAGCGTCACGCTGTCGAAGAGGTTCGACACCACGCAGGCGTGGTTGGGGATGATGCGGAGCTTTTCGCCGATGGCGGGTTTGGTGGGGCAATTGGTGAGGTCGATGGTGCCGTGCTCTTCGCTGAGGCCCACGATGACGGCGTCGGGATAGGCCTCGATCAGGCCGAAGCCGGTCATGCCCAATGTATCGCTGGTGAGGGCCTTGGAGCCGGCGTCGATGATGGCGCGGTTTTCGGTGGGGCGGCTGACCACGGTGGCCAGGACCGTCAGGGCGCAGTCGGCGAAGCTGCCGACATTTTTGGCGACCTGGAAGCGGTCCATATAGATATAGGTGCCGGGGCGGTGTTCGGTGGCGGCGATGACCTCGTGGGCGCGCCAGATATCGGGTGTGCCGCCATTGGAGATGACTTCTGGTGGCAGATTGGCGGCGGTGAGGGCCGCCTTGGCGTCGGCCAGCCATTTTGCATTGGCTTCCACCTGGCCGGCGGCGGGATAGGTCATGAGGCCGCCGAAATGGAGGCCCGGCGATGCGGCGATTTTTTGGGCCAGCGCGACGGCTTCGGCGGGTGATTGCACGCCGCAGCGGCCCATGCCGGTATCGCATTCGACCAGCACGGTCAGCGGCTTGGTTGCGCCGGCAAAGGTTGCGGAGAGACTGGCGACGGTCTGGGCGCTGTCGGCGGTGACGGCGATGTTGATGCGGGCAGCCAGGGCCTTGAGGCGGGCGAGTTTGGCGGGGCCGATAATGTTGTAGGGCAGGAAGATTTCGGTGATGCCGGCATCGGCCATCACCTCGGCTTCGCCCAGTTTTTGTACGGTAATGCCCACCGCGCCCAGCTCGATCGCGCGCTTGGCGAAGCGGGGCAATTTGTGGGTTTTGATATGGGGGCGGAGCTTGAGGCCATGGGTGTCGGCATAATCCTGTACGCGCTTGAGATTGGCCTCGACGCGGTCGAGATCAATCAGGACGGCGGGTGTATCGAGTTCGGCTATAGCGCTCATTTGCCCCTCAGAACTTCATCGACGAAACGCAGATTGCCGGCGGTGAGGCCGGCATCGACGGTCAATGTGGTGCCGGTGATGCCCGACGCCGCATCGGAGCACAGGAAGATGGCGGCATTGGCAACCTCCTGCGGCAGGACCATGCGGCCCAGCGGATAATGGGGCAGGACATTGTCGAGCACGGTCGGGTCGGCGGCGAGGCGATGATCCCAGGCGGGGGTGCGGACGGAGCCGGGGCAGATGGCATTGGCGCGGATGCCCTGGGCGCCGCGTTCGACGGCCAGCGCGCGCGCATAGGCAATGAGCCCGGCCTTGGCGGCGGAATAGGCGGGGTTGCCGAAATGGGCGAGCCCGTTGACCGACGAGATGAAAACCAGGCTCCCTGCCCCGCGCTGCGCCATGGCTGTGACGATGGGGTCGGTCATGGCATAGGCGCCATTGAGATTAATGGCGATCTCGGAGGCCCACACATCGTCGTCGAGATGCTCGAGGGATTCGGCGCGGGTGAAGCCGGCATTGGAAACGACCGCATCGGGGGCGCCGTGTTCGGCAATGTAGCGCTCGATGGCCGCCCGGGTGGCCGCGGGGTCGGAGAGTTCGAACAGCACCTGCCCGGCGAGGTCGAGCCCGGCGAGCAGATCCGCATCGCGATCGGCGCCGATGACATTGGCCCCGGCAGCGCGGAAGCCGGCGACCATGGAGCGGCCAATGCCGCCGCCGGCGCCTGATATCAGCACGGTCTTGCCGTCGAGACGAAAGGGGGAAGCGCTCATGGCGTCAGGGTCCCTTATAGGCGACACAGTCGATTTCGACCTTGCAGTCCACCATCATATGGCTCTGCACGCAGGCGCGGGCGGGCGGATGCTCGCCGAAATAGCTCTTGTAGATGGCGTTAAAGCTCCAGAAATCGCGCGGATCATCGAGCCAGACGCCGCAGCGCACGACATGTTCGAGACCGAAGCCGGCTTCGTCGAGAATGGCGATGACGTTCTTGATGGTCGCATGGGTCTGCTCGACAATGCCGCCATTGATGATCTCGCCATCCTTCATGGCGACCTGGCCGGAGACATAGAGCCAGCCGCCCGCTTCCACGGCCCGGGCGAAGGGCAGGTTCTGGCCGCCCGCCCCGGACTTTTCCGCACCATAACGTTTGATCGGCATGAAGAGGCTCCCTTGCTGGATTTTCTGAAAGGCAATTTCACTGCTGACGACTTTATCGACCCGAAACCGACATTTCTCGTGTAAAATGACGGCGCGAATGTAAATTTCTTACGTGATTGCTGGTTATGCCTTGTGCTAGCTTGGCATGGCAGCGCCCCGGTGGGGATGCTCTTTTTATTGTCATTTTGCGAGTTCCAAGTGCGCGTCTTTACCGCCGCCCTGGCCACCGAGACCAATACGTTTTCGCCTATAGCGATCGACAAGCGCGCTTTCGAGGCCTCGCTTTACGCCAAGCCGGGCGAGCATCCGGCGACGCCGACGCTGTGCAGCGCGCCGATCACGGTGGGCCGCGAGGTCTGTACGCAGCTGGGCTGGACGCTGATCGAGGGCAGCGCCAGCTGGGCGGACCCGGCGGGGCTGGTGGCGCGCACGACCTATGAGGATTTGCGCGACGAAATCCTTGACCAATTGCGAGCGGCCATGCCGGTGGATGGTGTGGTGCTGGGCCTGCATGGCGCCATGGTGGCGCAGGGCTATGACGATGTCGAAGGGGATTTGCTGGCGCGGGTGCGCGAGATTGTGGGGCCGGATGTGCTGGTCTGCGCCGAGCTTGATCCGCATAGCCATCTCACCGCCAAGCGGGTGGCGGCGGCTGATTTTTTCGTGGTGTTCAAGGAATTTCCCCATATCGACTTTGTCGATCGGGCGCGCGATCTGTGGTCGATCGCGGTGCGGGCGCTCAAGGGCGAGATCAGTCCGGTGATGAGCGTGTTCGATTGCCGGATGATCGATGTGTTCCCCACCTCCAAGGAGCCGATGCGCAGCTTTGTGGATCGGCTCTATGGGCTGGAAAAGAGCGAGGCGGGCGTGCTGTCGCTGTCGGTGGTGCATGGCTTCATGGCGGGCGATGTGCCGGAAATGGGCACCAAGGTCATTGCGGTGACGGATAACCAGCCGGAGACCGGCGCGGCTTTGGCGGAAAAGCTGGGGCGCGAGCTGTTTGCCATGCGTGGCACCTTCATGGTCGCCCAAGTGGATGAGCATGTGGCGGTGGATGTGGCTGTGGCCGCGACCAAGGGGCCGGTGGTGATTGCCGATGTATGGGACAATCCCGGCGGCGGGCCCGCGGGGGACGCCACGGTGATCCTGGGCGAGCTGATTGCGCGGGGCGTGACCGACGTGGCAGTGGGCACGATCTGGGACCCCATTGCGGTGCAGATCTGCATGGCGGCGGGCGAAGGGGCGGAAATCGCACTGCGTTTCGGGGCCAAATCGGCGCCGGATACGGGCTCGCCGATCGACAAGATCGTCACGGTGCGCAAGCTGGTGCCCAATGCCGAGATGCGGTTTGGCGAGAGCTTTGCGCCCTTTGGCGATGCGGCCTGGATCAGCTTTGACGGGATCGATGTGATCCTTAATTCGACGCGGGCTCAGAGTTTTGATCCGAGCCTCTTTTCAGCCATGGGAATCGAGCCGACATCGCGGAAGATATTGCTGATCAAATCGACCAACCACTTTTACGACTCGTTCTCGCGGATTGCGTCGGAGATTGTCTATTGCTCGGCGGGCAAGCCTTACCCCAATAGTCCGGCGACGACGCCCTATCGCAAGGCGCGGCGGGATATTTGGCCGATGGTGGAGAACCCTTGGGGGTGAGACCTTTCCCTTCTCCCCTTGATGGAGAAGGTGCCGCGTAGGGACACCGAATTCGCGAAGGCGAATTTCGGTTGGGATGCGGGGTCTCTTTCTACGCTTCTGGCATGGGATAACGCAGAACCCCTCACCCTCGAAAATCCGCTGAACGCGGATTTCCTATCCCTCTCCCTCAAGGGGAGAGGGGAAGAAAGATCACTCCTCGGCCCAATTGCCGTACATGATCGGCATCAGGCCCGCGAGCGCGCTGAAGCGGGTCCAGCTTTTGCGGTCGGGGAGGGTCCAGCCGGCTTCGGCGACGGCGGAGAGGCGGGGGAAGACCAGGCGGTCGAAAATGGCGCGGTCGGTCATGGATTCGCTCCAGATGCAGGCTTGCACGCCCAGCAGATGCTTGAGCTGGTGTTCGGTCCAGCCTTCGCGCGACTCGAATTCGTAGGTTTCCTGCGGGCCCGACCAGCCGGCCCAACCGGCGCCGGGTTCGGCCCAGGCCTGGCCATTGGCCATGTCGAGATAATAGCGCTGGCCGGGGGAAACGACCATGTCATAGCCGCGTTCGGCCAGGGCCGCGTTGATCTCGACATTGCGCCAGCCGATCAGGAAGGTCTTGGATTTGTCGACCTTGTCGCCATGGCCGGCTTCTTCCCAGCCGCCGGTAATGGCGCCCTTGGAGGCGATGATTTCGTGCACGCGGCGGATGAATTCGGACTGCAGGAGCGCGGTGGGCGAACCCTCGATTTCGTCGGCGCCGTGGTGATTGCCCAGGACGTTGAGCTGGGCTTCGTGCTTCTTGCGCAAAGCCGGGCCGCCGAGCTTTTCGATCATGTCCAGCGCCAGGGGCGAACCGGACCAGGCGGCGAGCGGGACTTCGTCGGCGCCCAGATGGAAGATACCGGCGGGGAACAGTTCGAGCACCTCGTCGATTACCTTTTCCATGAAGGTGTAGACCGGCTCATAGGCAGGGTTGAGGCTGTTATTGGGGAAGCCCTGCACCGATTGGTATTCGCCGATCTCGTTGGGATCGCGCAATTGCGGGAGGGATTGCAGCACGGCATAGGAATGGCCGGGCACGTCGATTTCGGGGATCACGGTGATGGCAAGGCTATCGGCCAGAGCCACGATTTCGCGCACGACGGGTTTGGAATAATAGCCGCCGGTCGGCTGCGGGCCGGAGCCCAATAGCGGCGGCAGGGCCTTGCCGTGGCCGCGCCAGGCGCCGATTTCGGTCAGTTCGGGATAGGCATCGATTTCCAAGCGCCAGGCTTCGTCTTCGCTGAGGTGCCAGTGGAACTTGTTGAGCTTGTTCCAGGCCATGAGCCTGATGAGGCGGCTGACTTCGGCACCGGTATAGAACTGGCGCGCCACGTCGAGATGGCAGCCGCGATAGGTGAAGCCGGGCTCGTCGGTGATAGTGCCGCCGGTGGGGAAGAGGAAGGTCTGGGGGTAGAGCTTGGCGCCGCGCAGGATGTGGCCCAGGGTGACCAGGCCGTAGAACATGCCCTGGCGGGTGGTAGCGGAAACGGTGGCGGCATTGTCGGCGAAGCTGACTTCATAGGCTTCGGCGCCGAGGCCCAGCTTGTGCACGATCTGCACCGGCATGCCGGCTTCGGAGGCGGGGCGGACGATGGCTTCGACGGGGAAGAGGTCGGCGACCAGGGTTGCGAAGGCGGCGGCGGCTTTGGACGCATCCTCGCCCTGCGGTTGCAAGTCGAAGCCGGGCGGGACGATGCGGGCGCCGGTGGTGGCGACGGATTTGGGCCAGGGGATGATCGAGACGGGAACCGGCGCCTTGGCGGGCACCTTGAACTTCGCCGCGCCCTTGAGCAGCGGAGAATTGTGGCCCTTGCCCTGGGTGGGGGCGGTGGGCAGGGTGATGATGGTGCCGTCGGCGAGGGCCACATAGCCGGAATTGGCGCCGTCGCTCCAATGGCGCAAGCCATAGGAGAGGCCGCGGGCAATGGCTTTCCAGGTTTGGCCGGGTTCGAGCACGAGGCCGTCGGGGGGCGCAATCAGGGTGTGGTTGGAGAGGCGCTTGAGCAGCTTGCCGTTTTCGAGCGTGGCGTGCGGATCGATACGGGCGGGGCCGGAAAAGCCCAGTGTAAAGTCCTTGAGCGCGGTGTCGCCATTATTGGTGAGCTCGATGCCGTAAGCGAGGCTTTCGCCTTCGCTGGCAGGGGTCCAGGTGGTTACGAGCGACAAAGAATGGCCGGCAGTCATGGCATTATCCCGATGGCAAGGAGTGGAAGGAAAGCTCAGTCCCCGAGAGGCTGGGCGTCGTCGCCGTCGCGATTGACGACGAGCTGATGCTTGATGCGCCGCATGCTGGCGACGGCGGACGGGCCAAGGCGGGTGGCGACCGTCTGGGCCAGCACGTCGACCGTGGCCAAAAAGGCGTAGCGGCCGGGCGTTGGGCGCAGGATATCGATGTTCTCGTGCCAATTGACCGGCAGCAGGATGTCGGATTGGGCCGAGACCATGGAGGATGAGCGGGTGACCACGATGCGGGTCAGGCCATATTCACCGGCCACGGTGAGCGTCTTGGCCAGCTGCGCATTATTGCCGGAAAGCGAAAAGGCGACGATGACCGTACCGGGCGGGGCGGAGGCGGCGCGCATCATCTGCAATTGATGATCTTCGGTGGAGGCGACCCGCAGGCCCAGGCGGAACAGGCGCGTTTCGATTTCGCCGGCCATCATCGAGGAGGCGCCGCCCGAGCCGAAGGCCAGCACGAAATTAGACTTGGCAATGGCTTCACCGGCGCGTTCGACGGCAGCGAAATCGAGATGTTCGAAGGTTTCGTAGATGATGGACTGGATGCCGTTGACGACGCCCTGGGCGATTTCGCGCACATTGGAGGGGCTGGCGGCGGGCGAGAAATAGCGCTGCCCGACAAAGCGGGACTGGGCCAGCCGCACCTTGAAATCGGCATAGCTGTCGCAGCCCAGACGCCGGCAGAAGCGGGTGACGGTGGGCGGGGAGACATCGGCCTGCGCCGCCAGATCGACGATGGACATTTTGAGCACGCTGTCGACATCGGCGAGCACGATCTCGGTCAGAGCGCGCTCCGACCGCGTGAACGCGTTCTTTTCGGTCTGCAACAGACCGACGATATCCAACATGCTGCTCTCCCCCGACTCTTAAAGGCCTCTCAGTAAACGGCCAGGCCCTTTTCGTCGAACAGATGCGCCTGATGAATGGCAAAGCCCATTTTGGTGGGCTGGCCTTCTGCCACTTTGGGGTCGCCTTCGAACAGGGCGACGAAGTTTTCTCCGGCGGGCAGGTTGGCGTAGCTGACGGTGTGGATGCCCAGATGCTCGACGATCTTGGGCGTGATGGTGAGGGCGAAATCGCCGCCCTCCAGCGTCAGGTGCTCGGGGCGGATGCCCAGCGTGACCGACTGGCCATGGATTGCCTTGGACTGGCGCGGCAGGGCGATGGTGCCCAATTCGCCCAGATCGACCGTGACGGTCTCGCCATCGGCCGAGGTCACATTGCCGTTGATGAAATTCATCTTGGGGCTGCCGATAAAGCCGGCGACGAAGATATTGTCGGGCTTGTGATAGAGCTGGAGCGGGGAGCCCACCTGGGCGATCACGCCGGCATCGAGCACGACGATCTTGTCGGCCATGGTCATGGCCTCGACCTGATCGTGGGTGACGTAGATCATGGTGGAACCCAGGCGCTTGTGCAGTTCCATCAGCTCGATGCGCATTTCCGAGCGGAGCGCGGCGTCGAGATTGGACAAAGGTTCGTCGAACAGGAAAATCTTGGGCTGGCGCACGATGGCACGGCCGATGGCAACGCGCTGGCGCTGGCCGCCTGAGAGCATGCCGGGGCGATGTTGCAGGCGCGGCTCGAGCTGCAGCACCTTGGCAGCGGCATGCACGCGCTTGTCGACTTCGGCCTGGGGCAGCTTTTCGACGCGCAGCGGGAAGGCAATGTTTTCGTAGACGGTCATATGCGGGTAGAGCGCATAGGACTGGAACACCATGGCAATGCCGCGCTGCACGGGGGGCAGATCATTGACGACCTTGCCGCCAATGGAAATCTCGCCGGCGCTGACATCTTCGAGCCCGGCAATCATGCGCAGCAGGGTGGATTTGCCGCAGCCGGAGGGGCCGACAAAGACGACGAACTCGCCCTCGGACACCTCGAGGTCGATCCCCTTGATGATTTTGGCTTCGTTGAAGCTTTTCTCAAGGTGCTTGAGGCTGAGCTGGGACATGGCGTTGCGTCTCCGGGCGGCGGGGCGGTTCCCGCGGGCGGGTAGAAAGGGTGTCGGGATGGCCGCCGCCCGAAGGCGACGGCCGAACTTCAGGCTTACTTGTACTGCTCGAGTTCGCCGGCAGCCGTGGTGAGGGCAGCGGCGGGCTCGGCGGCGCCGGTCACGACGGACTGCACCATTTCGATCATCACGTTCTGCAGGCCGACATAGTCGGTCAGCAGCGGCTCGGGACCACCGAATTCGATGCCGTCGAGGAAGGGCGCCCAATAGGGCTTCTCGGCGAGCAGTTCGGCGGTCTGGGGCTCAAGCGGGCGGAGCGGGGTCAGGCCCTGGGCCATTTCGGCAGCCCATTGGCGTTCGCCCGAAGTCAGGTATTTGGCAAGGCTGGTGGCCTGCTCTTCAACGCCCGAGCCCTTGAACACGGCCAGCGAGTCGGTGATCAGCAGGGTGCCCGGACCCTTGGCGGATGGGCCAAGCGGCAGGGCGGCAACGCCCCAGTTCATGCCGGCTTCGGTGGCCAGATTGGCGGCGTTGGGCGAAGCATGGATCATGCCCAGCGTGCCGTCGAGCCAGATGGCGCGCACTTCGTTCTGCTCGTACGCGGTCGGGCCTTCTTCGGAATAGGCCGAGATGTCCTTGAGCGCGGTGAGGGCTTCCAGGTTCTGCGGCGAGTCGAGCACGATATTGCCATCGGCATCGATGACCTGGCCGTCATTGGTGTAAACCCAATGGAGGAACTGGTGCATGGTGTTGTCGAAGGTCTTGGCGACGACGCCGAAACCGTCAAAGTCGGTATTGTCTTCGATCTGCTTGGCGAAGGCGATCTCTTCCTCCCAGGTCTTGGGCGGGACCTCCGGGTCGAGCCCGGCAGCCTTGAAGACATCCTTGTTCCAGTAGAAGGCCTTGGTCGAGAAGGCGACCGGGACGCCCCACTGGGTGCCGTCGAAGGTGACGGTATCGGGCACGTAATTGTAATAGCCGGCCTTTTCCTCGTCGGTCATCGGCACGGGGACGATGAGATCGTTGAGGGCGAACTGCTTGAGGGTGCGCGAGCCGACATAGGCCAGCGCGACGGGCGTGCCGGCGGCAGCGAGCGTGGTCACCTTATCCTGGCACTGGCCCCAGCCCACGACTTCGGGCACGACCTTGAAGCCCGGATTTTCGGCTTCCCATTCCTTGAAATAGTCGGCGTAGCCTGCCGTGAGTTCGTCACCGCAGTTGATGAAGCTGATTTCCTTGACGTCCTGGGCGAATGAAGCGGGTGCCGAGGCCGCCAGGGCCAGCAGCGACACCGCGATTAGGCCGGTCGTTTTTTGCACTTTGTAGTCTCCCTTGTTGCACGCCCCGAAGAGCGCCTTCCCTCGGAGCAGGACCGAAATCCCGCTCCAAACTTGACAGCCTGACGGACCCTTCTTCCGCCCGGCCTTCCCCTATTGCTTCACGGCACCGGCGGTGAGGCCGGCGACGAGATAGCGCTGCAGGAACACGATGACGATCATGACCGGCAGGATTCCGACGAAACTGGCCGCCATCAACTCGTTCCACTGCACTTCCTGCTTGCCGAAAAAGGCGAAGAGCCCAACCGGCAGCGGCATGAATTCAGTCCGGGAATTGAAGGTCAGCGCGAAGATGAATTGCTGGGCATAGGCGCCGATGAAGGTCATGATCGCGACCACGACAATGCCCGGCATAGCCAGCGGCAGGATGACCCGGCGCAGGGTATATAGGCGGGACGCGCCATCGACCCAGGCGGCTTCGTCCAGCTCGCGCGGAATGCGCATCATATAGGTGCGCAACAGCCAGATGGACGAGGGAATGAGGAAAGCGGCGCCCGGCACGATCATGGCCCAATAGGTGTTGAGCAGCATCAGCTGTCGCATCAGGCGGAACAGCGGGATCAGCAGCACGGCGCCCGAGAACATGTTGACGGCCAGGAACATGCCCAGCAGGAGCCCGGACCCGGCAAACTGGAAGCGGGCAAAGGCATAGGCGGCCGGCACCACGATGATGACGACGATCAGCGTCACCACCGAGGAGATGAAGAAGGAATTGAAGATGTGCATGCCCAGCATGGGCACCGAGCGCCACATCTGGAAATAGGCGTCGAACGAGCCGTTCTGCGGAATGAAGTTATAGGGCGTGGAGAACAGCTGGCTCAGCGGCTTGAGCGAGACCAGGAAGCCTTCGATGAAGGGGGCCAGCACAAAGAACAGGAACACGGCCATGCCGGCATAGAGGGCGACGACCTCATACCACTTATAGCGGTCGATCATAGCCTTGGTGGAGCGGGCGCGCGGGCGGGTGGTGACCTGCGCCATGGCGCTAGCACTGGTGGCCAGGGGATTGGCGCCCGGGGGCAAAGCGGAGCTTGAGTTATCGGCACTCATTTGGCTTCTCCCTGCGAGAGTTTGCGGACCGCCCGGAAATAGACGAGGCAGAAGATCGACACGAAAATGCAGATCACCACGGCGCGGGCGGCGCCTTCGCCATATTTGCGGGAGCCGATGGCCGTCTTGTAGGTATCGATGATCATGGTGGTGGTGGAGCCGGACGGGCCGCCCTGGGTCAGGATCCAGATGATATCGAAGGAATTGAAAGTGGCGATCAGGCTGAGCAAGCTCATGGTCAGCATGGCCGGCATCATCAAAGGCAGGGTGATGCGGCGGAAGCGATAGGACCGGGATGCACCATCGGTCCAGGCGGCTTCATAGAGATCCTTGGGAATGGATTGTATGGCGGCCAGCAGATAGATGGTGACCATGGGCACCCCGATCCACACATCAGTGACGATGGTGGCCCAGAAGGCCGAGCTACCTTGCGCCAGGATCGGCCATGGCTTGCTGATGATGCCGAAATTCTGCAACAGGCCGGAAATCATGCCGAACTGGCCGTTATACATCCAGCCCCACATGAAAATGCCGATCGCCATGGGCACGATCCAGGGCGGCATGGTGAGAATGCGGAACACGGTCTGGCCGGGGATGGCGGCATTGAGCAGGGTAGCGCCCAAAGTGCCGATGATCATCTTGGTGGCGACCGAGAAGAAGGTCCAGATGAAGGTGCGCAGGATGACTTCAGTGAAATTGCCGGCGCCGAAAATGCGTTGATAATTGGCCCAGCCGACGAAATCATAGGTCGGGCGGAGGGCCGCATTGGTGAAGCTGAGGACCACCGTGTCGAACAGCGGATAGGCAACGATGATCAGGATGTAGATGAGGGCGGGAGCCAGTAAGGCCAGAGCGAAGAGGGAAGCGCTGCGAGTACCGGTCATCTACCTGCTCCTCAGCTCGCTCGGCCTAAAGCCGCATCGAATTGTTGCCAGATGGGCGTCATGTCCACCACCGATCGGCTCGCCATCGCCTTGTCCATGGAGAGCGCCAAGAGGCCCGCCTCCAATGCGTCCGTGACCGAGACCGGCAGGGGCGCGCCGTCCACGATATGCTTGAGAATATCTTCGGCCATCTGCTCGTCGGCGCCATAGTGCTGGCTGAGGCCGCTGGTCTTGTAGGTCGTGTCAACGAGGCGCTCGGACGTGCGCGAGTCCGTGACACGCAGGAAATTGCGGATGAAATCGCCTTCGGCCATGCCCTTGGCTCCCATCACTGCGAAGCGGCGGAAATCGTCTGGCACGTTCAGATTGGTATGAAAGGTCAGCGCGGCGCCATTTTCATATTGCACCATTGCCGTCTGGAAATCGATGATGTCGCCATCGCTGTCGAACACCTTGTCGCTACCCTGCCAGCCGGAGGGCTTGCGATGGTAGACTTCCATGTCGTTGATGCCCGTAACCTGGGGCGCATTCTTGGGCACGAAAGTGCGGCGGCCGCCAAAGCTGGAGACATATTTGGGGCGGCAGCCCATGACGCCATTATAGAGATCGAGATCATGGCAGCATTTTTCGAGCATGAAGCTGCCCGAATATTTCTCGTAGCGGCGCCAGTCGCGCATGAAGAAAGCGCCGTGATAGGGCGGGATATGCTCGGAGGCCTCGATGGAGGTGATGTCGCCCAATTGGCCCTCGGCCTGGGCCTTGCGCAGGTCCACATAGAGCGGGGCATAGCGCAGCACGAGACCGACCATCAGATTGTCGGAGCCGTATTGGGCGATCAGCTCGGCCAGCGCCATGGTGTCTTCGACTGAGGTGACCACCGGCTTTTCGGTGAAAATCTTGAGGCCGCGTTCGAGCCCGATGCGGATATGGCCGAGATGGAGGTGATTGGGCGAACCGACCATCAGCAGGTCGAGCTGCTCATTGTCGAGCATGGCCTCGAGGCTATCATATTGCTTGCCGACATTGACGCCGTGCTCGGTGGCATAGGGCAGGCCAGCCGGGGCGGGATCGACATAGCCGACGATGTTGAAATCGTCGCGCGCCACGGAGAACACCCGTGCCAGATAACCCAGACGATAGCCCAGACCGATAATGCCAACCCGCATAGATATACGCCCATCCTGTTCCCGCCATTCTCTGTTGGACTGGTCGGGTTTTCTGTAAACTATTTTCAAGATTAGGATCGTTCCGAACAGGATGTCAACACGAATCCGACACATCCACAATACCAATCTAGACCGCAGGTGGGCTTGCCCAAACCGGCGCCATTCTGCTGAAAACCTGAGCGATTTCACCGATTTTTCCGCATTTTTCGCTGTGGACAAGCGTGCCGGAAAAAGGCAGCATGCTCGGATTGGTATCTATGTACGTGCCTCAAAGCGGGCTTCGCACGGATGTCAGAAATGAAAATTTATAACAGAGTCAGGCAGAATCCCCGGCATTTGCCGCAGCGGCCTGCCTGAGGCCCGGGAGAGAGCCAGATGAGCCACACCACCAACCCCTTCCCCCATGACCCCGACCGCGGCGCGATCTGGACCATGCTGGTCGAGCGCGATATCGACGCCTTTGTCAGCGCCGACTGGAGCATGGTGGATGGCGACTTCGTGCGCGAGGGATTTCTGGGCATCAATGGCGGTGGCTCGGACAATCCCGATAGCTGGAAAATCGGCTTCCCGACGCTGGAGGCCTATCGCGACGAATGGCTGCGCCAGGCGGCAGAAAGCCAGAAGGTAAAATACGCGGAGGATCAGCGCCTCGCCATTTTCCGCAACACGACGCTGCAGCATATCGAGATCAATGGCGACATCGCCATCGCGCACAAGAAATTCGACGGCACGATCGCGCTGGCCGATGGCCGCAAGGAAATCATGAACTGGCAGACGCTGTATTTCTGCCGCAAGGTGGCCGGCGCCTGGAAGCTGACGGGCTTTGCCGGCTACCTCCCCTTCCCCATGGGCACTCCGCGAAAAGGCTGAACGACAATGGGGGGATGGAGCGTTCAGCGGCTGACCATGCTGGTGTTTTTCCTGCAGCCGATCGCGTTCGGCTCGTGGCTGCCGCGGATTCCGGATGTGCAGCAGGCGCTGGGGCTGGGGCCGGCGGCTTTGGCCTTTACGCTATTGGGCCTGCCCTGCGGCACGCTGCTGACGCTGCCCTTTGCCGGGCCGCTGGTCGGCAAGATCGGACCGCGGGCGGCAATTCTCTACGGCTTTTTCTTCTACGCTATCGCGGTCAGCCTGCCAGCCTTTGCGCCCAATCCGACGCTGCTGTTCGTGGCGCTGATGCTGGCCGGCTCGTCGATCTCGTTTCTTGAGCTGGGCCTCAATGTGCAGGCCGATGCGGTGGAGAAATCCACGGGCTCGCTGATCATGACCAAATCGCATGGTTTCTGGTCGGTGGGGATCATGGTGGGGAGCCTGATTGGCTCTGCGCTGGCGGCGATTGGGCTGGCGCCGCATTGGGCGATTTTGCTGGTGGCGGCGATCAATCTGCCGCTGGGCGTGATCGTGGCGCTGCTTCTGCCTCTGGTCGCGCCGGAAGGCGAAACGAAGACCGAAGGACAGCGCTCGGCCTGGGCCATGCCGAGCTGGGCGCTGCTGGGCATCTGCTTTTTCGTGTTCGGCATTACCATGACCGAGGGGGCAATGGCCGATTGGTCGGCGGTGTTCCTGCGCGAAGCGTTGGGCGCCGATGGCGGGCTGGCCGGTCTGGGTTATTCAGTGTTCGCCTTCATGGTGGCCACCGGGCGGTTTGGCGGGGACACGCTCAAGGCGCGGTTCGGGGCGGTCAATACGGCCCGCATTTGCGGCACGCTAGCATTGGCGGGGGCGGCGATCCTGTTCATTGCGCCCAATACGATTGCAGCCCTGTTCGGCTTTGCCATCATTGGCTTGGGCGTTTCGGTGGGCTTCCCACTGGCGGTGACAGCGGCGGCGAGCCTGACCGATCGGCCCTCCTCGTCCAATGTGGCGGTCTTGTCCTTCGTGGCGCTGTGCGGGTTCCTGATCGGCCCGCCGGTGATCGGCTTTATTGCCGAGCATGCCAATATGCGGCTGGGCCTGTTGGCGCTGGTGCCGGTGCTGCTTGTGAGCCTGCTGCTGACCGGGCGGCTGATGGTCAAGCAGCGGGCGGCGGATCACAATCCTGAAGCGGAAATTCCTGGAGTTCTTTGAGATGCGCATTGCCGTTGCCGGGCTGCATACCGAATGCAGCACCTATAATCCCGTGCTGGCGCGCGAGGCCGATTTTCGCGTATTGCGCGGCCCCGGCATGCTCAAGGATGCCTATTTCGATTTCCTGACGCATTTTCCGGCCGAGTTCATCACCATCCTGCATGCCCGCGCCATTGCCGGCGGGCCGGTGGAGCGCGGGATTTATGAGCGCTGGAAGGGTGAGATTCTTGAGGGGCTGAAGCAGGCCTTGCCGCTGGATGGGGTGTACCTCGCCATGCATGGCGCCATGTTTGTCGAGGGCATGTTCGACGCCGAGGGGGATTTCATTGCGGCGGTGCGGGCAGTGGTCGGGCCGGATGTGCTGATTGCGGCGAGTTATGATCTACATGGCAATGTCAGCCAGCGCATTGTCGATAGCCTGGATATTTTCTCCACCTATCGCACGGCGCCGCATATCGACGTGCCGGACACGATGCGCCGGGCGGTGACCATGCTGGTGCGGGCACTGCGGAGTGGGCAGCGGCCGGCCATCGTCTGGGCGCCGGTGCCGGTGCTGCTGCCGGGTGAGCGAACCAGTACTCAGGACGAGCCGGCGCGCAGTTTTTATACGCAATTGCAGGAGACCGAGGACCCGACCGGCATCTGGGATGCTTCGTTCCAGGTTGGCTATGTCTGGGCGGATGAGCCGCGGGCGACGGCTTGCGCGGTGATTACCGGCACGGACCGGGCGGCCATGGAAAAAGCTGCCTCGGCTTTGGCGCAGAATTATTGGGATATTCGGAGCGAGTTCGTCTTTGGCACCAAGACGGGCAGTATCGAGGAATGCGTTGATTGGGCTGTGACGTCGGTGAGTGGGCCGGTGGTGCTGGCGGAGTCGGGGGATAATCCGACCGGCGGCGGGGTGGGTGACCGGGCCGAAGTGCTGGCGGCGCTGATTGCCCGGAATGCGCAGGGCGTGGTGTTTGCCGGCATTGCCGACAGGGCGGCGACCGAAGCGGCTTATGCGGCGGGTGTCGGGGCGAAAGTCCAGCTCAAGATTGGTGGGAGTCTTGATCGCAGCAGCGTGCCGGTCACAGCGGAAGCCGAAGTGGTGTTCCTGCTGGAGACGGGTGAGGAGCGGCTGCGCGAGGCGGTGGTGCGGATTGGCGGGATCGATCTGGTGCTGACGGTGCGCCGGCGGCCATTTCACAATATTCCCGATTTCACGCGGCTGGGGCTTGATCCGCGGACGGCGAAAATTGTCGTGGTCAAATCAGGCTATCTGTCGCCCGATCTGGGGCCGATCGCCAATCCGAGCCTGATGGCGCTATCGCCGGGCGTGGTGGATCAGTTTGTCGAGCGGCTGGTGCGCAACCATAAAAGCGTCGCGCAATATCCGTTCGATAGGGAATTTGCCTATGCGCCGACGCCGATCTGGTCGGCACGGGCTTAGGCTGAAGCTGCGATCTGCCTCCCTCCCCCTTGAGGGGAGGGATTGAGGGTGGGGGTTCTGTATTCTCCACCGGCATCAAGTATGTTGGGGCCGCAGAACCCCCACCCTAGCCCTCCCCTCAAGGGGGAGGGGACTGGACCGTGGCTCCCCTAAGCCGCAGCCGTGCTGCTCTGCGTCCGCAGGGGGATGCAGAGCGGGCGGCCGTGGACGGGGTCGGTGATGACCATGGATTGCACGTCGAAAACGCGGGCGATGGTGGCTTCGGTCATCAATTCCTCGGGCGTGCCGGAGGCGGCGATGGCGCCGTCGCGCAGGAAGACCAAGCGGTCGGCATAGCGGGCGGCCAGGTTCAGATCGTGCAGGACGAGCACGACGGTGCGGCCGAAATCGGCATTGAGCTGACGCACGAGATCGAGGCAATCGAGCTGGTGCGCCATGTCGAGGTGATTGACCGGCTCATCGAGGCAGACCACATCGGTTTCCTGCGCCAGCACCATGGCGATCCAGACGCGCTGCAATTGACCGCCCGAGAGCGAACCGAGGCGGCGCTTGCGCAGATGATCGACGCCGGTGCCGGCCATGGCGCGATCGAGCGCCGCGGCATCGTCACCGCTCCAGGGCTGCATCATGGATTGATGCGGATAGCGGCCGAGGCGGACCAGCTCTTCCACCGTCATGTCGTCGGGCGCTGAGGGGCTTTGGGCGAGCAGCCCAATCTGGCGGGCCAGCATGCGGTCATTGAGGGTGGAAATATCTACATCGCCGAGCCGCACTTGGCCGCCGCTGGGCTTATGCAGGCGGCGGATGGCGCGGAGCAGCGTGGACTTGCCGCAGCCATTGGGGCCGGCGAGCACGGTGATCTTGCCCTTGGGGATGGGCAGGGACAAGGCGTTGAGCACGCTGATAGGGCCATAGGCCAGGCTGAGATTGTCGACCGAAATGCGGGTATCCATAGCGCTATCCGTCATGGCGTTGCCTGCCCATCAGCAAGAAGAGGAAATAGGGTGCGCCGATAACCGCAGTCACCGTGCCGGCGGGAACTTCGATGGGGGCAAAGGCCACCCGGACGATGAGATCGGCCGCGACCAGCATGATGGCGCCGAGCAGGAAGCTACCCACAAGACCGGCATAGACATTGCGGCCGACGAGGAGCCGCGCCAGGTGTGGCGCCATCAGGCCGATAAAGCCGACGCCGCCGACAAAGGCCACCGACACGGCGGTGAGCGCGGCGGCCAGCGCGAAGATCAGCACGCGAAAGAGCGGCAGATCGAGGCCGACGCCGCGGGCGGAGACTTCATCGAGATCGGCCGGGGGCAGCTTGCGGGCGGCGATGAGCGAGAGCAGCAGTAGCGGCAGCATGGCGAGGGCGGTGACCTGGATTTCGCTCCAGTTGATTTCGTTGACCGAGCCGGCAATCCAGCGCGCCGCCTGGCTGGTTCGATAGATGGGGCCGATCAGCATCATGACGATGGTGATGGCCTTGGCGACAGCGGCGATGGCAATGCCGAACAGCAGCAGGCGAATGGCCGAGGAGGCCTGACGGCCCGAGAGGATGAAGACCAGCGATATGGCGGCCAGCGCGCCCAGGGTCGCGGCGACCGGCTGGTAGGCGATGGAGGTGACCAGCGCATTGGATTCGTCGGACAGCAGGGCCAGGAAAATGACGACGCCCAAGGCTGCGCCATCGATGACGCCCAGCACGCCGGGGGAGGCCAGCGAATTGCGGGTGATTTTTTGCAGCAGGAAGCCTGCCGCCGCCATGCCGCCACCGGCAAGGGCCGCGATGACGACGCGCGGCAGGCGCAATTGCAGCACGATGAGGTTCTGGGTTTTCTCGCCGGCGCCGAGGATGACCCTGGTCACCTGATCGAGCGGAATCCAGGTGGAACCGAAGGCGACGCCGCTGAGCGCGAGCAGCACGAAGGCCAGCGCCATGAGGCCGAGCGCCGCCGGCGCGCGGGCCGGGGCGAGATTGGAGGTGAGGCCGCTCATGCTGCCCTCCGCTTGAGCAGGACCAGAAGGACCACGCCACCCACGACAGCGGTGATGGCGCCGACGGGGGCTTCGACCGGGTAGATGATGAAGCGCGCGGCGACATCGGCTAGCGTCGCATAGATGGCGCCGAGCAGGGCGGCGGCGGGAATTTGCCGGGCATGGCGCAGGCCGACAAGGCGGCGCGCGGCATGGGGCACGACGAGGCCGACAAAGGTGACGGGGCCGGCCATGGAAACAGCGGCGCCGGTGAGCAATGCGACCGACACGAAACTGCCGCCGCGCACCAGAGCCAGCGGTACGCCAAGGCTGGTGGCGGTGGAATCGTCGGCCTGCAGCGCATCCAGCGCCCGGTGCAGCAGCAACGCCAGTGCGGCGCCGATGAGGACGATGGGTGCGCCGGTCTGCGCCAGGGTCATGGGGCGATCGACGAAGGAACCCGAGAGCCAGAACAGCAATTGCTGCAGTTGCGCTTCATTGGTGGTGAGGATCATTTCGACGATGGAATGGCCAAGCCCGGCAATGGTGACGCCGATCAGCACGATGCGGATGGGCGACAGCCCCCCTGCCCCCGCCGCGATGGCAAAGACCAGAAAGCTGGTCAGCAGGGCGCCCAAAGCTGCCGACATGGAAAGCCCGAGCAGCGAGCCGACGCCAAAAGCGGTGCTGGCAACCACGACTGCCAGGGAGGCGCCGGCATTGAGGCCAAGCGTGTCGGGCGAGGCGATGCGGTTGCGCGACAGGGTCTGCACGATGACGCCGGCAATGGCGAGCGCGGCACCGACCAGTGGCGCGAGGACCGCGCGGGGCAGCCGCAGATTGGAGATGACCACAGCGGTTTCCGAGCCGTCAAAGGCGAACAGCGCCTGCCAGACCTGATCGAGCCCATAGAGCTTGAAGCCCAGCGTCAGGCTCATCAGCATGGCGGCGAGCAGGGCAATGATGAGCCCCACCCAGATTGCCGGAAACGGCAGGGCGGCGAGCACGGGACGGGAAGAGGCGTGGGCGAGGTCGGACAGGGGAAAAGACCAATAAGCTGATATTGACAGTCATACTAAATTCTGACTGTTTGCCCAGACCATTTTCTGATCCCTCATGTCAAGATTTAGGATTGTCATGTCCACTCTTCGCAACACATTCGCGGCGATGGCCTGCGCCGCCATTCTGGCACTGGCGCCGGGCGCCCTGGCCCGCGAAATCACCCACGCCATGGGCACAACCGAGGTGCCGGACAGTCCGCAGCGGATCGTTATCCTGACCAATGAAGGCACCGAAGCGCTGCTGGCCGTGGGCATCAAGCCCGTTGGGGCGGTGCAGTCCTGGGTGGGCAATCCCTGGTACGATCATATCGCTGATGACATGACCGATGTCACCGTGGTCGGCGAGGAATCGGCGATCAACCTCGAAGCCATTGCGGCGCTGCAGCCGGACCTGATCATCGGCAACAAGATGCGCCAGGAGAAGATCTACGATCAGCTCTCCGCGATTGCGCCGACCGTAATGTCCGAGCGCCTGCGCGGCGACTGGAAGGTCAATATGGCGCTTTACACCGAGGCGGCCGGCAAGGGCGAAGAGGGCAAGGCGGCGCTGGCGGCCTATGACGAGCGCATCGCCAAGATCGCCGCGGAGGCCGGTCCGCTGCTCGAGGAGAAAGTCTCGCTGGTGCGCTTCATGTCGGGCATGACCCGCATCTATTACAAGGACACTTTCGCCGGCCTGATCCTGAGTGAAATCGGCTTCAGGCGCCCTGCGTCGCAGGACAAGCCGGAATTTGCCGACGATGTGGGCAAGGAACGCATTCCCGATTTCGACGGCGATCGCCTGTTCTACTTCGTCTATGAAGTGGGCGATGGCGTTGCCGAGAAGGTGGCGGCGGAGTGGACCGCCGACCCGCTGTGGCAGAACCTGCCCGTGGTGAAAGCCGGCAGGGCCTATGCCGTTTCCGACACGATCTGGAATACGGCCGGTGGCGTCATCGCCGCCAACCTGCTGCTCGACGATGTCGAAAAACATTATGGGCTGGCCTCCACCCGCTAGAAATCCCTGGCCATCCGCGGCAAGCGGGTGGCCGTTTTTTATTCTATTTTGAGCTGATCCATGTTGAAGCACCTGTTCTCTGCCGGCCTGTTTGCGGCCCTGATGCTATCGAGCGCGCAGGCGCGGGAAATTACCCACGCCATGGGCGTGACCGAAGTGCCCGACCAGCCGCAGCGCGTGGTGATCCTGACCAATGAAGGCACCGAGGCATTGCTGCATCTGGGCGTGGTGCCGGTCGGGGCGGCGCAGAGCTGGGACGTTGACCCGTTTTACGACCATCTGGTGCCACTGCTGGGTGACGCGGTTTCGCTGGGCACCGAGACGGCGATTAATCTTGAACTGGTCGCCTCGCTCGAACCCGACCTGATCATCGGCACCAAGGTGCGCCAGGAAAAAATATATGAGCAGCTTTCGGCCATTGCACCGACGGTGATGTCGGAAACGATCGGGGAAAGCTGGCTCAAGAATTATCAATTCTATGGCGAGGTGCTGGGCCTGGGCGACAAGGCGGCGGCAAATGTCGCGGCGCTGGAAGTGCGCGCCAAGGAACTGGCGGCAGCCATTGGCGATGGTGTGAATGAAGAAATTTCGCTGGTGCGCTTCTCGCCGTCGCGCACGCGGCTTTATTTCCGCGGCAGCTTCCCCGGCGTTGTGCTGGATCTTGTCGGATTCAAGCGCCCGCCGGCGCAGGATCACACCGAGACCTTCACTGAGGTGCAGAAGGAACGCATCCCCGAAATGGCGGGCGATCGCATTTTCTACTTCTCCTCGGACAACGACAATAGTGAAGACAAGGCCAATATGGACGAGTGGCTGGCCGATCCGCTCTGGCTCAACCTTGAGGCGGTGAAGGCGGGCAAGGCGCAGCGCGTGGGCGAATTGGCGTGGAATGCCGGCGGCGGCATTTATTGCGCCTATATGATGCTGGACGATCTGGCCGATATCTATGGCGTGACCCTGCCGCCGCTTGGCCAGTAAATGGTTCGCCTGTTCTGCACCGATCTGGCCATTGCCAAAGGCGAACCCCAGGAGGGTATGGGGGCGCTAGCCGAGCGGCATTTGTTCATCCGCTGGCCCAAGGGCAAATGGCGGCGGCCGCGCTATATGGCCGCCGACATGAGCGAGGCGCTGCAAGGCGCCATGAAGGCGAGCATGGGCCATGGCCGCTATGTCGGGCTGGTCGATAGCGGAGACGGGACGGAGCTGGAGCTGCTGTCGTTTCCCGATGGACGGCGCTATGTGCCGGCCGATCAGGCGGAAGCGGCCGCGCTGGTTATCGCATGGGGCGAGGGGCAGGCGTTGCCGGGGGACGTGTTCGAGCGGCAGGTGATCTTGTGCTGCACGGACGCCAAGACCGATGCCTGCTGCGCGCGCTATGGTTTTCCGGTCTATAAGGCCCTGGCGGCGAGCACCGATGCGTTCGATGTGCTGCAATGCACCCATATCGGGGGGTGCCATTTTGCGCCCTCGGTGATCGTCATGCCCAATCGGGACCGCTATGGGCGGCTGACGCCGGCCGATGTGCCGGCCTTTCTCGATGCCCTGTCACGCGGGCAATATTTCCTCCCCGCCTTCAAGGGGCGCAATGGGTTGGATGAAGCACGGCAGACTGCCGAGATTGCGGCGATGCGCTGGGCCGAGGGGCATGGCTATGCCCAGGCCCAAGTGCAGTTGGATGAAACGGCCGATATTTCGGTCGATGACATGGATGTGCGGTTTAGTGTTGCGGGCATTGCGCTCAGCGTGGCGCTGACGCGGACGCAGTTCGACGTGCAGGGCAATTGCCGCGATATCGAAGCCGAGGCGTTCAAGCCGGTGGGGCGCTGGACCGTGAGCGGCGTCTCCGCCCGCTAATCTTGCGACTATTACGCAGCGGGCAAATCGCATTATAGTTGCCTCATCGAAACGATCAGGCCGCCTGTATCAAGGCAGGTGCTGACATTGTTGTTTGCCGAGAGGAGGGTCCGGCGACGCGTCAGGCCGCAAGCTTGCCGACCGCTATTTCTGATCAGCCGATTTTTTGCCAACAGGCCAGCCATTGCACTGACGAGCCGGCCCATAAACCAGACGGTGTCCAGCCATGACCGCTCCCGCCGCCAAGCCCGAATGGGCACAGAGCAAACACGACAAAGCCAATGCAGCGCGGATCGCGGCCGGTGAGAAACCGCGCCGCCGCCGCTGGCCATGGATCCTGCTGGCGCTCGTGGTGCTGGCGATAGTCGCCTTCATCGCGTTCAACATGCTGCAGCCGCCGCCCGAAGCGCCGGTGGAAACCGCTGCTGCCGAGACGGTGATGCAGGTCACCACATCCGAGGTCACCAGTGTGGCGCCGCAGACCCTGGCGCAGCAGGTCAAGGTCACCGGCTCGCTGGGACCGCAGCGGCAGACGCAGGTGGCCTCACAGGTTTCGGCGCGCGCCGTGGCCGTGATGGCGCGGCCGGGCGATGCGGTTAACGAGGGCGATGTGCTGGTGCAGCTCGATACCGAAAGCCTGCGCATCCAGCTCGACCAGCAGACCAGCACGGCGGCGGCTACGCGGGCCCAACTGGTGCTGGCCGAAAGCCAACTCTTGCGGACCACCGATCTGATCGAGCGCGGCTTAACCGCTTCGTCGGGGCTGGAACAGGCGCAATCGAGCGTTGATGCCCTGCGCGCCAATCTTGCGGCGCTCGAGGGTCAGGTGGAAGCGGCGCGCATTGGCGTGCAGAACGCCACCATCAAGGCACCGATGACCGGCATCGTTTCGGAACGCAGTGTCGAGCCGGGTCAGATGGTGGCGCAGGGCACGGCCGTTTTCACCATCGTCGATCTCACCACGATCGAGCTGACGGCAGCAGCGCCGGTCAGTGCCGGGGCATTGGTCAAGCCCGGGCAGAGCGTCGCCGTATCGGTGGAAGGCATTGCCAATCGCACCTTCGAGGGCAAGGTGGAGCGGGTCAATCCGGTGGCTGCCGCCGGCACGCGGACAATCCCGGTCTATATCACGCTGGACAATGCCGACGGGGTGCTGCGCGGCGGCATGTTCGCAGTCGGCCAGATCACGGTAGTCGAACAGCCCGATGCGCTGGCGCTGCCCAGCGGGGCAGTGCGCGAGGATGCCGAGGGCTTTTATGTGCTCAAGGTGGAGGGGGACAGTGTTGTTCGCCAGGGCGTGGAAAAGGGCAGCGAGTGGAGCGCGGGACGACTGATCGAGATCACTTCGGGGATCAGCGCCGGCGACATCATTGTCACGGCCGTGCTGACCCAGCTGGAGCCGGGCGATCGCATCGAGATGGTGGAGAACTGATCCATGTTCCTCACCCGTATCAGCGTCAATCACCCGGTCTTTGCCACCATGATCATGGTGGCCATGCTGGTGTTCGGCATCTACTCCTATCAGCGGCTGCCGATCGAGCAATTGCCCAATATCGACTTCCCCGTGGTCGCCGTGGTGGTCAGCTATCCCGGCGCCTCGCCGGAGGCGGTGGAAAACGACATCGTCAAGCCGATCGAAGAGGCGGTGAATACGATTGGCGGACTGGATAATATCCAGTCCACTTCGCAGTCCGGCCAGGCCATGGTGCTCATCTTTTTTGATATGAGCGTCAATTCGCAGGCCGCGGCGCAGGATGTGCGCGACCGGCTGGCGACTGTCGAGGCGGGTTTCCCCGACAATGCGGGCGATGCCCAGGTGTTGCGCTTCGATCCGGCCGAATTGCCGGTGATTTCGGTGGCGGTCAGCTCGCAAACGCTGTCGCCGCGCGACCTGACGGCGTTGACCGAGGATGTGATCGTCGCCCGGCTGTCCAATATTTCCGGGGTCGGCCGCGCCACCGTGGTGGGCGGAGTGCCGCGCCAGCTCAATGTGCTGGTCGATCCGGACAAGCTCAACGCGTTCAATGTGGGCGTGAGCCAAGTCATCCAGGCGCTGGATCAGGAAAACCAGAACCTGCCGGCGGGCTCGCTGACCCAGGGCAACCAGGTGCAGTCGATCCAGGTCGAGGGCCGGATCGAGCAGGCCAATGATTTCCTCGACATCATCGTGGCGCGCCAGGGCGGCCAGGCGGTCTATCTGCGTGACGTGGCAACCATCGAGGATGGCCAGGCCGACATTACCAGCATGGCGCTGCTCAATGGCCAGCCGGCTCTGGCCATCGATGTGGTCAAGACGCAGGGCGCCAATACGGTCGGCGTGGCCGAGGATGTGCGCGCGGCGATCGCCCGCATGCAGGCCGATGAATTGCCGGACGATGTGCGGCTCGAAATCGTGCGGGACAATGCCGTGCCGGTGGAAGATTCCTTCCATGCGGTGCAGAACATGCTGATCGAAGGCGCGGTGCTGGCCGTGTTCATCGTCTTCCTGTTCCTCAATTCGTGGCGCTCCACCGTCATCACGGGGCTGACGCTGCCGATCTCGATCATCGGGGCGATGATCGTGCTGTATTTCCTGGGCTTCACGCTCAACATGATGACGCTGATGGCGCTGTCGCTGGCGGTCGGCATTCTGATCGACGATGCCATCGTGGTGCGCGAGAACATCATGCGGCACCTGCATATGGGCAAGTCGCACCGGCAGGCGGCGCTCGATGGCACCAATGAAATTGGCCTCGCCGTGCTGGCGACCACGCTGTCGATCGTCGCGGTGTTCCTGCCGGTCGCCTTTATGGAAGGGATTTTGGGGCGCTTCTTCCTGCAGTTCGGCGTCACCGTTTCGGTGGCCGTGCTGATCTCGCTGTTCGTCGCCTTCACACTCGATCCGATGATGAGCAGTGTCTGGTACGATCCGGCTGCCCATCCCGATGCCAAGCGTGGCCCTATCGGCCGGGCGGTGGCGCAGTTCGATCGCTTCTTCCAGTGGATCGGGGAAGGCTATCGGGGCGTGCTGCGCTGGTGCCTCAAATTCCGCAAGACGACGCTAGCCATTGCGGTCGCTTCGTTTATCGGCACGTTCTTCCTGTTTCCGCTGGTGGGCGTCGAATTCGTGCCGGCGACGGATAATGGCGAATTCCAGGTCGATATCGAAACGCCGACGGGCTCGTCCATCGACTACACGGCCAGCAAGGTCCGCCAGATCGACGCGACGCTCAAGCGCTTCCCGGAAGTTGCGGGCACCTATGCCACGATCAATGCGGGCACGACGACGGGCGACAACAAGGCGACCATTGTCGTGACCATGGTCGAAAAGGCCGAGCGCAGCCGCAGTCCGGTGCAGATGACCGAGCCGGTTCGTCTGGCGCTGCAGCAAATCCCCGGTGTGGAGACCAGTGTGGGTGCCGCAGGCGGGTTGGGCGGCGGGGTTTCGGCGCCCATTTCGATAATCATGTATGGCGACAATTTTACCGTGCTCGACCAATTGGCGCGGCAATTGATGGCCAAGCTCGAGGCGATCGACGGGCTGATCGACGTCAAATCCAGCCTCGACGATGCCCAGCCGGTGCTGGGCGTGCGGATCGAACGGGACCGGGCCAGCGATCTTGGCGTCAACCTGCAACAGATCGGCGCGACGCTCGGGCCCATGCTGGGTGGGGAGGAAGTGACCGACTGGACCGCGCCCAATGGCGACAATTATACCGTGACCGTGCGGCTGCCCGAATGGGCGCGTGACGATGTCGAGACGCTGGGTTCGCTCCCCATCACCCAGAGCGGGGCCACCGGCTCCAATGCCATGGTGCGGCTCGACCAGGTGGCGCAGATCGTGCAATCGGAAGGGCCAGGGGAAATCCTGCGGCGGGACCTGTCGCGGCAGGTCAGCGTCACGGCCAACCTGTCCGGGGTGGAACTGGGCTCGGTGACGGCGGCGCTGCAGGCGGCGGTGGATAGTGTCGAAATGCCGGTGGGCTACCGCACCTCGATGGGCGGTGACGTGGAGGAACTGAACGAGACGGCGGGGGCCGCCGGATCGGCGCTGCTGCTGGCGGTGATCTTCATCTATCTGGTGCTGGCCAGCCAGTTCGGCAGCTTCCTGCAGCCCATTGCCATCATGGTGTCGTTGCCGCTGGCGTTGATCGGGGTGATGCTGGGGCTATTGGTGGGCGGCTCGACGCTCAACATGTTCTCGGCCATCGGCTTCATCATGCTGATGGGCCTCGTGGTCAAGAACGCCATCCTGCTGGTCGACAATGCCAACCAGCATGTGCGCGAAGGCTGGAACCTCTATGAGGCGCTGGTCGAGGCGGGGGCCACCCGTTTCCGGCCGATCATCATGACGACGCTGGCGATGATCTTCGGCATGCTGCCGCTGGCGCTGAGCCTGCATGAAGGCAGCGGGCAGAATGCGCCCATGGCACATGCGGTGATCGGGGGGCTGCTGAGCTCGACGGCGCTGACGCTGGTCGTGGTGCCGGTGATGCTGACCTATATCGACAGCTTCAGCCACTTTACCCGCCGGTTCCTGCCCAAGGCGCCGGATGATGCGGAAGCCAAGCACGCACCTGCGGAGTAATGGCTAGCCGTCGTCGCGCCCGAAACGTGACGGCGGCACCGCGCCCGTCCCCTCCTCGCGGTCGCGATAGAGGGCGGCGCGGGCCAGGAGCATCAGCGTTACCGGGGTGGTGACCGAGACGAAAATGAAGATCAGCACTTCATGCACCGACAGGCGCTGGCCGGTGATGGTGAAATAGAGCACCGAGCCGAGCAGGATGAACCCCGTGCCGAGACTGGTGCCCAAAGTGGGTGCGTGCACGCGTTCGTAAAAGCTGGAAAACCGCGCGAGGCCAATGGCGCCCACCAGGGTCAGGAAGGCGCCGGCCAATACGCAGATACCGACCAGAATGGCCAGCCAGAGCGGCAGATCGTCGGGGATCATTCGATCACCTCGCCACGCATGAGGAATTTGGCCAGCGCCACGGTGCCGACAAAGCCGAGCAGGGAAATGATCAGCGCGACCTCGAAATAGACCGAGGTGCCATAGCGAATGCCGAAGACGACCAGCAGCAGCATGGCGTTCACATAGAGCGCGTCGAGACTGACAATGCGGTCCTGGGCGCGGGGGCCCTTGATGACCCGGTAGATGGTGGCGACCATGGCCAGAGCCAGCATGACCTGGGCCGTCGTCAATGTCCAAAACAGGATGGCAGCGCTCATTGGAAAATCTCCAGCAGCAGCGCCTCGTAGCGGTGCTTGATGGTGTCGATCCATTCCTGCTCGTCGATCAGGTCGAGCACATGCACCAAAACGGTGCTGCCGACCGGATCATATTCCAGCCAGGCGCTGCCGGGCGTTGCCGTGACGATGCAGGACAGCACGGCGAGACCGCTTTTGTCCTTGAGCTCGAGCGGCAACAGCAGGAAACCGGATTTATGCTCGTCGCGCCGGCCGCGCAGGATGATCCCGGCAACCGCCAGATTGGACCGGGCGACATCGGCCAGCACCAGAACGATCAGCTTGACGATCTTGCCGGGGCGGCGGATTTTGGGGCGCTCAGGTTGCAATGCCGCCATGGCGTGGGTGGCGCCGAAGGCTATGAGGCCGCCGAGCAGGATGTGGCCGAGGCCGAGCGATTGCTGCAGCAGCAGCCACATCAGCAGCAGGCCAACAAAGAGCAGCGGATAGGGCAGAACGCGTTTCATGGCTTGGCCCCTAGGTCGACCACGACTGGAGCGCCCAGCACATCGGCGATATAGCCGGCGGGGGCATGGAGGGCATTCGCGGCGGCTTCGAGATAGGTCATGATCGGGCCGGCCAGCACGACCATGACGACGCAGAGGCCGAGCAGGACAACGACCGGCAAAATTTCGATGACGCGCACGGCGGCCGGGCCTTCCGCGACCGTAGCCCAGAAGGTGTTGATACCGGTGCGGGTGAGGGCGATCAGTGCGGCAAAGCCGGAGAAGATCAGGAGGCCCGCCAGCCACCAGGCCGAGGCGGAAATCTCGTTGACCGTCGCCAGTCCCTGCGGATTGAACATGGGCGAGATCATCGCGAATTTGGCAATGAAGCCCGAGAGCGGCGGCAGGCCCGAGAGGACCAGGGCGCAGACGGCAAAGCTGATGCCGAGCACGGCAAGTGCGCCGGGAATGACGACGCCGACCTCCTGCTCTTCGTCTTCCTCGTCATCGTCACCATAGGCTTCCATGGTGACGGCCAGAATATCGGCGCCTTCGACGCGGATGCGTTCGAGCAGCTCAACGAGGAGGAACAGCGCCGAGATCGCCAGGGTCGAGCTGACCAGATAGAACAACGCGCCGCTGACCACCCCGGCATTGCCGAAGCCGATGGCGGCGAGCAGCGTGCCGGAAGACATCAGCACGAGATTGCCCGAGAGGCGCGCGGTGGACTGGGCGGCGAGGGCGCCGATGGCGCCATAGGCGATGGTGGCCATGCCGCCATAGAGCAGGAAAGCGTGTCCGAAGCCGGCCGAAACGCCGGCCTGATCCCCGAAGACCAGGAGGGACAGCCGTAGCACCGCATAGATGCCGACCTTGGTCATGATGGCAAACAGCGCCGCGACCGGAGCGCTGGCCGCGGCATAGGTATTGGGCAACCAGAAGCCGAGCGGCCACATGCCGGCCTTGACCAGGAAGGCAATGCCCAGAATGCCGGCACCGGCTTCGAGCAGGCCGCGATCGGCATCGGCCACGTGGGCCACGCGGGCGGCGATGTCGGCCATGTTGAGCGTGCCGGTGACGCCGTAAATCAAAGCCGCGCCGATCAGGAACAGCGAGGAGGCGGCCAGATTGATGGCGATATAGTGCAGGCCGGCGCGAACGCGGGCCGAACCCGAACCGTGCAAGGCGAGGCCATAGGAGGCGGCCAGCAGCACTTCGAAGAACACGAAGAGATTGAACAGATCGCCGGTGAGGAAGGCGCCGCACAGGCCCATGAGCAGGAATTGGAACAGAGTATGGAAGCTGGGGCCGACGGCATGCCAGCGGGCCAGCGAGAAGGCCAGAGCGCAAAGGCCCAGAATGGCGGTCAGCAATACCAACAGCGCCGAGAGCCGGTCGGCCACGAGCACGATGCCGAAGGGCACCGGCCAATTGCCCAGCGGATAGGTGGCGTTGCCGACCCCGCCCGCCTGCCCGGCTTCGGCGGCGTGACGCACCAGCAGGATGGCGAGGATCAGCAGCAGCACAGTGGAGGCGAAGTTGATCGCGGCTTTGACCGGGCGCAGCCGGTCATCGATGAACAGCAGGATGGCCCCGGTCGCCAGCGGCAACAGGATGGGCAGGATGACGAGGTGGTCGAGCAGAAAATGCATCAGCGTTCCCGCCCATCGACATGGTCGGTGCCGGTAAAGCCGCGCGCGGCCAAGAGCACGACGAGGAAGAGCGCCGTCATGGCAAAGCCGATGACGATGGCGGTGAGCACCAGGGCCTGGGGCACCGGGTCGGTGTAATTGGCAGGGTCGACCAACCCGCCCTCGACCACGGGCGCTGCATCAATACGGAGGCGGCCCATGCCGAAGATGAAGAGATTGACCGCATAGGAAATCAGCGACAGTCCCACAATGACCTGGAAGGTCCGGGGGCGCAGCAGCAGCCACACCCCGCAAGTGGTGAGCACGCCGATGGCGATGGCCAGGATCAATTCCATCAGCGGACCTCCTCCGGCTTGGGCGGCGCTTCCTCGCGCACCACGGCCGGCCGCCGCGAGACGCGGGGAGCGCGGACCGATTGGTGGGCGAGCGCGATCAGGATGAGGACGGTGGCACCGACGACGAGGGTAAAGACCCCCAGATCAAAGATCAGCGCGGAGGCCATGGGCACCCGGCCGATAAAGGGGATTTCGGCATATTGGAAGGCCGTGGTCATGAAGGGATAACCGAACAGCCAGGAGCCCAGGCCCGTGGCCAGCGCGATCAGCAGGCCCATGCCGATCCAGCGGATGGGCAGGATCCGCAGGCGTTCTTCCACCCAGCGGGTGCCGCCGGCCATATATTGCAGGATGAAGCCGATGGACATGATGATCCCCGCGGCGAAGCCGCCGCCGGGCTGGTCATGGCCGCGCATGAAGATATGCAGCGCCAGCACGATGATGACCGGGAACAGCCATTGCATGATGACGGCGGGGATCATCAGATATTCGTTGATCGTGTCGCCGGAATTGCGATCGGGACGCTGATCGTCGAAGGCGTTCTGGATGCGTTGCTGCTCGGGCTTTTCGATGGAATCGGAAGCCGGACGGAAGCGGCGCAAGAGGGCGAAGACGGTGAGCGCCACAATGCCGAGCACGGTGATTTCGCCAAAGGTGTCGAAGCCGCGGAAATCCACCAGCATGACATTGACCACATTGGTGCCGCCGCCGAGCTTGTAGGAATTTTCGAGGAAGAAGTCGCCAATCCCCTGCCCTGCGGGCCGCGTCATGATGGCATAGGACATCAGCGCCATGCCGCAACCGGCCACGATGGCGAGGCCCAGATCTCGGATGCGGCGGAAGCGGGCCTTGCGCGAGAGCGTATCGTCGCTGTCGAACTCGACGCGCTTGGGCAGCCAGCGCAGACCGAGCAGGATCAGCACCGTGGTGACGATCTCGACCAGCAATTGGGTGACCGCCAGATCGGGCGCGGAGAACCAGACAAAGGTGATGCAGGTGACCAGCCCCGCGCCACCCAGCAACACCAGCGCCACCAGACGGTGGAACTTGGCCTGATAGGTCGCGGCAATGGCGCAGACAATGCCCACGCCCCAGACCAGCGCGAAAGCCGGATCGAACGGGGTGGGCGGCAGGGCCAATTGCCCGACGCCGGCGGACAGGGGAATGGCGGCAGCGATGACGGCCAGGGCCACCAGCAGAGCCAGTTGCGGCTGCAGGCGGCGCGTGCCGAGAAGTTTTTCCAGTGCCTTGGCCCATTTCCAGGAAATGGTGACCAGCACGCGCTCGAAAATGCGCTGCCCCTTGAGATTGCGGATCAGCGGGGGGCCTTCAATGCCGCGCGCCAGATATTTGTAGAGCGCCAGATACAGCAGCACGCCGCCGACCAGGGCGATGGCGCTCATGGCGAGCGGGATGTTGAATCCGTGCCAGATCGATAGGCTGTAATAAGGTGTGTCGGGGCCGACCACCGAGACTACGGCTGCGGCGAGGAATGGCGCGATGGTGATGCCAGGAATGATGCCGACCAAGAGGCAAAGCAGGACCAGGATTTCGATGGGCCGGCGCATCAATGCGGGCGGCTCATGCGGCACGCGATCAAGCCCCGTCGGGGCGGGGCCGAAGAATACGCCATGCACGAAGCGCAGCGAATAGACGACGCTGAACATGCCCGCGATGGTGGCGCCGATCGGCAGGGCCAGATTGACGAAGGGATTGGCGTCGCGCAGGGCCGTTTCGGTGAAGAACATTTCCTTGGAGAGGAACCCGTTCAGCAGCGGCACGCCGGCCATGGCGGCGCTGGCAACCATGGCCAGGGTCGCCGTGAACGGCATGAAGCGGAAGAGGCCGCTGAGCTTTCTGATGTCTCGCGTGCCGGTCTCATGGTCGATAATGCCGGCGGCCATGAACAGCGAGGCCTTGAAGGTAGCGTGATTGGCGATGTGGAAGATCGCGGCCACGGCGGCCAACGGACTGCTCATGCCCAAAAGCGTCGTGATCAGGCCCAGATGGCTGATGGTCGAATAGGCGAGCAGGCCTTTGAGATCGGTCTGGAAGATGGCGATATAGGCGCCCAGCATCAGCGTGGTGAGGCCGGCAAAGGTGACGATCCAGAACCAGGCATCGGTGCCCGCCATGACCGGCCAGAAGCGGACCAGGAGGAATACGCCGGCCTTCACCATGGTGGCCGAGTGCAGATAGGCCGAAACCGGGGTGGGCGCTGCCATGGCGTGGGGCAGCCAGAACTGGAAGGGGAATTGGGCGCTTTTGGTCAGGGCGCCCAGCAGCACCAGCAGCAGAGCCGGCACATAGAGCGGGTGCGATTTGATGAGATCGCCCGAGGCCAGCACGACATCGAGATCGTAGCTGCCCACGATATGGCCGATGATCAGCATGCCCAGCAATAGGCCCAGCCCACCCAGCCCGGTGACGGTCAGCGCCATGCGGGCGCCGTCACGGGCCTGAACCAGGTGAAACCAATAGCCGATCAGCAGGAACGAGGTGATGCTGGTGAGTTCCCAGAACACCACGAGCTGCACGAGATTTCCCGACAGCACCACGCCCAGCATCGAGCCCATGAAGGCGAGGAAAAACGCGAAGAAGCGCGGCACCGGGTCCTTGGGGGACATGTAATAGCGCGCATAGAGCACGACCAGGAGCCCGACGCCGGTGATCAGCAGGCAGAACAGCCAGGCAAAGCCATCGATGCGGAAGATGAGATTAAGGCCAAGCTCGGGAATCCAGGAGATTTCCTGGCGCAGCACGCCGCCATCGGTGACCTGGGGATACAGCCAGATGGTAACGGCGAGGCCAAATATAGCGACAGCGGCGGAGAGCCAGGCTTCGGCATTGCGCGCAGATTGCGGCAACAGGGCCGCCACAAGGCTGGCAATGAAGGGCACAACAACAATTGCGATCAGGAATATCGAAGACGCCATTGTCGCGTGGCACACTCATGAAAAAGGTGGATGGGACGGCTCCGGGCCGCAGGTTCTTGTTTCGCCTATGAATCTACTGCCGCGCAACTCCCAAATTTGTCGCGGCCGGTTTTTCTTTTGTGCGGCGCGGCGCCATAAGATCGGGGCAAGATTGCGCTTACCTTGCAATGCACCGGCTGGCGGCGCATAATCGGGGACGTTTTCAGCCATCATTGGCGACCTGATGCTGCCGGCATGCCGGTTGTTTAGCGATCCTTAAAACTTGCGAACGTTCTCGACCCCGCAGTGCATCTTGCCGCGGGGAACCTGCCGGGCATTCCGGCGCGGCCCTTGGCAAAGCGCCATGGACCAGCCGATCGTCACACAACAGCGCTGCGGGTAGCCGCACGGCACCCATTGGAGTCCAAGCCGACATGCACAAATTCAAGATCGGTGAGGTCCTCGACCTTCTGCCCAGCCATGGCAGCAGCTCGCGCCGGGCCGGGGAATGCAAGATCGTCGCCCTACTGCCCTTTGAAGGCCACGTCGTGCAGTACAAGGTGCAGGCCAAGACCGAGAGCCATCTGCGCATCGTCAGCGAGAGCGATTTGCGGCCGACCCAGTAGGCCTCAGGACCAGTCGGTATTCGGCTGATGCTGGCCTGCAGAAAATGCAGATATACGGGATATTAAGCCCAATCATCCGATAGTGGCCCTCGGGCCGGTTTAAGCGCGCCCATATTGAACTGGGCGGGCTTGGCCTTGCCGCGTTTTGCGACATGGCAGGCCAGCCGCGACGATTGCGCCGCGGGCGATTGCTAAAATTGCGCGCGGGGATTTGGGGAAATGCAATTCATTTGAGGGCTAGCTGACAAGCGCGTTGCGGGGCATCGGCCAAAATCCTGCTCACACATGCGCATCGCGACCCCTCGGGTGAGTTTCTGAGAGTGAGTTACTGATCGAATGCGCCTCATTATCGGCATCGTTATCGTCATCGGCAGCGTGCTGGGTGGATTTGCAGCCATTGGCGGCCACATGGCCGTGCTGTTTCAACCATTCGAATTCGTGATCATTCTGGGCGCGGCCATCGGCGCCTTCATCATCGGCAATACCGGGCCGGTGCTGAAGCAGACGCTGGGCTCGCTCGGCACCCTGTTCAAGGGCGCCCGCTATAACAAGGCGGCCTATGTGGAGCTGCTGGGCATGCAGTTCACCCTGTTCAAGCTGATCCAGGCCAAGGGCGTGCTCGCTATCGAGCAGCATATCGAAAATCCGCGTGAATCGACGCTGTTCAACCGCTTCCCCACCTTTGCCGGCAATCACCACGCGGTGGAATTCGTCTGCGACTACATGCGCATGGTGACCCTGGGCACCAACAACGTGCATGAAATGGAAGCCTTGATGGATGAGGAACTCGAGACCCATCATCAGGAGCGCCACCGGGTGGTCGGGGCCGTGCAGGCGCTGGCCGACGGCACGCCGGCATTGGGCATCGTTGCGGCCGTTTTGGGTGTGATCCACACCATGGGCGCGATCAGCGAGCCGCCTGAAGTGCTGGGCCATATGATTGGCGGCGCCCTGGTGGGCACGTTCTTTGGCGTGTTCGTGGCCTATGGGTTTTTTGCACCCTTCGCCCAATCGCTGCGCAATATCTATGAATCGGAAGACAAGTATTTCTTGTCGCTCAAGACGGGGCTGCTGGCCCATGTCGCCGGCAATCCACCGGTGATGGCGATCGAATTTGCCCGCAAGATGCTGATGTCGGAAAATCGGCCGACCTTTGCCGAAGTGGATGCCGCAACGGCCGCCCTACCGGCGGCGATCTAGGCGGAGACATAAATGGCCGATTACAGCAACCGCCCGATCATCATCAAGAAGGTCAAGAAGGTCGCACACGCCCACCATGGCGGCGCCTGGAAGATTGCCTATGCGGATTTCGTGACCGCGATGATGGCCTTCTTCCTGCTGCTCTGGCTGATCAGCATGACGACGCCCGAGCAAAAGCAGGGCCTGGCCGATTATTTCGCGCCGCCCAATATCAGCGCCAGCAATAGCGGCTCGGGCGGGGTGATGGGCGGTACGGCCATGGACAGCGCCGGCGCGCAAATGTCGGGCAGTGTCTCGACCGAGGCCAAGGCCGATGCGCCCAAGCCGCAGGACAGTGTGGAGAGCGGCGCAGCAAACGCGTCTAGCCAGAGCCAGGCGCAGGCCGATATCAAGGCCAGCCAGAGCCGGGCCTTTCACAGCGCCGCCGCCAGCATCAGGCAGGCCTGGCAGGCTATGCCCGACATTACCGAGATTGCCGACAATCTGCTGGTCGAGGAAACGCCGGAGGGGCTCAATATCCAGATCGTGGATCAGGAAGGCCGCCCGATGTTCCCCGAAGGCTCGAAGTTTCCCTTCGAGCTGACGCGCAAGGCCATAGCCGCGATCGCGCCGATCCTGCAGCAATTGCCCAACCAGATCAGCATTTCCGGGCATACCGCCGCCGGCGGGGTGTTCAGCAATCCGCGCTATGGCCCATGGGACCTGTCGAGCGACCGCGCCAATGTGGTGCGCTCGATCCTGAGCGAATTCGGGCTGGCCGATGACCGTATCGAAGCCGTCACCGGCCGCTCGACCTCGGACCCGTTCTTTCCCAACGATCCCTATATGGCGGCCAATCAGCGGGTGAAGATCACCGTGCTGTATGACGCGCCGCCGGTGCCGCCGGATATGGCGTTTTAAGAAGCAGTCTGGCGGATGGTTCGTCCGACCTGTTGGAGCGCGGCGAAGGCTGTCAGTCGCCGTTCGTGCCAGGCGGCTAGGTCAGGACTGGGCCGATAGGTTTCTCCGATTTGCGACATGGCGTGCATGGCGGCACCGATATCGGCATAGCGCCCGGCGGCCACCGCGCCCAGGATGGCAGAGCCCAGCAGCACCGGTTCTTCGGACTGCGTTGCGGCGATGGTGATGCCGGTGGCGTCGGCCAATATCTGGCGGACCAAGGCGCTCTGGCCGGCGCCGCCGCTGATGACGATGGTGTCGATGGATGTGCCCTGCTCCGCCATGGCGGCAAGGATCTGGCGGACGCCATAGCCTAGACCGCTTATACCGGCGAGATAGAGGCCGACCAGGCTATCCATGCTGCGGTCCATGCCGAGGCCCGCGATCACAGCCTTGGCTTCGGGGTCGGCGAAGGGCGAGCGATTGCCCAGGAATTCGGGCACGACGTGGATGTCGCCAATCAGCGCGGGTGCGGATGCGGCGCCGCCCCGGCGCTGGGCTTCTTCGGCGAGCCAGGCGACCAGCGACAGGCCCGCGGATGCAGCGGTCCGGCTGGCTTCGGGCGTGGCGGGATGGAATTGCGTCAATTGCTCGATGGCGGCGCCGGCAGCCGATTGCCCGCCTTCATTGAGCCACAGGCCCGGCATCATGGCCGAATAATAGGGGCCCCAGACGCCGGGGACGAAACTGGGTTGGGCTGTGGTGGCCATGGTGCAGGCCGAGGTGCCGAACACATAGGCCATGCGCGACTGCACATCGCCCGCCCCGCCCCGCGCGCCCACCGTGCCGATGCCGCCGGCATGGGCGTCGATCAGGCCAGCGCCGACGGCAATGCCTGACGGAAGACCCATAGCCTCAGCTGCGATAGGTGACAGCCCTTGCCCTAGCGCCGTGCCGCCTGGCACGACTTGGGTGCCAATGCGGGCAAAGCCTTCAAGAGCAAGACTGCCGAGGCCAATGGTCTCGAAATAGCCAGCCTCCCAACGGCCTTCATGGCCCAGATACGTCCATTTGCAGGTCAGCGTGCAGATGGAACGCGCCAGGCTCCCGGTGGCGCGCCAGGTCAGATAGTCGGCCAGATCGAAGAATTGCCAGGCGGACGCAAAGGTCTGCGGCATGTGCTCGGCCAGCCAGAGCAGCTTTGGAGTTTCCATCTCGGGCGAGATGGTGCCGCCGACATAGTCGAGCACTGTGTGGCGCGTGGCATTGATGCGCTCGGCCTGGCCGAGGGCACGGTGATCCATCCAGACGATGATATTGCGGTCGGGATCGCCGGAGGCACCGACGGGTAGTGGCTTGCCGCCTTCGCCCAGGACGACGAGCGAACAGGTGGCGTCGAAGCCGATGCCATGGATGGAGGCGGGATCAATCCCCGCAATGTCGATCGCCTCACGCACACTGGCGCAGACGGCTTGCCAGATATCCTCGCTGGACTGCTCGGCAATGTCGCCGGCTTCCAGATAAAGCGCGATATTGCGTTTGGCCGAAGCCAGCATGATGCCATCGGCGTCGAACACCCCGGCCCGGGCGCTGCCGGTGCCGACATCGACGCCGATAAAGTGTTCGGCCATATTTTTTACAGATCCGTGCTGTGGGGCAGAATGACGAGGTCGCGAATGGTCACGTTGCGGGGCCGCGTAAGCATGAACATGACGGCGGCGGCGATCTCGGTCGGCTCGATCAGCCCGCCGGCGGCGAGGGTTTCATCGAGCTTTTCCTTGGGCCAATCACTGAGCAAAGCCGTCACCACCGGCCCCGGCTGCACCGCGCCGACGCGGATGCCATGCTTGAACACCTGGCGCCGCACTGTATGCACGAAGGCCTGCACTGCGTGTTTGGAGGCGGTATAGATCGGCTCCCATACGACTGGCACCATGCCCGCTATGGAGCTGGTGACGATGATATCGCCGGTCTTGCGCTCGACCATATGCGGCAGCACGGCGTGGACGGTTCGGAACACGGCATTGATATTGAGGTTGAGCATGCGGTCCCAGGCATCGGGATCGCCATCGACCACTTCGCCGCCGATATAGGAGCCGGCATTGGCGTGGAAAATGTCGAGCTTGCCGGCTTTGTCGAGAATCGCGGGCAGCATGCCGGCAACGCTGGCCGGCTCGGTCAGGTTGACGACCAGCGGGATGGCCTGGGGGCCGAGTTCAGCGCAGATTTCGCGCAGCCGATCTTCGGCGCGATCGACGAAGAAGACCTGGGCGCCGGCCCCCACCAGGGCTTTGGCGCATTCCAGCCCGATCCCCGAGGCGGCGCCGGTGATCGCGGCGACTTTTCCTGACAAATCCTGGTCCATTTTCGTGTCTTTCAATGCTTTGGGGAGGGATGGCCGCTCAGGCGCGGCCATGGGAGGCGCGCGAACGGCGGGCCAGGGAGTCGACGATAACCGCGATGGCAAGGACGCCGCCGGTGATCATGTAGCGCAGCGAGGAGCTGAGATCGAGCAGGGTCAGCCCGCTGGCGATGGACTGGATGACGATGACACCCAGCAGGGCCGAATAGGCGCTGCCCCGGCCGCCGAAGAGGCTGGTGCCACCGATCACCGCTGCGGCGATGGCGTTGAGATTGACGTCGCCCGTGCCCGCCTGCTGGCTGGCGGAGGCGAGCCGGGAGGCGGCCAGAATGCCGCCCAGGGAGGCGAACATGGCGCAGAACACAAAGGCGCTCGTATAGATCGCCTTGACGTTGATGCCGGCGCGGCGGGCGGCTTCGCGATTGCCGCCAACGGCGGTCATGGAGCGGCCCCATTGGGTGCGGGTCAGCGCATAATTCATGCCCACGACCAGCACGACGAACAGCCCGAACATCCATGGCACGCCACGCGCCTGGTTGAGATAGGCCACGGCCAGTTCGAGCCCGATGGTGACCACGGCGGCGCGCAGGATGACGCCGGTGAGTGAGTGGGCGGAGAGCCCCGCAGCCCGGCGCCGGGCGGCCGTGCGATAGCCGGTGATCAGCATGGCGAGGCCGGGCAATGCCGCCAGGGCATAGGAGGCCCAGGCCGGCATGGTCAGCAATTGGCCGAAATTCACCAGCGGGGAGCCATAGGGCAGATTGATCGAGCCCGTACCGCCGAGCAGGTAAAGCTGGAGGCCCAGCACGGCGAGCAGGCCCGCCAGAGTGGCGACGAAACTGGGCATACCGAAGCGGTTGTAGAGTTGGGCATAGAGCAGGCCAATCAGCCCGCCGACGACGATGGCGGCGAGAATGGCGAGGGCCACGGGCCAGCCTTGATTGACCCAAAGCACACCGAGCAAAGCCGAGGAAAAGCCGCTGACCGAGCCGATGGACAGATCGATTTCGCCCACCATCAGCATCAGCACTACGCCCAGCGCGATGACGCCGACAGTGGAGGAATCAAAGAGCAGATTGACCAGGTTCGCGCTCGACAGGAAGACCGGGTTGAGCGCGGTGAAGACCGTCCAGATGACGATGAGGCCCACCACTACCGGCAGCGCACCGAGATCGCCGCTGCGCACCCGATCCCAAAAGGCGCGGATAGCGCCGCTGGCGCCTTCATCATGCCTGACCCGGATGTCGGCGCGATCGAGCGGGGTGGGGTTTTCCGTGCCGGTCATGGCCGTGCCTCCTCGTTAGTGCGTCGGCCTGCGCGGCGGGATACGGAATTGTCGGAGGCGCCGGTGATGGCGCCCACCAGGTCCGCATTGGAGGCATCGGGGTAGAAGACACCGCTATTGCGGCCCAGCCGCAGCACGACGATGCGGTCGGCGACGGCGCGGACGTCTTCCATATTATGGCTGATCATGACAACGCCCAGTCCCCGATCGCGTACGCGTTCGATGAGGTTGAGCACTTCGGCCGTCTGGGCCACGCCCAGGGCGGCGGTGGGTTCGTCGAGCAGGATGAGCTTGGGGTCGAGCAGCAGCGAGCGGGCGATGGCGACGGTCTGGCGCTGGCCGCCCGAAAGGGACGCCACGGCTTCGCGAACGCTGGGGATGCGCGCGGAAAGTTCGTTGAGCAGCTTCCAGGCGCGGATTTCCATGGCCACTTCGTCGAGCTGGAGCGGGTTGATCTCCTTGCCGAGGAAAATATTGGCGACGACGTCGAGATTTTCGCAGAGCGCCAGATCCTGAAACACGGTGGCGATGCCCAGCGACAAAGCCGCGGCGGGATTGGGCAGGCTCACCTCCTTGCCGCCGAAACTGATGGTTCCCGAGCTCGGGGCGTGTACGCCGGAGAGGATTTTGACCAAGGTGGATTTGCCCGCGCCATTGTCGCCCACCAGGGCCACGACCTCGCCGGCATTCACATCGAGGTCGATATCGGTAAGGGCGGATACGGCGCCGAAATTCTTGGAAATGCCGCGCAGGCTGAGCACCGGCGCCTGGGAAATATCTGTCATGGCTGGGCCTCAATGGGGAGCCGAAAGTCGATCCGCCCGGCCCCCCGGGATGAGGGCCGGACGGGGTGATTACTGAATGATCCCAAGGGCTTTGCAACCCTCGACATAGCGATCGACGCAGAGCAGGTCGGCCGCCACGATATTCTTGTCGATGATCTCGGCCTTCAGGTTCTCGGCAGTGACCACGGCCGGGGTGAAGAGCTGGGAGGGCGTGTCGTAAAGGCTCATTTCGGCCTTTGGCGTCTCGCCCTTGAGCAATTGCACCGCGACATTGGCGGCGGCGGCGGCGACGATTTCGCTGGGTTTGGAGATGGTATTGTATTGATCGCCCGCGATAATCAGCTGCAGGGCGGCGATGGTGGCGTCATTGCCGGTGACCGGGGGAACGGGGTCGACGCCGGCCGCTTTGAAGGCCGCGATAGCGCCGCCGCCAGTGCCGTCATTGGCCGCGACGACGCCGACGATCTGGCTGCCGAAGCGGGTGATCTGGCCACTGGCCCATTGCTGGGCCTTGGGCGGAGCCCAGTCCGGAGTGTCGAATTCGGCCAGGGTTTTGTAGCCGCTTTCAGCCAGACCAGCATGAATGCCGTCCTTGATCAGGCCGGCTGCGGCATCGGTCGGGGAGCCGTTAATCTGCAGGATTCCGCCGCTATCGGGTAACACACTGTTAGCTTTGAGATGCGCAACAAGCGATTCAGCGATCGCTTTGCCAATGCCTTCGTTGTTGAACGAGACATAGAAGTCGGCCTTGGCATCGGGGATGGGTCGATCATAGGCGATGACCTTGACGCCCTGGCTTTGGGCCAGCGAGACGAGCGAGGCGGCGGCGGCGGAGTCGACGGGGTCGAGCACGATGACCTTGGCGCCCTGGGTGATCACCGAATTGAACTGCTGCTGCTGTTTGGTCGCGTCGGCATCGGCGTTTTGATAGATGACCTTGCAGGTTTCGCAGAGCTTTTTCATCTCGGCGATGAAGCCGGGGGAATCGTGTTCCTCGTAGCGGGTCGAGGCCTGGTCGGGCATCAGGAAGGCGACAGTGGCATTGGCGATATCGGCGGCCTGGGCGAAGGCCGCCGTGCTGCCGAGCAGAAACAGGGCGGATGCCGCTGCGCTGCGTTTCCATGCGAATTTGGTCATGTGGTTTCCTCCATTTGCAGCCTTGGGCTGCGGATTTTTGAGACACGTGTTTGCTATCGCGGGGCGGTTAGAGCGCGCCCGCGTCTGGTCGTTCGGCAATATGGTTCTTCCTCCCTTGGTCCTCCGGTGATCAGGCGGCTTCGGCCGCTCTTGCATTGGCCGCCAGCAAGGTCCGGAAGCGGGAGGGCGGCATGCCCTTTTGCGTCAGGAACTGGCGGTTGAAATTGGACAGATTGTTGAAGCCCACCGCGTAGCAGATCTCGATGATGGGCATGGCCTCGTCGCTCATCAGGAGCTGGCAGGCCAGGTTAATGCGCAGCCGATTGACATATTGCACCAGCGCCATGCCGGTATGGCGGCGGAAGCTGCGCGAGAAGGCGCTGGCGCTTTGCCCGGCAATGGCGGCCAGATCGCTTTCGTTGAATGGCTCGGTGAGATGGCCCCCGATATGGGCCAGAACCTTGTTGATGCCCACCGACATATAGCCGGAGGGGTCGGGCAGATAGCGGGAGCTGGCCAAAGTCCTGATATCGCTGGCCCGGCTCAGGGCGCCCATGACGCCGATGAACAATTCGATGCGCCGCACGCCCTGGGCCTCGATCAGCTCTTCGAGAGCCGGGGCGATTTCGGCGGCGGTTTGCGGGGAGAAAAGAGCCCCGTGCCGGCTGCGCTCGAGCACCCGCTCGAAGGCGCCGAGCTCGGGCAAGACCTTGATCGTATTGCCGATGAAATCTTCGGAAAATTGCACGATGCGGCAGCGCAGCGGAACACTGGCGCCATCGGGCAATTCGCTGACCCAGTTATGCGGCAGGTTGGGACCGGTCAGCACCAGATTGCCCGGCTCGAATTCGCCGATGAAGTCGCCGACGAAATAGCGGCCACGGGTGGCCACGACGTGATGCAGCTCATATTCGGGATGAAAATGCCAGCGGACGGTGTGAAATGGATAGCCGTGCGACCAGGCCTTGAAGGACTCGCCGCGCCGGATCTGGACGACTTCGAGATCAGGTTCCATCCGTCTCTCCCCTGGCCTGCCAAAAGAAGCAACGCCGCTAGCAGGCCGGTTTGCCCGGTTCTCTGCATATTGGGAGCTTAGGCCCGCAAGGTCGCCGCCGCCACCACAGAGCAGGCGTCTCACCGATACTTTTTTGACCTTTATGGCTGCCAAACTGCCCCATGATGGTGGGTCAGGCCGTATTCCGGTACCGTTGGCGAGCCTCTTGACACTGCAAAATCAAAACTGCTAATGCGTAACACCAACAGCTAATACGAATTAGCGGATTGAGGAGATGGATGTGTCCGCATCGCGGCGGTTGACCCAGAGAGACATTGCCCAATTGGCCGGCGTCAGCCAGGCAACGGTGTCGCTCGTGCTCAACGAAGCCAAGTCCGCGCAGGGCCGTATTCCGCCCGAAACGCGCGAACGCGTGCTCAAGGCCATTCGCGATACCGGCTATGTCGCCGATCCGATTGCGCGCAGCATGGTCAAGGGCGCCAACCGCATTCTGGGCGTCTTTACCTATGAGCCCGCTTTCCCGATTGCGCAGGCCGACTTTTATACTCCGTTCCTGATGGGGATCGAGGAAGCCGCCGAAAGCCTGGGCTATGATCTGCTGCTGATGACCGCTTCGGCGCGCGACAATAGCGGCCGCAAGCGCATTTTCGGCGAGAGTGGGCGGCTGCGGCTGGCCGATGGCTGCCTGATCCTGGGCAGCCAGTTCGATCGCGATGAACTGGCTCAGCTGGTTGCCGGGGATTATCCTTATGTCGCCGTGGGCCGGCGCGATGATGCCGGCGGGCCGGTGCGCTATGTCGGCGCCGACTATATTGCCGCGACCAAGACCCTGGTCGACCAGGCGCTGGCCAAGGGGCACCGGCAGTTTGCCTTTATCGGCACGACGGGTCCGGCCGAATCCATCGCCGACCGCTGGCATGGCTTCCAGAGTGCAATCAAGGGCAGGGCCGAGCTGGTCCATGTCGATGCCATCGAGAATGGCGACCCGGCACGGCAATTGGCCGAGGTTCGCGCCAGCGGCGCAACGGTCGTGTTTTTTGCCGAAGTGCTGGAAGCCGTGGCCTTCGACAATTACGCCCGGGCACAAGGCGTCAAAATCCCGAGCGATCTTTCCATCGTGGTGCTGGGCAGCGGCACGCGCACCCACACCCTGCGGCTGCACCGCGCCTTCACCTGCTACGCCATTCCCCGCGAGGAAATGGGCAGGCAGGCGGCCGCCATGCTGGTGCAGACCCTGCTCGACCCCAGCCAGGTGCCGCAAGTGCTGCTGACCTGCGAAATCGTGGCGGGCGAAACGCTCGCTCCTCCCAATGCAAAGAAAGACAGTTTGAAGTGACAGAATACAACGCGGATATCCTGGTGGTCGGCGGCGGGCTTGGCGGCGTGGCGGCAGCTTTGGGCGCCTTGCGCAATGGGCGCAGTGTCATCCTCAGCGAGGAGTTCGACTGGATCGGGGGCCAGCTGACCAGCCAGGCCGTGCCGCCGGACGAGCATACCTGGGTCGAGCAATTCGGCATCACCGCCAGCTATCGCGCCCTGCGCACCGGCGTGCGGCAATATTATCGCGACCATTATCCGCTGAGCGAAGCCGCGCGGGCCGATCTGACACTCAATCCGGGCGACGGCAATGTCTCGCGCCTGTGCCACGAGCCGAGAGTGTCGCTGGCGGTGATGGAAGCCATGCTGGCGCCCTATGCGGCGGGCGGCAAGCTGACGATTTTGAAGCCCTATGTGCCCATTGCCGCCGACGTGGACGGCGACGTGGTGCGGGCGGTTACCCTGCGCCATCGCGACACCGGCCGCACGGTGACCTGTTCGGCGCGCTATGTCATCGATGCGACCGAATTGGGCGACCTGCTGCCGTTGACCGCGACGGAATATGTCACCGGCTTTGAGGCGCAGTCCGAAACCGGCGAACCCAGTGCGCCGGCCGAAGCGCAACCGCATAATCAGCAGGCCGTTTCGATCTGCTTTGCCGTCGACCATGTGGATGGCAACCATGTCATCGACAAGCCGGCGCGTTACGATCACTGGCGGCAGGTGGCGCCCGCATTCTGGGGCGGACCGCTGCTCAGCTGGGACTCGCCCAATCCGCGCACGCTGGAGCGCAGCCGGCGGTTTTTCGATCCCAATCCGGTCGACAATGCCACCCGCGAAGTGGCCGACCAGCGCGCCAGCGCAGGCGACATGAGCCTCTGGATTTTCCGCCGCATTGCCGCGCGGCACAATTTCCAGCCCGGCGCCTATGCCAGCGACATCTGCCTCGTGAACTGGCCGATGATCGACTATTTCGAAGCCCCAATCATCGATGTGACGCCCGAGCAATATGCCCAGCGGCTGGCCGATGCGGCGAGCCTGTCCTATTCCATGTTCTATTGGATGCAGACCGAGGCCCCTCGCCCCGATGGCGGCCAGGGCTTCCCCGGCCTGCGGCTGCGCGGCGACATTACCGGCACCGAACATGGCCTGGCCATGGCGCCCTATATTCGCGAAAGCCGCCGTATCCGGGCCGTGACCACCGTGCTGGAGCAGGATTTGTCGCTTGCCGTGCGCGGCGATCGTGGGGCGGTGCATTATCGCGACAGCATCGGGGTGGGCATGTACCGCATCGACCTGCATCCCTCGACCGGTGGCGACAATTACATCGATGTGGGCGCCTGCCCGTTCGAAATTCCGCTGGGCTCGCTCATTCCGCGCCGCATGACCAATCTGCTGGCGGCGTCCAAGAATATCGGCACCACCCACATCACCAATGGCTGCTACCGGCTGCACCCGGTGGAGTGGAACATCGGCGAAGTGGCGGGAATGCTGGCGGCGCATTGCCTTGACACCGGCCAGACCCCGCATGGCGTGCAGCAAGACGACAAGCGGCTGGCCGAATTCCAAAGCCATATCGAGCACCAGGGCGTGGAACGCCGTTGGCCCGATATTTCCGGCTATTAGCTAATACGCATAATCAGGGAGGATCTTTTATGCGCAGGACTATGCTGAAAACCACATTGGCCGCTCTGGCGGTGACGACGGGGCTGGTCGCCCCGGCCCTGTCGCAGGAATTGCGGATGGCGATCTGGAGTGCCAATGAGGCTCATCTGGCCTTGTTCAACGAGATCGCCGACGAATTCGAGGCCAGCCATCCCGGCGTTACCGTCACCTATGATTCCCTCGCATTCGAAGGCTATGTGACGACGCTGACCACCCAGATTGCCGGCGGCAATCCGCCCGACCTGGCCTGGCTGTTCGACACGACGGCGCCCGATTTCATGGCGGCCGGCGCGCTCTATCCGCTGACCGACACTTTCGCCAAGACCGAAGGCTATGACATTGCCGACTTCCCGCCCGCCACACTGACCGCCTGGTCGCGCGATGGGGTGCAATATCTTTATCCGTTCTCGACCTCGCCGTTTGGCGTGTTCGTCAACAATGACATGGTCAAGGCGGCAGGCGCCAAGACCCCGGCCGAGCTGATCGCGGCCGGGGAATGGACCTGGGACAATGCCATTGCCACGGCGGCGACGGTTGCTGCCACCGGCAAGCAGGGTCTGGTCGTCCGCGATTTCGACTTCAAGATCTGGGAAAACCTGGCCGAGATCTATGCCGGATGGGGTGCCCATCCCTGGTCGGAAGATACCAAATCCTGCGCGTTCAACAGCCAGGAAATGGTTGATGCCATGACCTTTATCCATGACGCTATCTTCGTGAAAAAGGCCATGCCCGGCCCCGGCGTTTCGGCTGACTTCTTTGCCGGCGACGCGGCGATGACCACGACCCAGATCAGCCGCGCTTCCTTGCTGCCCAAGGACGACAAGGCGTTTGATTGGGACCTGGTGCCGCTGCCTTCTGGCCCGATCGGGGAATATGCCTGGGTTGGCCGGGCCGGTATCGGCGTGCTGGCCAATGGCAAAAATCCCGAGCTGGCGGCCGAATTCCTCGCCTTCTTCTCATCCAAGGACAATGTGGCAAAGCTGGCCCGTTTCTTCCCGCCGGCCCGGCAGAGCCTGCTGACCGCCGACGTGCTTTCGGCGGCCAATCCGCTGCTGACCAAGGAGCAGATCGAGACCGTGGTGATCCGCGGTGTCGCCACCGGCCAGTCCACGCAGCAGGTGCCCAATTTTGCTCAATTGCAGCAGACGGTCCGGGCCGGTCTTGATGGGCTGTGGCAGCCAGAGGCGGATATCCCCGGCGTGCTGAATACGCTGTGCGATCGGCTCAATCCGCTGCTGGCGGCGAACTAAATACGCACTCGTCTCCCTTCCCCCTGTGGGGAGGGATCAAGGGTGGGGGTATAGTTCCGCAGACACTGCGTTTGTGACTCACCCCCACCCCCTGCTTTTCGCCAGCGAAAAGCTGAGCCCTCCCCACAAGGGGGAGGGAGAAGGAAGTTAGGTATGAGCATTGCCCTCGATACATCGCAGGCGCGGCGCAAGCGCGGGTTCTGGACCATGGCGCGGCGCGATGCGGCCACCGGATATCTGTTCATCGCGCCGCAGCTGATCGGCATCGTCATCTTCGTGCTGATCCCGCTGGGGCTGGTGTTCTGGTATTCGCTGCATGAATGGAACGTGCTGGCGGGCTCGTTCCGCTTCACCGGCGCGGCCAATTACGAGAAGCTGCTGAGCGATCCGGCCATTGGCGAAGTGATGAGCGTGACCGCCGTGTTCTCGGCGGGGCTGGCGCTGCTCAATATGAGCCTGGCGCTGGGGCTGGCGCTGCTGCTCAACCAGAAACTGGCGTTCATGACAGTGTTCCGCACGCTGTTCTTTTCGCCGGTCGTGGTGTCGCTGGTGGCCTGGACGATTGTCTGGAGCTTCCTGCTGCAGAGCAATGGCGGCATTAATGGCCTGTTGCAGATGATTGGCGTGGAAGGCCCCAATTGGCTGCGCAATCCGACCACGGCGATGATCTCGGTCATTGTCGTGCAGGCGCTCAAGAATGTCGGGCTCAACATGATCCTGTTTCTGGCGGCGCTGCAGGGCGTGCCGCGCGAGCTGTTCGAGGCTGCGCGGGTCGATGGCGTGCCGCGGTTCAAGCAATTCTATCGCATCACCCTGCCAATGATCAGCCCGACCATTCTGCTGGCGTCGATCGTGACCATTGTGGGGGCGCTGCAGGTATTTGCGCAGATCATGATCCTGACCCAGGGCGGGCCCGGCTTCTCGACCACGGTTCTGGTCTATTACCTCTATCAGCAGGCCTTCCAGTTTTACCTGTTCGGCTATGGCTCGACGCTGTCCATCGTGCTGCTGGTCATTGTCGGCGCGCTCACCTTCATTCAGTGGCAGTTGCGCAGAAAGTTCGTGTTCTATGAAAACTGAGCTCAGCCCCCGCGCGCAGGCGCTGGCCTATTTGACGCTTTGCGTGCTGCTCATCCCCTTCGTCTTTCCGACCTGGTGGATGGTCACTTCATCGGTCAAGCCGGTCAGCCAGATCTTTGCCTTTCCGCCTGATATCTGGCCGCGCGCCTTTGATTTTTCGTCCTATTCGGACGTGTTCAAGATTCAGCCTTTCGCGCTGCAATATTGGAATTCGGCCTATATCGCTGCCATCGTCACCGTGGGCACGATGATCGTGGCGTCGATGGCGGGCTATGCCTTTGCGCGGATCAAGTTTCCCTTCGCCAATGCCATTTTCATGGTGGTGCTGGTGGGGCTGTTGATCCCGTCCGAGGTGACGCTGGTGCCGCTGTTCCAGCTGTTTTTGAAATGGGGCATGATCAATACGCATTGGCCGCTGATCCTGGTGCCGATCTTTGGCGCCCCGGCGGTGTTTGCCACTTTCATCATGCGCCAGTTCTTCATTTCGCTGCCGGTGGAGCTGGAAGAAGCGGCGCGCGTCGATGGGTTGGGGCGGTTCAAGATTTTCTGGACCATCGCCCTGCCGCTGGCTCGCCCGGCTTTGGCTGCCGTCGCCATCTTCACGTTCCTCGGCAGCTGGAACCTTTATCTCGAGCCGATCGTCTTCATCTCGAGCGCCGACAAATTCACCCTGCCCCAGGCGCTGACGCAATTCACCGACGCCTATGGCGGGCCGATGTGGAACATCCAGCTCGCCGCCGCGACCATGACGGCCATTCCGGTCCTCATCGTCTTCATCGTCGCCCAGAAGCAGTTCGTCGAGGGCTTGGCTCATACCGGGCTCAAAGGATAATTCAATGGCACCCGTTACCCTTTCATCCGTCAAGAAGAGCTATGGCGAAGTCGCCACCATTCATGGCGTCGATATCGACATTGCCGATGGCGAATTCGTCGTGCTGGTCGGCCCGTCCGGCTGCGGTAAATCCACCCTGCTGCGGATGATTGCGGGGCTTGAGACCATTACCGGCGGCGAGATTTCCATCGGTGGCCGGGTGGTCAATGAGCTGGAGCCCAAGGACCGCGACATTGCCATGGTGTTCCAGAATTATGCGCTCTATCCGCATATGACGGTCGCCAAGAACATGGCGTTTTCGCTCGAGCATCGCGGCGGCAGCAAGGCCGAGATTGCCGAGCGGGTGAGCTGGGCCGCCGATATTCTGGGGCTCAAGCCGCTGCTGGAGCGGTTCCCGCGCCAGCTATCGGGCGGGCAACGTCAGCGTGTCGCCATGGGCCGCGCCATTGTGCGCAATCCGCAGGTTTTCCTGTTCGACGAGCCGCTGAGCAATCTCGACGCCAAGCTGCGCGTCGTCATGCGCGGGGAGATCAAGGGCCTGCACCAGCGGCTGGGCGTGACCACAGTTTACGTCACCCATGACCAGGTCGAGGCCATGACCATGGCCGACAAGATCGTGGTGATGAATGCCGGCCGCGTCGAGCAATTCGGCGCGCCGCTTGATCTCTATGACCGGCCGGCCAATCCGTTTGTGGCGGGCTTTATCGGCTCGCCGTCGATGAATTTTATCGAAGGCCAGCTCACGCCTGATGGCTTTGCGGCCAGGGGCGTCGTGCTGCCCCTGCCGCCCGGCCCGATTGCGGGCGAGGCGATTTATGGCATCCGCCCCGAGCATTTCGAGCTGGTCAGCGATGGCCTGCCCGCCAAAGTGCTGCTGGTCGAACCCATGGGGTCGGAAACCCAGGTCACCATGACGATTGGCGAACATCAGGTGATTGGGGTGTTCCGCGAGCGGCTGCGGGCCGCGCCGGGCGCGACCATCCACGTCGCCCCGCAATTGAACGCTGTGCATCTCTTTGACGCGGCGAGCGGCAAGCGGTTGAACTAGGCTATAAGCCTTATCGTCCGAGGGGACGAAACAGGGATTAGCTATGCCATTTAACGACCTTACCCATCCAGCGCTCGATGCCTATCGCAGCGCAGTGCAAGTGCCTGCCGATTTCGATGCCTTCTGGGCCGGGACGCTGAAAGAGGCCCGCAGCTTTGGCGGCGAAGCGGTGCTGGCGCGGCTTGATTCCCCGCTGCGGCTGATCGAGGCCTATGACGTGTCGTTTCCCGGCTTTGGCGGGCATCCGATCCGTGGCTGGCTGCTGCTGCCGACCAAGCGGCGCGATCCGCTGCCGCTGGTGGTGCAATATGTGGGTTATGGCGGTGGGCGCGGCTTTGCCCATGAGTTGCTGCACTATGCAGCGGCCGGCTTTGCCTATTTCCGCATGGATACGCGCGGCCAGGGCAGTGGCTGGAGCCCGGGGGAGACACCCGATCCCATCGGTAGCACGCCGCAAATTCCCGGCATGATGACCAAGGGAATTTTGAACCCGGCCGATTATTACTATCGACGCTTGTTCACCGACGCGGTTCGCGCGCTCGATGCGCTGCTGCCGCTGTCGTTTATCGACCCGGAGCGCGTTGGGGTGACCGGCGGCAGCCAGGGCGGTGGCGTGGCTCTGGCAGTGGCGGGGCTGGATTCCCGGGTCAAGGCGCTCTCGACCGATGTGCCGTTCCTCTGCGATTTCCCCCGCGCCGTACGCATTGCCGCGCGCGACCCCTATGGCGAAATCGCGCGGTTCCTTGCGACCCATCGCGACAAGAGCGATGCCGTATTCGACACGCTGCGCTATTTCGATGGCGTGTGCTTTGCCGAACGCGCCCGGGCGCCGGCACTGTTTTCGGCCGCGCTGATGGACAATGTCTGCCCACCCTCGACGGTCTATGCCGCTCACGCCGCCTATGGCGGGCCCAAGACCATGGTGGATTACGAATTCAACGACCATGAAGGCGGCGGGCCCTATCAGCAATTGCGGCAGTTGGCGTGGTTGCAGGAGGCGCTGGGGGTCTAGCGGGCGGGCGAAGCAGAGTTCCTTGTCTTCTGGGGTGCGGTCGCGGCATAGTCATGGCGCATATCGCACACCAGGAGAGGAAACTACGATGGGACTGTTCGACGATATCAAGGCCAAGATCTTTGGCGCCCCCAAGCCCGCAGCGCCGGTGAATACGACAGCCGCGGCGGAAATGGCCAAGTCGATCGGCCTGGCCGCCGCCAATCGGGTCGGCGCCTCGGTCGCGGGCGCCCCAGCCAAGCCGGCTGCCGCCCCGTCGGCAGCCGACACCCTGGTTGCGCAGGCAGCGCCGAGCGCTGCCCCGGCTCCCGCCGCTCCCAAAGTCGCGCCTGCCGCGGCCAGCGATGTGGATGTGGCGGCAATCCTCGATGCGGCAGTGGCCAAGAGCGGGCAGAAGCTCGACTGGCGCAAATCCATCGTGGACCTGCTGAAAGCGCTGGGCCTCGACAGCAGCCTATCGGCCCGCAAGAAGCTGGCGGCGGAACTGGCCTATAGTGGCGACACCGACGATTCCGCAAAGATGAATATCTGGCTGCACAAGCAGGTGCTGCAAAAGCTAGCCGCCAATGGCGGCACGGTTCCGGCCGATTTGCTGGATTAGACTTTTCGCCGCTTGCGCGATTACCTCCGTTCATCGTCATCACCCGGCTTGTCCGGGTGATCCATGCTACAGCGCACGCCGAGACATGGATTGCCCGGACAAGCCGGGCAATGACGATGGAGGGGTGGCTTGGGAGAGTGCCGAAACATCCTCAAGTGACACGCCCGCCCGTTTTCAGGCGACGTGGGACCGCCAGGCGATAACGCCTTCGGTGCGGGCCCGTACTTCCGGCGAGGCCAGGCACGTGGCGACGGCTTCGTAGCCGGCAGCGCCGGGATACGGCGCGACCAAGGTCGGCGGGTTGTGATTGGCCGGGCAGAGCACGATGGCCTCATCCGCACCCACTGCAGTCAGATCGAGAATGGCGCAGGAGCGGGTCATCAGGAAAAGCGGCCGCGCCTCGGGTCCACGGCGTCGCAAATGGGCGATCACCGCTTCCTGCGTGGCCTGATCCAGCCCCTGCTCCACCATGTCGACGACCAGAACCACCGGGCCTTCGATTTCGAGCCCCACGATGAGCGCGGTGAGCGCCGCTGATGGCGTGGCCCCATCCTCGGTTAGCCAGGCCAGAGCCTGCTCGACGCTGGCGTTCAAAGCTGTGTCTTTGGCCAGATGGCTTTCGGCCGTCTCGCCCGCGATGAGGCGATCCAGCCCGAGAAAAGCCGCGCCGGGCGTGGTTGCGGCAATGGCTTGAGCCAGCCGCGTCTTGCCGCTGCCCAATGGGCCGATGATGTAGGTGAGCGGCTTGATGGCTGCCAGTTCGAACCGCTCACCGCCCCAGGGCCAGGGCAGGTCGAGGGCGATTTCGATTTGGCTGGCCGGGCGCAATAGAGCCGGCAATTCCCCGGCGGCCGGGGCCTGTCCGCGGGCCAGATCAGCCCGGAGATTGCGGACTTTGTCGACCGTGCCGGCAAGCTGGCGCAGGCGGCTTTCGAGCGCGGCCTGGTGCGCAGCCAGGGCTGGTTCGAGGCAATCGGGCTCGCCATTGAAGACCTGGGCCACCTGAGTGAGGCTGAGACCGAGGGAGCGCAAGGCGGCGATTTCAGCGGCCTGGGCCATTTCGGCTGGCCCATAGGTGCGCCAATTTGCTGCTGTGCGGACCGGCGCCAGCAGACCGCGTTGTTCGTAAAGGCGCAGGGCCTTGGTTGATACGCCGAGCCGGCGGGCGGCTGCGGCGGCGTTGATAAATTGGGCGGAAGAGCTCACGACTCACCTCGCTATTGGCTGACCGCACCTGTTTGGGCCCGGTCCCAAGGGCCGGGTCAATAGGATTAGCGAGTGGGCCGCGACGCCTAGTGACCGACCGGGCCGGTGAGGTGGCGGTAGGCGCCGTGCCAATAGAGCAATGGCTGGGCTTCGCCGCGCACGGTGATGGCGCGGACGCGGCCGATCAGGATTGAATGGGAATGGCGGTCGATGGCTTCGTCGAGCTCGCAATCGAGCACGGTCAGCGCATCGGATAGGGCCGATGTTCCGGTGACCAATTCCTGCCAATCGGCGCCTTGGTAGCGCTCATTTCCCTTCACCCCGCCGCGGCCGGCGAAGCGGTCGGCGATGTGTTGCTGATCGTGCGCCAGCACGTTGACGGCAAAGGTGCCGTAGCGCTGCAGCACCGGCCATGAGGACGAATTGCGATTGAGGCTGACCAGCACCGAGGGCGGCTCGATCGAGAGCGAAGAGACCGAGGTGGCGGTGAAACCGGTCCGGTCCTCGCCGCGGCCCACCGTGATGACGCTGACCGCGCCGGCAAGATGGCGCATGGAGTCCTTGAACTGACCGACGTCTACGGCAAGCTGCTGCGGTGGCGCAAAGCTGGCGAAATCCAATATCGACATCGAAACGTCCTCTCTATTCTGCGGCCATTGCCGGGATTGAAACCGCCGCCAGATGCGGGGCACGAAGGGGAAGATTTGCAGTGCGGGTGGCGGCGGCTTCGGCCAGCAGCCAATCGCGGAACAGCGCCACATGGGGCAGCCGGGCCTTGTGCGGCGCGGCGGCGAAGAAATAGGAGAACTCCACCGGCTGGGGCGCGCCGAAGGGCGAGACCAGCCGCCCGGCGGCCAGATCGGCCTCGACCAGCCGCAGTTTGCCCAGGCCAACGCCCTGCCCAGCCAGAGCTGCGTCGAGCAGCAGGGAAGATTGGTTGAACCGCGTTCCCGGCTCCCCCAGGCGCAGGTCGACGCCATGGGCGCGCAGCCAAGATGGCCAATCGGGGCAGGACGCATCGCGCTCCGGGCCATCTTCGTGCAGGAGCGGCACGCCGAGCAGGGCATGGGGCCCGCGGGAGAGGCCATGCTGTTCGGCAAGGGCGGGGCTGCAGACGGGCAGCACGGCTTCGGAAAAGAGTTTGTCGACCGTAAGGCCGGGATAGGCACCAAAGCCGTAGCGGATGACGCAATCGGTGTCGTCGCGGGACGGATCGACCAGCTTGACCGAGGCATCGAGCAGCACTTCGAGATCGGGCGCGCGCCGGCGCAGCGCCGCGAGGCGCGGCACCAGCCATTTGCTGGCAAAAGAGGGCGCCACCGAAATCCTGATCGGCGCGGCTTCGCCCGCCGTGGTCAGGCGCGCCATGGTATCCAGCACGCGATCGAATGCATCGGTGAGGCCGGGCATCAGCGTCTTGCCCGTATCGGTCAGCTCGAGCTGGCCCCGATTGCGCAGGAACAGGGTCTGGCCGACATAATCTTCCAATAGGCGGATCTGCTGGCCGATGGCGGCGGAGGTGACATGCAGTTCATCGGCCGCGCGGGTGAAACTCAGATGGCGCGCCGTGGCGACAAAGGCCCGCAACGAGGTCAATGGGGGCAGCCGCGCCAGGGTTGGCGGCATGGATCGGACACGGGGGCGCGCTGCAATGTTCATGCACCCATAGCACCACAAAGGCGCGGCCAAGCACGAGAGCGGGCTTTGCAAATGCAGCGCGACCCAGACAAATTTCCTCGCCGCCAGCAGGGGTTCGCTAGAACACAATCCTAAAAACTCAGAATGTCTATCAATCTAGTAGAATTGAAGATGCTGCCGACTGCGGCAGTTCGGGTCCGGCTTGGGGCCGCGCTTTGGTGGCCAGGGCGACCACAACAATTTCTATCGGCAACGCATAATAGTCCTTTCTGGACTGCGGCGCGGCGGGCGGCGAGCTTGGCTTGATCAAACCGCTTTCGCCAGTGCGGAAGCTGCCGAACAGGATTTGGAATGGCCAAGGATAAAATTTTTCTCATTGCCCCGGCTTCACCGACCCCAAGCGGGACGATGGCCCGTTCATCTGCCCCTATTGCAACCAGATCGAGGGCATCCTCGCCAGTTTTCCCGAATTGGCCACCAAGCTCGAGGTCACGCGCCTGCCGTTTCCCCGGCCGCGCCAGCCGGTGATCGATCTGATCGGCGAGGATAATCAGGGCCTGCCGGTGCTGGTGCTTGGCGATAATCCTCCGGCCGACGCCAAGGTGGTAGGCGGTCAATATTTCATCAATGACACCAGCCGCATTCTCGCGCTGCTGGCCGAGCGGCACGGCTTCCCCAAGGTGCATTGATGGGCAATCCGCCCTGCCCCGGCTAGTCGCGCAGCAGGGGCAGGAGTTGGTCACCCTGCCGCTTTATTTCGGGCAGGTAGGGCGTGTCGGACAGCACGAATTGGGTGATGCCCAGATCGCGGTATTTGCGCAGCGAGCGGGCGACATCTTCGGCTGAACCGACCAGCCAGGTGGTGCCGGCGCCACCGCCGCCATATTTGCCGGGCGCGGTATAGAGATTGTCGTCGAGCACGTCGCCCTGGCTGTGCAGGTCGAGCAGCCGCTGCTGGCCGACGGCGGTGGCGCGCTTGTGGTCGTTCCAATTGGTGCCGCTGCCGGCGGCCATGGCGGCAACCTTGGCCTCGGCATCGGCCCAAGCCTCAGCCGTCGTGTCGCGCACGAGTGTGGTGATACGCAGCCCGAATTCGAGCGGCGGCAGGTCGCGGTCGAGTGTCTTGCTCAGGCCCTTGAGGCGTTCGATGCGCTCGCGCACACCATCGAGCGGTTCGCCCCAGAACAATTGGACATCGGCCTCGGTCGCCGCCACCCGCTCGGCCGCTTCGGAAGCGCCGCCGAAATAGAGTTTGGGGTGCAGCCGCTCGCCACGCGCGGCAATGCGCGGCACGACAGTGGAGCCGGCAACGGCAAAATGCTCGCCGTCAAAGCTGACATTCTCCTCGCGCCAGAGGCGACGCACCAGACGCATGAATTCCCTGGTGCGGGCATAGCGATGGGCCTGGTCGCCCTCGGCGTCGCCATAGGCGGCCAGATTGTCCTGGCCCGAGACGATGTTGATGCGCACGCGGCCGCCGGTCAGGTGATCGAGCGTTGCCGCAGCGGAGGCGAAATTGGCCGGCCGCCAATAGCCGGGCCGGATGGCGATGAGCGGTTCGAACGTGGTGGTGCGCGCGGCCAGCGCCGTGGCCAATGTGAACGTATCCGGGCGGCCCCAGCCGGTGCCCAGCAGGGCGCCGGTCCAGCCATGGTGTTCCAGCGCTTTGGCGTGGCTGGTCAGGGTTTGCAGGCTATTGTGATCGGCGGTTTCGGCATCGCCGCGGTGGCCGGCTTTGACGTCATTGGGGATGTACCACAGGAATTCGGATGTGCCGGTCATGCTGGGATTTGCCGCTCCAAAGTATCGGGCGCGCAGGCTAGCTGAGGGCGCCGATGCGATCCCGTCATTTTGGCTAGCGGGCGCACGAAGCGTTGCTTTGCGCTGGTGGGCAATCTTTGTGGGCAGCGAATTGGGCAACAACCGGCTCTATAAAGCGGCAAGTGGAGCATGGGGGCATCGAGCCGGCGAGCTCGGAGAAAACATCCATCCAAGCAGTTGAAACTTGGGCGCCGGACGTGCAGTTTTCCGCGCCTGTTCCGGAGATAAGCCGGCCCCACAAGGAGAAGATTCATGAAACTCTTGAACGTGCTGATCGCCGCCGGCTTGCTGGTCACCGCCACGCCGGTATTCGCCCAATCGGCGCTCGACGCCGTCAAGCAGGCGGGCGTGTTACGCATCGGCACCGAAGGCACCTATGCGCCCTTCACCTTCCACGATGCCAGCGGGGCGCTGGTGGGCTTTGACGTTGAAATCGGCCGCGCCATTGCCGCGCAGATCGGCGTCGAGCCTGAATTCGTCGAAGGGCCATGGGATGGGCTGATCGCCGGGATCGACGCCAATCGCTACGACGTGGTCATCAACCAGGTCGGCATCAATGCCGAGCGCCAGGCCAAGTATGATTTCTCCGAGCCCTATATCGCCTCCAAGGCGGCCCTGGTGGTGCGCGCCGACAATACCGATATTACCAGCTTCGAGAGCCTTAAGGGCAAAAGCGCGGCCCAGTCGCTGACCAGCAATTTCGGCAAGCTGGCCGAACAATATGGCGCGACCTTGGTGGGCACCGAAGGGTTCGACCAATCCATTGCGCTGGTCATCCAGGGCCGTGCCGATGCCACCATCAATGACAGCCTGTCCTTCTTCGACTTCAAGAAGCAGCAGCCCGACGCCAATGTGAAAGTGGTCGCCACCGCCGCCGATGCCGATTTCTCCGGTGTGCTGCTGGCCAAGGGCAAGCCCGAATTGCTGGCCGCGATCAACGAGGCGCTGGCCACGATCAAGGCCGACGGCACTTATGCCGAAATTTCCCAGAAGTATTTTGGCGAAGACGTCTCGCAGTAAGCGCCTGAACGCGTAGTATCCCGAAGGACCGGCCGATGATCGACCGGTCCTTTTGCATGACGGAAATCGCCTGATGCCACACTGGCTTTCCCTGATGATCGAAGCGCTGCCCTCCCTGCTGTGGGCATGCCTGCTGTTCACGGTGCCGCTGACGCTGTTGTCCTTTGCGCTGGGATTGGCCGTGGGCTTCCTCGCGGCGGTGACGCGGCTCTTTGCACCCTGGCCGCTGGCGGCTTTGGTTCGCTTCTATGTTTGGATCATCCGGGGCACGCCGCTGCTGGTGCAATTGTTCCTGATCTTTTACGGCCTGCCCAGTGTCGGCATCGTGCTCGATGCCTTTCCGGCGGCGCTGATCGGCTTCACTCTCAATGTCGGGGCCTACACCTCGGAAATCATCCGTGCCGTGTTGCTCGCCGTGCCCAAGGGGCAATGGGAAGCGGCCTATTCCATCGGCATGACCTGGCCGCAGGCTATGCGCCGCACCATCCTGCCCCAGGCCACGCGAATTGCCGTGCCGCCGCTGTCCAATACGTTCATTTCGCTGGTCAAGGACACCTCGCTGGCCGCCGCGATCACCGTGCCTGAGCTGTTCCGCGCCGGGCAGCGCATCGTCGCCACCAGCTATGAGCCGCTGATCCTTTATGTCGAGGTGGCGCTGATCTATCTGGTGGTCAGCTCGGCGCTGTCCAGCCTGCAGGGGCGCCTCGAGCACCGGTTTTCGCGCTATGGCGGCTCCATCGAGGCTGCGTCATGATCACGCTGAGCGACATCCACAAAAGCTTTGGCGACAATCACGTGCTCAAGGGCGTCAGCGTGGCCGTGCCCGAGGGCGGCGTGACGGCGCTGATCGGCGCCTCAGGCAGCGGCAAGAGCACGCTGCTGCGCTGCGTCAACCTGCTCGAAATGCCGCAATCGGGCGAGGTCCGCATCGACGATGCGAGAATCCAATTTGCCCCGGGCAATAAGATCAGCCGCGACGCCATCTTGGCGCTACGTCGCAAGACCGGCATGGTGTTCCAGAATTTCCAGCTGTTTCCGCACCTGACGGCGCTAGAGAATGTCATGGAGGGCATGCTGGTAGTGCTCAAATGGCCGCGCGAACAGGCGCGCAGCCGAGCCCTCGAACTGCTCGAGAAGGTGGGCATGACCGCCAAGGCCGATGCCTGGCCATCCAGCCTGTCCGGCGGCCAGCAGCAACGCGTCGCCATCGCCCGGGCCCTGGCGCCCGCGCCCAAGGTGCTGCTCTGCGACGAGCCGACTTCGGCGCTCGATCCACAACTGGCCGGCGAAGTCGTGGAGGTGCTCGCCCAGCTCGCCCGCGAGGGCACGACCATGCTGATGGCGACGCACGACTTGCGTCTCGCCGCCACCATTGCCAGCAATGTGGTGTTTCTCGAAAGCGGTGAAGTGGTGGAAGCCGGCCCGGCCAAATCAGTGTTCGGCAGCCCCAGGGACGAGCGGACGAAACGCTTCATCTCCACGCTGACCGCGCAGCATCCGGAACTCGGCGGCAACGCGCCGAAGGGGCCCTAAGGCCGCTAAAGTCGGAAAATTGTCAGTGAGAAAAGTGGCGCGCCCTAAGAGATTCGAACTCCTGACCCCCAGATTCGTAGTCTGGTGCAAGTCATTGATTATACTCATGTTTTGAGCAAATACCTGTATTTGGTCACGTTGAATTTCAATGGCTTAGCTTTCACCTGCAAACCAGAATACGCCCAAGCGAGTCTGGCACCGCACCAGATTTAAGCGCCTATCTGAACTTTTCCACTTGATCATTTAAGCGCTTTCGCCTATTGATTGGACATCGGCGCAGGGCCGGTGTTGGAGAGAGAAGATGGCGGTCACGAGTTTCCACAAGCCCACGGGTAAGTATCTCACCAGTTTCGGCAAGGATGCGAAGCCCGGCGACATGCCGACGATATCCGTGTGGAGCAAATCGAAGCTTCACCGCTACGGCTGGGCCAAACCGAACGATGGCAAGGGCGAACCGAAGATGTGTGAGTTTACCACCTACCTGCTTGGTGAACCGGTAGCCATTAGCGAGTGGGGTGAGCCTCTCTTTGAGTTGGATGCCTGTGCTCGCGCCTGCGCTATCGACTACGACGGGCAGCCTACCGCCGAGCGCGTGATGGAGTTGCACGCGCTGCCGACGCCAGATGCTTCCAACTTCGCATCCTACGCATAACAGGAGACGACATGAGCGACCTCAAGACAATCAAGATAGCAGGCGTCGAGCAGTGGCGCGAATACGACTTCGGCGGGCGAACCTACAGGATCGACCAGCCCGCAGAGGTGGCGTTCCGCGAGGGTGGCCAGACGCACCGCGTCACCGACGCAGATGGCATCGTTCACTGCGTCCCGGCTCCCGGCGTAAACGGGTGCGTGGTTCGCTGGATGGGCGCCGTCATCGCATAGAGCCACCACGCCGGAGGCGAGCGGGCTGCCCCGCAGAAGGAGAGAACGATGTACGAGATGCGCGAGAAGGACGGCCACGCGGTTGTGGTGGACCACAACGGCAAATCTATCGTCGATATCGTTGAGCAGTTTGACGAGACGATGGGCTGCAATGTCCTGACGCCGGTGTTCACCCCTGACATGGCATTCAATGTGGTGCGCGCGCTCAACGGCTACGAAGTAAAGGTTCGGTTGGTGGTGGATGCAAGCGGCGCAATTAAGGCGCTGTCTCGCGAGTGGGAGGAAGTAGGATGAGCAGTTCGCATATCATCGTGGTGGCACGTAACCATGTTACCGGCGCCGTGGAGTTGCCGCTGGGCGATACGACGCTATACGGAGGCGGTAGCCTTGTTGAGGATCCCCGCGGCATCGGCAGCGAGGATTCTGTGCTCGAGCATTGTCGCAAGCTGTATACGGAAGACTGGGTGCTGTCCCTCTACCGTCCATATGGCGGCCAGTACTCTGGCGCCAAGCCATCACCACCCACATCGACCTAGACCAACCCACCACCTAGAACCCTCAACCCCTGCCCGTCTGGACCACGGGCCACGCGATGATGATGGAGAGAGATGATGACCGAACAGGCCATGACAAGAAACCTTACCGCGTATGAGGCGCAAGTCCTCATTGGGACATCCATCTCGGGATGCAATATGCCTCCGGACAGGTTTTTCGATTTGACGGCTGCATGGTCGAAGTTGTTCGAGTCCGGCCTTATAGACCGCAGAGACGGACTGGCGATTGCTACAGATGCCGGGCGAGATGTCATATCCTGGATGCTGACAGCCGGACGGAGGATTTGATGGTCGACCTAAACGAGAACGGCAAAATGGTGGAAGGCAAGTTGAACGCTGCCGGATACGGCCTGCGCGATGCCAACCTGTCCATCGGCGGCATGATCGATCTCGGTCTGGTCGATGAGCCGATCCGGCTGACGGCCGAAGACTTTCGCACGGTGATGGATGGCATGGCGTCCCCGCCCAAGGATTGGCGCGCACCCAGCCGCATCGGCTTCGCCGTGCCCGCAGGGAAACGGGCGCACAAGACATGGAAGCGCCGCAAGGCGAGTGGGAGGAAGTGAAATGAAAACAGCTAAACCGGACGAATCACCGCCAACCGCGCTTCAGCGGCGCGAAGAGCAGGTTGCCCGCATTCAAAAGGCCGCAGGCGCAGCGGTGATTAAGAGCTACAGCCCACGAGACGTCGAAATGGACGTGGGAACTGTGGTGTGTGCGTTGCTGGATCGAATTGAAGCCCTAGAGGGGCGGGAAGCCGGGAGTGGGAAGTGATGGGCGGCAAGATGAACTGGAACGGCTCCGCAGGCGGTGCCATGGGCGGAAACGGCGTCCTCATGATCGGCGAGGACTATGTTGGTCACTTTTACACGGACGCCAGCGAGGGCATTGACGCAGATCAAGTGCTTTCCGACATTGCGCACCGCTACAACGTGTATGAGGACTTGCTCGATGCGCTGAAGGAACTGGTCGAGCACTTTGATGACGATGTGATGGGCCACAAGCGCAAGGATCAGGCGGAGATTGTCATCGCTCAAGCCGAAGGTCGATTCAAAGCATGACCCCACTCCCCCGCACCACCACACCCACACCACCCGCACGCCGTATGCGCCTCGCCCCAGGCGAACTCCCCATGACCGCAGCGCAATACCTGCTCTGGCGCGCTCGCCGCCGGCCGCGCCCCATCGATGTGCCCACACCCGCCAACGCCACAGCCGCAGTCACGAAGCTGCAGGGCGCGCCGTTCTGGCGGGATACGGTTGAGGCGGACGGCGCGGGTGACGTGGATGATGAGGTCGACGCTGCATACCTGGCAGCCATTTGTATGGCCCCAGCCGTGGTCGGTACAGCGCCGGGCCAAGTGCCTATGGAAGTGGCGCGACGGCTGCATTGGGCTGGGTTGATCCGTAAACAGAATTAAGCGTTTTCGCTTGAAATGGAGATTAGCATGTTCGTGGTATTCGATCTGGACGGAACGCTGGCTGACATCGGCCACCGAGTGCACCACGTTCGTGGTGGCAATCGGAACTATGACGCCTTCTTCGCAGAGTGCATCAACGACCTACCGAATGTTCCTGTTGTGGCAGCGCTCAACGCCCATTGGGATGCAGGACACCGTGTCGAGATTTGGTCAGCACGCTCGGACAAGGTTCGCGCCGAGACGGTCGATTGGTTGATCGCTCAGAAGATCGACCCACGCCTGTTGGTCAACATGCGGCCCGCAGGCGACAGCACGCGCGATGTTGAGCTCAAGCGCTCCTGGCTGCATGCCCTGCACCCCGATGAGCGACCCGACCTAGTCTATGACGACCGGCAGTCGGTCGTCGATATGTGGCGCGCCGAGGGGCTGGCTTGCTTCCAGGTTATCGCCGACTGGGAGACAGATGCGGCGCAGATCATCCCGCCGACGCAGGATCCGCTGCTAACGATTATGGTGGGACCGTCGGGTGGCGGGAAGTCCAGTTGGATTGCAGCGGCACGCCGCCCAGAGGAAGTCATCTCGAGCGACGCTTTGCGCTTGCTGTACACCGGTGGCGAGGGCGACCAGTCGAGAAACGAAGACGTGTTCGTCGCGCTCCATCGGCTTGCACGTGCGCGGCTTGAGTGCGGATTGCCGGTGACGATCGACGCAACCAACCTGCGCCGCAAGGACCGCTTGGCATGCGTTGCTCTGGCGCCGGCAGGAGTGGGCGTTCGCTATGTCGTGGTCAACCGCCCAATGGCGTTGAAGGTCCGCGACGCAGGCCGCCGTGCTGGCGTGGTCATGGCTGACGGCAAGTCGCTCATCGAGGCCCATGAGCAGCGCTTCCAATCGCAGTTGAAGGACATCTTGCGCGGCGACGGCCTGCCCCAGGTCACTGTGGTCGACGCCCGCATAACCGATCTGCAGGTGGCAGCATGAGATTCACGGGCGAAGATGTGCGGGCTTATCGCGACGAACACCAGTGCGGGGTATTCGAGGCCAAGGCAGCGCTCCGAAAAATCGAGATCGACACTCGTCTGCACAGTCTCATGCGTCACGCCAAAGGAGAGATGCGAGAGCTTATCGACATTGTTCGGGAGATGAACCGTTGACCCACCCTACCATCCGCCACCTAGACGACGTCTTGCCATCGATCGTCGGCCGCTCGGAATTTGTTCACGCGCATCGCGACGGCTATTCCGTGATCGACCACAACTTCGCCTTGGTGGATAGCTTCGACGATCCTATTCGACTGGAATGCCGCGGCATCAAGTTTGCGCCTTCCGGCGAGATACTGGCGCGCCCTCTCCATAAGTTCTTCAACATCAACGAGCGGGAAGCCACACAGGCGCACGTTCTGGACTTCAACCAGCCCCATACCATCACCGAGAAGATGGACGGGTCGATGATCCACCCGGCCATCGTCGACGGGGCACTGGTGTTCATGACACGCATGGGGCGCACGGACCACGCGATCAAGGCTGAGCGGCTGATTGACGACCACTTGGAGGCTGTGTGCTCGTCGCTGCTTTTTAATGGCGCAACCCCCATCTTCGAATGGACGGCGCCAGACAACCGCATCGTCGTACGCTACTCGGACTCGCGCCTCACGCTGCTTGCCATCCGCGAGACGGTGTCCGGATGCTACCTTCCGGCCGGTGAGGTGGAGGATTGGGCTGCCGACATGGGTGTGGCTCCAGTTCCACAGATGGCTCCAGGTTGGACCACCGGCGCCGAGTTCGTCGACTTCGCCCGTGCAGTCACCGGCAAGGAAGGGTTCGTTATCCGCTTTGCCGACGGTACGTGGGTGAAGGCCAAGGGCGATGATTACGTCCTCAAGCATAAGGCCAAGGAATCGATCCTGCAGGAGAAGAACGTACTGGCATTGGTACTGCGTGGTGAGCTCGATGACGTTATTCCACTGCTGGAGACTGAAGACCGCGCTGCGGTGGAAACCTACCGAACAGAAGTCGAGGCTGGCATACAACTCAACGCGCGATTCATTGCCGACCATGTTGCTGCCGGCGCAACGCTCGACCAGAAGACATTCGCCGTGGCGCACCTGCTATCCGTCGCACCCGAGCGCAAGGCTCTATGCTTCCAGGTCCGCGCAGGCACTGACGCCACAGAGGCGGTCAAGGGCGCATTATTGAAGGCGGTTGGTAGCCAGACAGCCGTCGATGCCACCAGGCACTTGCACGGCGCCCGTTTCGAACTCTAGCCAATACCACCCCGCACCCGCTCACAAGGCGGGTGCTTTTATTTCCGCTACCCATACCAACTATCCTCCCACACAGTGACCACCTTCTGGCGTGGCCGCCGCACCAGTAGCCGCCCAACATCGGCGGCCATGGGCAGGCGAATGCTCACCTGCACCCACTCACCCTTCCCACACGCAGAGCACCAACGGAACATGCCGTAGGCCGGCGTCTCTGGCGGATAGACCGTCACTAGGTCTGTGGCGAGGTACGCGCGCTGCCTGCGACACAGGGCGCAGCGCACCACGAACATCCTGTTATCGGCAACCAGATCGGCCAGCGTCACCTTTTCCAGGGTACGCCGCGAAGGCGTCATGCTCATTTCTTGATGGGGCGCCGAGTGCCGAGGGCGCGCTTGATCTCGGCTGCGCTGTAACCCGTCACCTGACGGATGTCTGCTGCGTCCAGTCCAGTCTCAGCCAGCCGTCGGATGTTCGCGGCTGGTGATGGCTTGATAGCAATGCTCAGCATTGTTGTTCTCCTTTCGTTCTGGTTATGCCACCAGTGCGAATTGGAGTCCAGACCTCTCCCAGCGCCTCGTCCGGGAGAGCCGCATTTGCCCTTCTATCAGTGCCGAGTTGGCGGGCAGAAGTAGACTACAACCTTGCGGTCGGACAGGTCCGGATCTTCAGGGAAGCTCATAACGGCAATGCGTGCTGTTGTCGGGCGCGTCTCGGACGGCGGCTGCGTGTCTTTAGGTGATTTCATGATTTCGTTCCAGATTTGGCTTGCTACGGCCGCTCCGATCAGCGGGATCGGAACCGGGGGTTAGCAACCTGCCTGGAAGACAAGCCGACACACTTTTAAGGATGAATCCTCTGGACATGGCGTGCCGCCCCCGGTATAGACGATACCGAGTTGCAGCGACCGCCAAGTCGCTACTTCTGCGCCTACGAGCCCGCCAAGGCTCTTGCGCTTCAGCAGAGAACCCCGCCAAGGGTATCCGCTTATTCCAGGTCAGGGTTGCTACGCCCGACCACAGCATACATGACCTACAATTAATGCATAGCTAAAAGCTGCCCTAACGGGCCGCTCCTGCTATTTTATTGCGTTGACGCGGAACTCGTTCTGGGGTTGAGGCCCTCCCCGCCCACTCAAGTAGGTCTCGCAACAGGGCATCCGACACGTGCGCATGCAACAGTGCATCAACTCCGTCGGTCTCAGTCATGTGGGTAGATTGAATTAGGCTACTAAGAAGCACCGCGGCTTCCTCATTCAGACGATCGATCTTCATTGGCATCTCAACTTAGTGGCGCCGGAACGGCCGGCAGCCGGGGGTTGAGAACATGCCGAAGAGACATGCCGATGGTTTTTGGCGCGGCGTTAGCCGCAGCTTGGACATGGCGCATCGCCCCCGGCCAAATGCCAGGACGGTGCGCACGCCAATGCGCAACCTGACCCACGAGGGGCATAACTTCGGCAAGCGACGACGCCTCTCGCTCACTGCCTATCTTCGGTCCGGGTTCTCACGCCCAAGCGTTGAATGGCAGCCAGGAGAGGCATACGCAAGTGGTATGGTTGGCTGTCGGGTAACAGATGCGTGCAGAGCGTCTAAGGGGTGCCTGTGCGCTTCCGCCATTTATCGGCCCATTGGCTGTGCGGTTCCCCTGAGTCGCCCATACCTTCGGAGTCCTCACAGTCTTCGCACTCCACCTCCCACAGGCAGAATTTTATCGTTGTATCCATGTCGATGCGAGCCGTGACCAACGTTCCGCCGCCTTTGATTGAAGTCATGTGGGCAGTCTTAATTATTTCACGAAGGATTTCTGAAGCTTCGTCATGGCTCTTTGCGCGGTAGTGACAGGAATGGCAGGCTGAAACTATTATTGGAGGGATTTCTATTGGATCATCAGAAATAGGCACGCGAGGCACTGTTATCATGAAGGCCTGCTGCTGTTATCGCCCCCGCGAAGTGATCCCATACGTGTGGGTATTTCTGGGGTAGTTAACAAGACAGGAACACTGTCATGCAAATGACATGTACGTGCGAACGCCCCAACCTTGAGGAAGGGGCGTTATGTGGTGGCGGTAAGCATGCCTATGGGTAGCGCCTTGTTACTGATACCTTAATCTGCGTAGCATACCGCAATGATGCACTATCGGGTATCACCAACCACCAAAAAGAACCTCATCAGCCCGAGCCTGCAACTCGGTCACCGTGCCCACATTGTGCAACACAACATCGGCATCAACACCTTGTTCAGAGGCGTGCCCGCCTGCAATGCCACCGCGACCCGTAATGGATAGCACCACACCGCCGACCTGGCGCACCATTTCCGCCTCGTTGTCGAATCGACAATCGTCGCACACGACTCGCCCGCCGTGGTCCAGGATATTGTTTGCCGTCGCGGACCATAGGCCAGTCCAGAACTCCTCGCCGATGGTGTCGCGCCCAAACTGAGTGCCGAGCTGCTGCATGAAGAACCGCGGCGTCTTTCCTTGAAGGATGGCGCATGGAAGTTCTTTGAGATCGCCTTCGATATGCGCTTCACCCAGACCAATGGCGCGGGCCATCGCTTTCAGCGGCCCGGCGAACTTCACCCGCGTGTAGCCGTGGCGCTCGATCAGATAGTCGGCAAGCGTGGACTTGCCGCTTCCTGCTAGGCCCGTGAGCGCGACGACCTTTGGCAGCTTGCCGTTGTCATTTGCAGCGGTGAGCGGCGGAAGGTGCCATTGTTCCCAGGCTCGGTCGTTCATTCGAGATGGCCGCGTAAAGGTGTTGTCGCCGGCCTGAGCGGCATCCGAGCTTGACACGCGGACATATCCGCCAGCCTTGGCGGCGCTGTTGTAATCAGGTGCGAACTCTACTCGTCCGACCGTCATTCCGTTTTCTGGTACGAGCATCTTCAATGCCTCCTCGTTTCCACTAAAGACCAGTATGTGGCCAAGTACTCCGCCTCCGCCTGTTCCGGCGTCCAGAACTGCAGTGTCACGCCCAGCCCAACAGCCGGGATATTCCACGGCTTGGAGGGTGGGGTCATGTTTTGGGTCATCTCGTCGACGAGGATACGGCTATCTGCATCATGAACGTGCGCCGACAACACCGGCTGCAAACCGAACCGCTCCGCAACGGCGAGCCAGACGCGCTGTTCCGCATCCTTGTACCCCGGAAGGAAAGGCTTCACCGGGCGCGGCACGTCGACCAGATAGGTTTCCGGATCGTCGTGGTGCAGCGCCTGTTCCGCCTCGTCATGCATTCCTTGCGCAATGAACCAGCGGGCCATCAGGACGGCATGTTCTGCCACCGAGTAGAAGCGCAGGCAGTGGCCGGCATATCGGCACTGCATCGCTAACGAGTGGGCGATATCCTCGATAAAGATTTCGGCCGCGCGTGGATCCATCGGCCAGAACTGGCGGCCGGTGAATGTCTGCATCCAGTCGCCAGTTCTATTGCCGTCCGTATATGATGCAGCGTTATTGCCGTCCGTATATCGCTCCCGCTCGGGTGCATTGTCGTTGCTGGCCTGCGTATGCTCCCGTGCGGGGGCGTCGACCGACCATGCCGGTACAGTCCAAGTAGGCTCCGCGCTCCTCACGTATCGCATCACACCGCCTCCTTACCGCGAGCCGCAGCCCACCAGGGCTTGAACAGTGACCACCACTCCTTGTCGGCCACAGCCGCACGCAGACCGGCCGCGATTCCGGCTGCGGCCAGCCAGACGATTGCCACTGGCAACAGGGCCAGCACGACGACTGCGGCGAGTCCGGCGAACAGCCAGGCCACGATGGCGCGCAGGGTTTTTGATTTGATGTTCCAGATCATGCGAGCAACACCGCGGCAAAGAGGAACCAGCCCCACCCTTCCTGCCCATTGGCGCCAAGGGCGATTGCCCCGATGACGCACAGGAGTGCAATACCATTTTGAATTGTCATGCTGCCACCTGCCCGCTGGGGCGCAAATCGGCAAGCCGCGATGTCTTAAGGACTTCCAAGTCGAGACCATCATCCAAGATGATGCAATCGATGTGCTTCTGAAGGCGCCGACCCAAGTGGTTGGCCATCTCAGCCAAGTGCATCCGTACCTCCCGGCGCAGGGGGCGGGATGACTTCAGCACCAGGACGTCGCCGTCCTCTGGCACCAGCTTGCGCACTTCGATTTCCAGTTCGTCGATGTTCATTCTGCAGACTCCTCTCTGCGGCGCTCACGGGCGCCATTCACCATTTCCAGTTTCGCGTTACCGCGATTCACAAGCGCTGGCACTCCAGTTGCGATCATCAACCGCGCTTCGTGTTCCATCGGGCCAAAGCGGTCGGTGAGGACGGCGCCGCGTTCTAGCGCCGCCATCTTCTTGCTCTTGGCGATGTCGAAATGTACCCACGACGCATCCATGCCGCGTAGCAAACGGACATCTTCCGGATAGCGTGCGTCTTGTCCCGTGGCTGCGGACAGCGGACGCTGAAGCCACTTGCGTTGCACTCCAATGGCGTCGACCATATCGAACAATTCGTCGAGCGTGTCGGCCCACATATGGCACATGACCATTCGGCCAAAGCCGGCTTCCATGTCGTCTACATAGACGCTCATGATTGCGGCCTCCCACTGTCGCCATACTGCTCCGCAACCCGCCAGACATTGGCGACCGGGTACTTGAAGACCGTCCCATCAACCGCGTAGACGCAGAAGAACGGCCCCTTGGTGTAGGTGTTCTTTGCCTCGTGCTCGATAACCTGGCTCGTCTCCGTCAGACTGATCTTGACTGTGATGCTCACACCGCCACCTCCATCTTGCCGTTATCATTCGCGGCCACAGGGCGGGCCAGCATCGGCAGAGAGACAGTCAGGCGGTCCACCTCCCCGAACTCACGATGCAGGGTTATGGCGACGGCTGTACGGGGTGACGTGAAGCCCATACCAGCGTGCCATGCGTCTTTTGCGGCAAGGGTGTTGAAGCTCTCCACCTTGACGCCATTGGCCACGCGCGCACGGTCGTGGTGGATATGGCCAGTGAATCCGTACCGAAACTCGGTCTCGCCCCACTCGCGCGACCAGTTGGTCGCCATGAAGCCCGCTAGGTCGGCCATCTTGAGCATGTCGCCATGCGTGGCACCGATCATCACCTTTCCGAAGCGCCGCATGAAGAATCGGCTCGGGTCGGTGTCGATCGTCACGCGCGGCTCATTGCGGAAGTGCGCCGCAATGGAGATGGCAAGCATCAGGCTGGTTTCGTCGTCGTGGTTGCCTGGCAGCTTGCGATAGGTCACATGGCCATGCTTCTGCAGGGCCAGTTCGATCATCTCGACCACGAGCTCGTAGCCGACCTGTAGCACGCGGGCGTACCGCGTATCGACGTCCAGCGGGTTGCCAGAGCGCGCCGTCTGGTTGCGGCTGTTGTCCGCGTGAAAATAATCTCCAACATCCAGGAGGATGGCGGTCTGGCTAGGTGCGGCACGTCCGACGAGGTTCTGCACCGCGCCGCGCAATTGGTCGCGACCAATGTTCACGTCGTAATCGACGCCAGTTTCCTTGGCCCAGGCATATAGACCGAGATGGACATCAACGATCGGATAGACCGTCAGTATGTCGGCAAGCGTATGCGCCGGAGCAGCGGTTAGTACGGCTGGCACATGGTCGGCGAACACAGCTTCGATGGCTGCCCGCAGATCATTCGGGCGGTTGTCGGCAGATGTCTTCTGCCATTGCTGGATCACACGCCCCTCGGCGTCGACAAGAGCCGACACGCCCTTGACGCTGTGGCCGGCGGGAACCTCCCACACTTCACCCGGAGCCTTGGTCTGCTTGATCCACGAGCCATCGTCCGCCTTGCTGGCGATCGACTTAATCGCATACCCCGGTAACGTCTCCTGCGGCCCCATCAAGCCGCGCTCTGCAGCATGCCGAAGCCGGTTCTGCAGCGTCTGGCGGGCAATGCCGAGCTCCGCAGCTGCCGCTGACTGGTTGTCGAAGTTGGCGCGGTAGGAGGCCACGGTTTCGATGAGGGTTTCGTGGGGGATGGTGGTCATAGTGTTCCTCGGATTGCGGCTGCGATTTTGGAGCCAAGAGGCGTTCCATAGTCAGAAATCATCGCGCAACGCTCACGCTCTGCGGCGATAGCTCCGGCGAATGCCGCCCGCAAAGCTGTATTCATCTCCGGCTCGCCGGCGGCCATGTACCCCATTGAGCCTTGGCAGGCCGCTGCCCACACATCTTCTGGAATGTCTTTCGGTCGGGTCATGCTGCCTTCTTCTCCTCAACCACGGCAAAGCCGGGAATGGTGCGCACGCCCGAACGGGCGGCCTCGTCGGCGATTTGCTGGCACAGGGCGGTGAACAGTTCGGGCGAGCGCTCGTACGCCCAGCCCAAGGCAGCCTCTTCGTCTTCGAGGCGGGCCACCCACTTGGTCCGCAGGCCAGTACCGGTAGTCGCGGCTTTTTCACTGCGCGCGGCGAACCGCTCCGCCTCCTTGGCGAAGCCAATGATTTCCTCGGCACGCTCTCGTTCTGCCAAATTCCCCGCACTGGCCTGCATCGCAGCCGTGGCTTCGGCTTGCAGAGCCTGCGCCTCCCGGCGAGCTTTGTCGGCCGCTGCGGCGGCAATGCGCTGCTGTTCAACGCGCCATGCAGTGAGCAGGACGCCGAGCGCATCCTTGCCCATGGCGACCTTGCCCTTCTTGGGCTGGACGTAGGGGTTGTACTTCGACTGGATGGCGTCGATTCGCGTGTCGAGTGGCGCCTTCTCCGCGACCCGCAGCGCTTCGGCTTCCTTGCCAGCCTCATGCAAGCCATCAAACAGAGCCGTGATGGCCTCCGCCATTTCCGGCGTGGTGATCGGTTCGCCGTCAGCGAAATTCTTTGCTTCTTCGTACAGGTCGTCGATCTTGGCGAAGGCGTCTGCCGGGTCGATGATAGGCGGGCCGCCGTTTGAGCCGCCAAGGACGGCTACACCCAATGGTTCAGCGGGCAAGCTCATGGACGCCCCCCAATGGCCCGTCCTTCAGACCGGGCGACGGCACGCTCATATGCTGCGGATGGGATGGTCATGCTGCGACCTGCTCGTCGGCGATGTAACCCAGGCGTGCAGCCGTATTGTAGAGGATGTCCCGCAGCGGCCCGGTAGCTCCGTACTTGTCGCAAGCCGCGCCTAGACGCATGCAGGAATCTTCGCCTCGCTCGCTTGCGGCCTTCCAGTCAAAGAACATCTCGACCACATCGAACAGGTCCATTCCAGAAATGCCGTTGGGGTAGTGTTCCGGGTGATGTGAATTGTTCGCTCGATGGTGGTCGATCATCTCACCAAGCATGCCAGTGCGCCGCTTGTATTCAGGCGTGCCGAACTGCGCAGGCCCTTCAGCGTCGATGACCGCTTGCATGCGCTCCAGCGGCTCCATTTCGATCGGCAAGAACTTGCTAGCGTCGTGACGATCGCCGCGTTTGATCATCTCAATGGCAACTCCGCCAAGAAGCTCACGAACGCGCGCGATGTGCTTGTGTGTAACGATTTGAGCCTTGGTCATATTCAATCTCCCCAAAAACGAAAAAACGCCCCCACCATTTCTGGTGAGGGCGCGATATCAACTACGACCCAACAGGCCGCAAATCTGTTCAGCAGGCACGATGAAGCCAATACCCGTAGCCGACACACCCACACCCAAAGGCAGGGTCAGAAGCGCGACATTGATGCCAATGACTTCGCCTGCGGAATTAAACGCGGGTCCACCACTCATTCCAGGCAGAATGACCATGTCTACGGGGGCAACACCAAGCCAATCGCTGCGCTTGGTGGCGGGGCCAACAATATGGCCATAGGTGGTGACGAACTCGACGGATAGCGGGTTGCCGCGCGCCGTAACTTCCTGCCCGACTTTGAGCGGAGCGCAGGACAGTGGTGAGGATGACAAGCCGGCGGGCGACGTGCGCAGCAGTGCAATGTCGCTGGCAGTGCTGGACCACAGGACTTCGGCGTCTCGGTACGTGCCGTCGTCTAATTTCAGGCGCACAGCGGCACCTTCGCGGGCGACGTGCGCAGCAGTGAGGATCAACCCGTCACCGATATGAACGCCGGAGCCGTGGCCCTTCTCTAGTTCCACCTTGACGGTGGACGATGGGATTACTGGTGGCTGTGCGTACAGGACGTTGGCCAGGGCAAGCACAATCAATGCTGCGACCGAAGGCAGGGTCACGGGAAACCACCACTGGTCCCATATGGGTGTAGCCACAAAGCTCGTCTTGCTATAAGCCATTCACGGTCTCCCAAAGGGGCTTAACTGTGAATAGCATGCGCCTAAATAAGCGAATGCGCTTATTGTAAATGTGCTATGGATGGCGATTTAGAGGCTTGCGGACGGTGCAAATCAAGGATTCGTTATGTGGTGCGCGACCTCGGCGACGTTGACGGTCGCTCCAACATACGGTCAATCCGCCCGTTCATGTTGGCGATTTGCGTTCCAACCTGCTCGATTGCACTCATGATCTGGCCGGTTTGCTCGCGCAACCCTTCCTTGCTCACATAGGTGGCGCTCACGTGAAGCTGATGCGCATGCAACTCCGTGCGAATTGTACTCGCAAGAGCCACGGCTGCTTCCCCGCGAATGTTTGCCTCTGACCTAACGTCCTTAATCAGGCCCCACATGCGCCAGAAGCCGCCGATGAAAAGGCCAAGAACGACAAGGCAGGCGCTCACAATTTGAAGAACTACACCCCAATCCATTACGCACCACCCCGCAAGCCAGAGTCGCGCTCGGCAATATAACGATTGAGTTCGGCGTGCCGCTTGGCGCAGTCCACCAGCGACAACCTATCGCGCCCCCAGTACCGTTCAATATCGCGCTGCGTCATGCTGCCCTCCGGCAAGCCTGACGGCGGCACGCACTGCTGAGTTGCATACGAATCCGGCGCGGCAAGTCGCGGTCGGTCAGGTGGCGCCACCAATGCGGTTGATCCTGCGCACGCTGTCAGCGCCAAGGCCAACACGATCAGCATTGGGATCGATATCAGCCTCATGGGACTGCTCCTGTAGTTGTCGTTCCATTTCGGATAGTTCACTGCGCAACTGCGCAATCCTTGCCGCCTCGTTAGCCTTGGCCTTGTCGTTGGCCTGCGCCTGGCGGTCGAGCTCAGCCATGCGCAGTTTTTGGAGCTCGTTTTCCCGCTCCGTGTACTTCTGCGACCACTCTACCGTGGCTTGTTCGTACCCCTGCCCGCGCGCGTACCAGTAGGCACCGCCCACGGCGCCAAGGCCCAGCAGGGCGACAACCGCCCACGCCGCGAGCGTACTGCCGCCCAGGAGGCTGGCTATGATTTTGATCATGCGGCTTCTCCGTCGGGTGGTGCCGTTGTGGTAACGGTGGTGGTTGCGGTCGTGATCGCGGCGTCGGGTGGCAAACCAGCCGACACGGCGATGTCTGTCGCATCGACAATGGCCTTGCGCTTGTTTCCGTCGTCCCAGACCGCCCCGAACACGTAGGATCCAAGAGTGGAGCCGGCCAACAGGATGAGCCCGTTCGCTATGTCTCTATGCAGGATGGTGTCATTACCCCAGATGGTGAGGTAGCCGACCACCAGGGCGCAAAAGATGAGGACGCCAGCAATGGCTATCCGGCGCCTCCACCATTCGAAGTCAGCAGTGGCGAATGTTACCGCAGGCGTGCGGGTTCGACGTGCCATTAGACGGCAGCCGCCTGGAAGTGCATGGCGTCAGCCTTGCTCCAGAGACCGCCCCACACCCAACCTTCGCGCGCAAAGATGTCGACCACTGCCTTGGGCATCATGCCTTTTTCCGGATCGTACTTCACACCAAAGCCGTTGCGGGCAGGGTCAAGATCGATAGCCGCTGCGAAAGCGTGGACCGACAGTCCGTTCTGCCCGCGCTTCTTGCGGAAGTTGTCTACGCCACCAAACAGGTGCATGCGCGCGGCTTCGATGTTGGCTTGCGTGCCGTAGTTCGTCTTGATCGCGGTGAGCGCACGGAGAAGGCTTGCCGCACATTTCTTGTGTACAGTGATCTTGCGGACGGGGTCGTTAAGCTTGCCGTCGCCATTGCCGTCCCACGCCAGGACCATTGCGTAGGGCGGGACGATCGTCGTTAGATTTTCGGCCTGCCACTTAGGGTCGCGAGCGCCATCGTTGTTGGAATCGGGATTGCCATAGAAGGCGTACATCCCGGCCTTGTTGGGCCAGTTTGCCATGGTAGGCTCCTCAATATGGGGGTTAGAAGGTCGTGAGTCAGTGCCGGCTGGCCGAGCTACGCGAGATGATGTGGGAACTTTGAGCCGCTACCCTGCTTGTTGGGATAGGAGGCTCAAATGCCGAAGAAACTAGAAGTCCGCGAAGGCGACCGAATACAGGTCTGGCTAAAGGTTGCGCGGGTGGCCGATGAGCTGGATATCGCTGGCCGGCAGATCGTGACGGTTGAGCTTGTGGGGCAGCGGTTTACGGCGGCGCTGGAGCATTTCAAGGCGGGTAGAGTCGAGAGGGGGAACAACTGGCCGAATTGAGAGAAAGACAGATTACCGGGTTCAGCGAGACAGATTTCGACCCATTGCAAAAAAAGATGAGACACCAGATATTAGTTGTCACACTCATGAGGGGATCAAGATTTGATGCAAAACGAAGCGGCGAAGGTCGCCAAAGCCATCGAGCTTGCCGGTGCCGGTACCACTGACGCGGAGCGCTATGCCAAGGCCGCCCTTGCTGCGTTAAGAGACGGAGACAAGGTGGGTGATCTGCTTCAGGTTAAGAAGATCGATAGGGATTATATTCTAGACAGCCTGTAAGAGCTCAGCCACACCGAACCCTTCTGCACCCATGTTGTTACCATTGTAGAAGCAAAGGGTCCGCCCCCCGGCATGCACAAGTCTGGGGTAGCAAAGGTGGCGCGAGTCGAACCCTTCGGAAGAAAGCTCAAGCCCGAAATTTTCGTCACGGCGCTCCCACCTAACACCATCGACTGAGAACGCCACGCCAGGGAAATAGTCTTCCCCGCCTTTGGTGCCCTTGGTGTAAAACATCATATAGCCGCGGCCGTGCCGGTAAACGGACGGCCGCCCGATCCGATACTCATCACCCTCATTATCCACGCATAGCGTGCCAGGTCGAGTGAAGGTAAGGCCATCTGGAGATGTTGTCGCCCAGATATTATACTGCGGGAAGGGCTTGCCTGCGATTAACTCCCATCCGTCACCCACTGCATACCACACTCGCCACTCGCCGTTTTCCTGAAGAGCGGTGTGTATGGCTCGGATCGCTGTAGCACCGTGCACTCTATCCATCACCGGCGCTTCAGAGAGACGCTGAAAAGTCTCTCCGTTGTCCGAGCTTTCTGCCGCTCCTGAGAACGCGAGAAACTTAGCTCGTTTAACCAGTTGAAAACCAACATAGTACATACGGAGCTTAACGCCCACTCTTACCACATCGCCCAAGATTACGCCGTTGTCATCAAAACAACCGTCCCTTCCCCTGTCGAGGACTGGCCTTTTGGAGACTCGCAGCACTTTCTGAGGGTCGCTCGCGCTAACGTCAACATAACCGATACGGCTTATACCTTCGCCGTCTCGGAATCCCGCATATACACGAATTTCATCTTCGCGAATCGCGTATGGCGTCGGAGTTAGCGCGGAGTCAACCGCCCAAGGCAATGAGCCATCTTGAGCAAATACATGGCCAAGCTTGTTCCATTTGAGCGTCATGTTCGCTTTTAGGCCGGTCGCAGTTTTTTTTCAAGCTATTGACGGCTAGAAGCTTCTAGCAGTCTCATGCAGATACCCAGCGCCAAATTCTCTAAGCGTGAGTGTGTAAGTAGGGCCGATTGCCCCGCTGACACTTCCCCTTAAAAACCCAACCCCCGTGCTCCCGCTCGCCAACGTAACGGTCCCAGCGCCCTTGTTGATGAAGATCACCTCCTGACCGAAAACTGCTCCCACTGCGCTAGCGACGGAAACTGTAGTTGTATAGACAAAAATGGGCGCAACTGGATACTTCAACAGGTCGATCGCCGTAACGCCATCAGCATTAACAAAAACCTTGGACGGACTCCCTTTGGCGATCATGTTTGGCGTATGATTGCGAAAAAACTTCGACACATTGAATGCGTTGTCCCCAAGCTTAGATGGGGTTTCGCCGTTCTCAATTATGTAACCGACCGTCTTCGTCGGCCCGGCAGCATTGTCCGCATAAAAGGTGTTGCCCTCGATGTCGCAGTTGGACACAAAGATTCCGGCGAATGTTGCTGTGCCGCTATCCGAGTATTGAAAGTAGCTATCCTTGATCTTCACACCGGAAAGAACGATCGAATTCTTGTCAGTGTTGATGTTGCGGAATTCGCACGAATTCACTTCACAAAAGGTGCCATCGATATACAAAGGGCGTTGTGAACGATCAGACCCACGCTCGAAGAATCCGCACCGATTGAAGCGAATACCCACACCGCCGACCTTGACGCCGTAGTCGATATTGGCTTCTGGTACGCCTGTCTCGATTGACGCCCACTCGACCGAATTCAACCCAAAGACGCAATCATTGAAGTCTATGGAAAGCCCGTTGATAACGTCGATCGTTGGAAATTCGGTATAATGACCCTCAGGTAGCCAAGGTTCAGGCGGGTACTCACCGCACTCAAAGTGTGCCCCATTGAACACCACATTGTTGGTATTCGTATCAAGGTACATCATGAATTCAGTGTCTTCGATGTGCAGGCGATCGAACACAAGAATGTTGCTCGATCCGCCACCACCGGCACCGGTAATAAAAAGCGACGCCGCTACACCCTTGGTCCCGCACTTGATAATTGATAGACCGCTGATCTTCATGTCCTGCATGTAGTCGAACGTCAGGCCATAAAGTGGAAAATCTTGGATTACGACATCATCGATCTGACCATCCCACCCACCGCGGCTCAGGCGGATACCAGACCCCGGACTGGAAAGTGCGGCGCCCTCTGCGATGATCTTGAAATCCCGCATGGTTGTCCCTGGTGCGTAACTGCCGGGGGCGGCACCGAAATCAAGCGCATAAGTGCTCGGCACCTCAGAGACGATCACAGACCCATAGCGATAATAGGTCGATGCCGGCCATTCAAACTGGCTCACTCTCTCGCCAACTAGATAGACGGGGTAGGTGCTACTAATCTTGGTCGTGATACGAGTTGACCCAGACGGAATGATAACGCCGATTCCGCGAGGAAATGCATAGTCGACGCACGCCTGAAACGCGGCAGAATCATCAGTGGTGCCATCGCATTTGCAGCCGAACTGGCGAAGGTTGACCATCCCGCCTTCAGATATTTCCCACCAGCCACCGTTACCGGCGTTGGTTGATCCGTCTGGCATGAAACGATCAGTTGATCGGATTTTTCCTGCATGGCTTGGCTGAACGGCGACTCGGCGATATAGGGATCGCCCGCCATCACCACCTGCATAGTAGCCGGTCAGTTCTATGGACTTTACGGCCAAATCGACAGTTGCAACTTCAACGCCGGCCTTGGAGTTATAGCGCGCCACCACGACGGTTTCTGCAGCGCCTTCGGCGGCATCGCGGGCCGCCTCAGCTGCCGCCTGGGCACTGGCTGCGTCGGCAGCACTCTGGGCTGCCGCGGCCGCGGCGCCTGCATCGATCAAAAGCTGATACTGGTTGGTGTCGTTCAGGTAGAACATCACCATCCCGGTCCACTCGCCGGCGGTAAGCGGGTTGCCCGCAAGGTTCACAACGGAGCGCGCGGCCCCACCCGAAATGGACAGCGTTAGGGCGCTTGTATTCGGAGTGACCACCTTGGCGAAGAAGATTTCAGTGGACGCGGGATTGACGCCTGCGCCAACGGCGCCAGTCTGCACCGTGCCAGAGCCCGACAGCACGACCTGGGCAACCGTGTCCGGGAAACCGCGTTCCCAAACCCAAGCAGCAGCTACCCGACTGTAGTAGCCATTCTTCGTCGCATCGGGATCATCGAGAACGATGCCCATGTAGCTTTCGGTGGGCGGCGTAACACCAGACAGCGCTGCGAACGTGTTGCGGGTTACCGAGAGGCCGCCACTGTTCTGAATTTGCTTTAGCAGTGCGCGAATTTCTGGCTTCTTTGGTTCCCAGTCGCCGCTGCTGGGGACTGACGGGGTATTCCAGTCGCGATAAACTTGATCGATAGACAGTGCCACTTCGGGGGCTCCAAATAAAAAGGGCCGCCCTAAAGGCAGCCCTGTGTTTCTGTGAATTTGGTTAGCTGGCGAAACTAAATCGCCTCGCCTTGGAAATATGTGGTAAGAACGCCGCCGGAGATTGTCTTCGTCCCCGCCCCTGCACCCGAATACCAAATCGTGAAAACATCGGTGCCGTTAGCGCTCACCACACAAGCGCCTTTTAACGTCGAATATTGCAAAATCTCACTTAGATCGAGGTACCTGTGGGGTGATCCGTTTTTGTAAACGACCAACTCATGTAGCGCCCCAACTGTGACCCCGGCGGTTACCTGCGCGCTTGCAGAAATGCGGTACCGACCCGCGGGAGGTGTCCAGGCGCTTGACGAAAAGTATGGCCCATCATCCCACTCTTCGGTGGAAAAGGTGAGTTGGGTTGCGGTGGCGCTTGGGATGCCTGCCTGATCGATAGCGTTCTTGTTGGCAGAGAAACTGACAGGCGCACCCGATGCGGGTGCGGCCCATGTCGGAGCGGTAGCGCCAACGTTCATGGTCAAGACCTGACCGGCCGATCCTTTGGATAACCGCACAGGGGTATCGGCAGCGCTAAAGTAGACGATGTCGCCTTGAACAAAATTCAACGCCTCAAGGGCAGTCAGGGTTGCGCCCTGCGCCTGGACATCAGTTCCGGGCACGAGAGACAGCGCCACCCGCATCGCTGCGTAGTTCGCCGCTTGATTGAATGACCTGGCGTTGGCCGACATGTCCATGATGTCGGAAACCTGGATGGTTACAGCACCGGTCTTGCCAGCCACGGAGAGCACTGCGTCGGTGTAGTCGGCCTTGAACCAATTGGCTGCGAATACTGTGGTACTGGCGTTATCGGTAATCGCTATCAGTCGATCGTTGAGCGCAAACGCAATACCGCCAACAGTGCCTGCAACCGACACGATGTAACTATCGCCCGCTTGCGCAACACCGGAGCCAGGGAATGCGCCCGTAGAGGCATCCCATGTACCTTTCAGGATTACCGCTGCGTCGAGTGCATTGACCCGAGTCTCTATAGCGTCAAGATCGACCGACTGGGTAACGGATATGTGTCCCAGTTTGGTGGAATGCGCCGTAAGGAACGATGCAGTTGTTCCAGCGAGCACAGCCGAATACGCCTGAACATCGACGCCGATCTCCAGGTTGACTGCGGCCTTGAACGCTGCCTCGTTTGCTGCAGCCATAATGCCGCGCATGAAAGCAGACAGCAGCGTTGGATCGATTGTCCAAGTAACCCCAGACCCAGAGACGACAATGTCGCCCTTATCACCGTCGGCGACGGACGGGCCGACTGGCCCAGTCTCACCCTGAATGCCTTGCGGGCCAGGGGCAGTGACCTCGATGACCGTTCGCTCGGCGACATGAACCTCTACAAGGTCTGTCATTCTGCGGCCTCAAATTGGTTCTGGTAGACCCGGATACCGCCGGTCAGGATTGTCTGCAGGCACCCATCAGGGGCCGTGATCCTAACCGCATATGTTGCATCGTTTATCTTGGGAATATTGTCAGTGGTGTTTGGCGTGCCGCCTACAGAGTTTCCATCAAGATGGAACTCGATAAGCCCCGACAACGCCGTAATGGCACCAGTCAACTCGACGCCCCCGGCAGCTATGCTGCCGAGAGCTTTATTGTAGGATGCAGGCCAGGTGATTGCCATTTCTGCTGTGTAACCAGTCAAGTTCACAACAACGTTGTCCGCCTTGTAAACCAAAGACAAGTCAAAGCAGTCGCCGCGGGTTAGGCTGGCGCTATAAGTCGCTCGATCTGTAATTTTCCTAACCCCTTATGTTACGACAACCGCGCCAGTTGGCACCGCAGAGGAAGATCCGCTGCCGCCATTTATGGCGACGACCCAGTAGTACCGGGTGCCTGCGGTTTCGGTCCTGGTCACAGAGAAATCGACGCCGGGCGAACCATATTCGGTCTGCACGAGCACCGAGCTGCCAAACACATTCGTGGTGCCGCGATAGATTCGGACACCGACTGAGTTGGAACTGGCGGAGTGCGTGGCGTTGATCGTGACAGTACCTGCGCCGCCCGCTCCCGACACGCCGGTAGGCGCAGCAGGATTGCTGATGTCTGGGGTAGCCGTTATATCGACGATATCTGTGTAGTCGCTATAGACCCCACCAGGAGACCTTGTGCGGGCGCGTACCTGATAAGCCGCCCCCGATGTGACAACTGTGCTTTGTGCAAAGCCTTGACCGTCAGTTACCGCCATGTTGCTCCATGCGGGCTCTCCGGCAACTCGGTACTCGACCTCCTGTGACAAGCTGGTGCGGGATGGTTCAGTCCATGTTGCTGGCAGGTATGGACCAACGGGCGATCCATCGATGATCAGGTTGGCAGCCGAGACATTGAAGTCCTCCGGCGGCACCAAGGCAATCGGTTCAGATGTATCTGGCGGAGATGCCGGCCCACTGCCTTCCTCCGTCGCTGCATCCCAACTGTAGGCGGAAGCACCTAGCGAGGTCACCGAAAGCTGAACACCGGACAAGTCGTCCAGTATCTTTACCGATTGGACAAGGAACGAGGTGTCGATACCCAGAGGCCCAAACTTGATGGTGACCGTTTCTTCGCCGAGAGCGTTCAGCCCATAGAAATTGGTGACGATTGTACCGACCCAAAGCGGATTGCTCTTGGCGGTGTGTATCTTCGCCAGCCGCCGCGCCTGCCCATGGTAGGGCACCATCGGCAGGTCTAGTTGCTCGGAGAGCACCCTGCCGCGTAGAGCGATGTTGGACTCATCAAGCCAACGCTCTCCCTCGCTATCCAGGTAATCCTGCGCCGGATCGACGTAGGTGATATTGAGTTCATTGAAGGCCGCGAGCGCCGATTGACCTTGGCGAAAATCTCCACTGATGATGTGACCTAGACTGGAATCCAGCGTCAGTGTTGGGGCAACCCACTTGCCGCCACGGATAGCCATCTTGCCTGCGCCGTTAATGTAGAGATCGGCGTCGCAGGCCTGACACATCCTCAACAGGACGGTGCGCATTTCCTCGTTGAGGGCGTAACCACCAGCCAGACGGTATCGCTTGTCCGAGCCACCCGCCTTAAGCGGTACCAACTCATCACAGAGGTTCGCGAATGCTTGAAATGACGCCAGATCAATCTGGCTCTCGAGCTTCCCCGCACCAACGGGGAAACCCGCACCATCAACGCCGGTCAAATAGTCATAGATGCAATCGGCTGGGTTGTCGGAGAAGATACGAGCGCCGGTGCGAACCGACTTGACCAAGGTGGCGTCCATGACGACGCGGACGCCAGGGTTGCCTTGGGGGTAAACCTCACCGATCTTGTCAGATGGAACCTCGTAAAAAATAGCGAGGCAATTGGCTACGCCGCGAAGGCGATGATCCGCTGTTACCTCTGGAAAGGCGCTGTCGAGGGCGGCATGGACAGTTTGTGAGGCAGTGCCTGTCTTGAAGTAAACACGGGCAACATATTGCTCGGTGGGGGATCCGCCGCCACCGGGGCCTGCGCTTCCCGATGGCGTATAATGGTATGGCGCTTCGACAACGTAAGAATTGGCATCCACTGTAACCAGCTGATCATTAAGCCAAATTTCACGTATGGCGGAGATTTCACCCTCATTGAGGGTAATACCGGAATAGAGGTATCCGTCTTTGTTTTCGAAGAACCAAAGCGCGCCGCCAACCTTGACGCGCCCATAAAAACGCCAACGCGGCCCAACCGACTGCCGAACAGTGGCCTGCCGTTCCTGCGCCTGCGGCGTATTTGGTTTGGGTGCAAACGCCGCGGTAAGGAGGGACGCCCCCAATAGGGCGGCGCCAATCAGTGCAGAGCCAACCAGCGTGGCACCGATACCGGAAATCGCACCGCCCCAGCCAATATTGACCAGGAAGGCGACACCAATGGAAAGGGGGTCTTGCGGCGGACGACTAGTCTGCGCCTCCCACTGTCGCGGGGGCCAACGGAACCACGTCATGAATGGACCACGCTCTCAAAATTCTGGGATTTGTTAGGAAGGTGACGCCGGTTTCTGAGCGCGCGGCCCAGCAAGCCTTGCCGGTGACGCGGCCAGTGCAAATGGCGCCGTAGGGGCGTCCGCCGACAGCGATGAGGCCGAAATCACCAGTGTTGGGAGAAGCGGTGCGCATAGCTCCCGCCTCGCGGGCAATACGGGTCACCAAGCGCTGTAGGCCGCGGTGTTGGAGCAGGACTGCATCTTTTTGCTCAGCCGTCCCGTAGGCGCCCCGCAGCCAATCGGCTGGGTCGGTGCCGTGAACGCGGAGCCACCAATCAGCGAGCATCAGGGAGCAGTCATCTCGACCCCATTCGAATGGCCGAGATGACTTCGCAATGAGGAAGGAAGTGAGGACGCGCTTGGTATCGGGCCGGTCGGGTTTGGCGTTCACCGCAATCACCCCCTCAGCCAATTCACAGTTTTGTAGAGCAGCGAGGCCATGAACTCGAAGCCACGGTCACCAGGCCAGCGAGCACGCTGATCGGTATCTGTGTAGAGACCCCAAGGCGCCCGCACCCGATCCACGAATAGCGTTTCGGCCGAGAGCGTGATCGATTGGTCCTTCACGCCTGCCACAAACGACAGCGTGTCCATCGTTCCGGCCCAGATGGCGATCGGCGTATCGAGCGCTGTGTAGGCAGAACTTAGGAACTGGAGGTGGACGGCGCAGGGCCGACCAGTAACCTCCGCCGCCGAATTGACAGCGATTGAAAGCAGGTTTGAGTCGACGCCCGACAACTTGAAGGTGGTCTGGGGGGCGCCGAGGCCACGACTTTGCTCGAGCCCAGAGACGGACCCCATCTCGCCGAAGCCCTGCCATTCATGTCCGCCGGCGGCAAGATAGCCATGGCCATCCCAAAAGCGCTGCGTTCCTGAGGCAAACTGAAATTCAAATAGCGTTGCCGCCTGCACGCGGTGCCCCGCGGCAAGTTCTGAAACGGTGAGGGGCAGCATTTAGCCTCCAAGGGGCTACTCGGAGCGCCCTAGCGCTTCCGTCAAATTCAGTTCGACTTCGCCAAACCGGCCCAGCCGTAACGGCATGCGGCCCATTTCATCAGTGTCCAAGACCCAGATGCTTTTGGCATCGAAGTCCACCGTGTCATCGACATCGACCGCAGCACGGAGCGGCGGCTTGAAGGTGATGTCGATGAACTCTTCCGTGGTGCCGGCTAGTTCCCAGTCGGTGACTATATGCAGCCATTCGTTCACACTGAAGAACACGCCGGCGGTCATCGCCCCCGCAAAGTCTGAGGCCAGGACGCGAACCGATGTTGCACCACGTGGTGCTGCGACTTGTACGGCGGACGTTGGCTGCGCGAGCGCATAGCCAGTGCCGTCACTAAAGAACGCGCCGTCGCTGTGTGGAACGCTGTCGCCAGGATAAGATGCCCCGATACTGCGACGGCCAATCCTGTACTGATCGCAAATTCTTGCGCGCAAATAATTAAATCTGCCGTCAAGCTTGGCGTTTACGGCCCGCCATGCACGCGCACGACCCACCGTGTTGATCGGCAAGATAATGCGCCACTTCCAAATGGATGTGAGCGGCGAGATTACCTGCTCCATGCCATTCAGCGCGACACCGCCGCTCCTGGTATTTGGCACCAGGAGCGGGTCGGTTCGGTCAGATATTGGAAGGCCAGCCAGCTCAATAATTTCGGGCATTACGCTGTCTTCTCTGTTAGGAACCGTATCTGGCCTGATACTCGGTGTTTGCCATTGGCGACTGCTGTAGGGAAGTCCGCACTGCAGCCCCGCCGATGCCGGGCGCGGCCTTGGCAACGCGGTCGTCGGCAACGCTAGTGACGAACGGCATGAGGCTGCCGCTGTTATCTACATCGACCCCGACGGAGATGCGGAGGCCTTGCTGACTGCGGCTGGAAACCGCCCCAGGTGAGCCGACATAACCGCCGTTGGCACAGCCCTTGGCTAGCCGTGACAGGTTGCCGACACCGAGACGTTCGGTTTGAGCTTTGGTGAAGACGTACTCCCCACGATGAACCACGCCAGCTGGTTCATTCTTGCCACCTGCCCCGGTGTATCCACCGCCGGCAAAGCCGAACAAGCCGCCAAGCGCGCCAAGCAGGCCGCCCCCGCCACCAAAGCCGCCAAGCAGGGCGTTGATCCCGATCTGAATGACCGAGTCCAGGATGCTTGCCATGGCGTTGCTGAGTGCATCCGCAGCGGACTTGCCTTCGCGCAGGTCAGAGATAAATCCCTGGATTGCCGACTTTCCCGCCTCGCCGAAGTCGGCGGCGATTTGCTTAATCTGCTCTTGGCTCTCGGCCAGTTTCGCCGCCTCAACGGAGGCATTGGCATAGCCAGTAGCCAGCTCGTCAATGGTGGCTTTCAGGGCTGGCGTAAGCTCGATGCCGGCCGCAGTCGCTGCGGTCTGAAGCTCCTGCGAAACCCGCAGTTTCTCAACTGCGAAGCCGTAGTCGTTGACCAGAGGATTAAGCGTTGCCTGAAGTGCTGTCTTTTCCTGCAGCAGGCGGTTTTCTTCGGCCTGCTTTTTGAGGATATCGTCCAGCTTTTCGCCGGGAGACGTTTTGGAGCCTGAGCCTTTTTTGTCAGATGCGGGGATCTTGTAGTCCGACAATGAAACCGGCTTAACGACAGCGGACGGCTTGGGTCGATTTGCCAACTGCTCCGCGCGCTGGCCTTCGATATTCGTACGAGACGTTTCACCTCGCTGCGCGGCCGCAACAGCCGCTGCAGTTGCAACTGCCTCACTGCGGACAGCGAAGAGCGCGGAAACCAAACCGCCGAGTTGCCCGATCAGCGGCCCGAAGTCCCCCGCCGCACCGATTGCATTGATCGCCTCTGCGGCGGTTTCAGCTGTGCCTTTCCCTTCCAGCAGCTGCTGGATGAAGTCGTCAACGACTGGCTCAAGCGCACCAAATTGGCTTGCACCGTTCAACGCAAACGAGGCTAGTGCTTGTTCGGCTTGCGCCGTGGCTAGTTCCGCGTCACTGACTGAAGCGCCGTAGCGATCGAAGCTGCCTGCGACAGAGTCTACGGCACTGCCGATGGCCTCGAATTCGCGGACTGTTCCGGCCAGAAGGTCGTCGCCGAACTCGTTTCCGACGCTACTAATGAAGTCCAGAAAGCGATTGATTGCTGGTGCGTTTGCATCCGCAGCCGTGCCAGCGCCTTCGATGGCGTTGGAAAGTTGCTGCAGCACGCCAGCGATGCGCGTCGAAGCGCCTGTCGCCGTATCAAATTTGCCAGCCGTGTCGATAAGGACGTTTTGCAGGCGGATAAAGCCCTGAGAAACAGTGAGTTCCGCGCCGGCGACCTTATTGGTGAGGATTGAAGAGCCGGCCTCGAACGAGCGGAAGAACGCCTCGCTTGAGACCTTTCCGTCCACAACCAACTGGCGGAGCTTGGCAACAGAACCGCCAGCCTCCTCCAGCCCTGCGGCGGCCGCCTGCGCAATTGGCAAAGCGCCTTCCAGGATAGAGTTAAACTCTTCGGCACGAACGATTCCACCGCCGAGTGTTTGGCTCAACTGCAGCAGCGCGCCGGAGGACTCCGCGGCGGACTTACCAGACACGCGGAGCGCCACAGCCACCTTGTCGGTAAAGCCCAGTAACTCCTCAGTCGAAACACCCAGTTCCTTCTGAACTAGGGACGCGCGGCCATACAATTCAACCAGAGCCTCAAGTGGCGCGGCATTGCGCTGCGCGCTCTTGAAGAGATCGTCGTAAACGTCGGTCAGAGCTTGACCCGACAACCCGGCTACTTTCAGGCTGTTTTCGATCCGCGTCGAGGCGTCGATTAAAGTCTGCGCACCGCGAATTGCTGCGGCACCGGCGAACGCGGTGGCGATGCCGCGGCTAAAACTGTTGAAACTGTTAGAGACGTTGCGATTCATCGCCGCAAATCGCGTCTCAATCGACTTCGCGGACCTACTTGAAACGCCAACTGCGCGCTTCATCTCGCGCTCGTAACCGGCGATTCTGGCCTCTAGCGAGACCAGCAGAGTTTGGATAGTATCTGCCACGGGGCGCCTCGCTGTGGGGCCGGCAAGCGGCGGATTTAATGGGGACGCAAAAGACGCGGCGCTACTGCGATGAGCACGGCAAAGTCCTTGCCGAACGCCAGACGCCGAACCATGTCCTCCACCTGTTGCTGGCAGTGGTAACAGTTGGCTTCTGGATTCCGGTTTGGATATTGCTGGCGCTCTTTGGGAAGTCGCCGTGGCGCTGCCCTGTGTGCGGCGAGCGTACTAGCTGGCGTTAGCCACCATCGCGTAGAACTCGTCTGCCGACGGCGCTTCTGGCTTCTCGTCTGATGAGTTGGCGGCCTTGTAGCCATCCACCATGGCAGTGAATTCCCAAAGGGACATGGCGTCCATGTCGCGCGGAGTCATTCCGAGGATGGGACACCATCCGATAAAGGCGGACCAGGCGATTCTTCCGTCTCTGGATTCTTCACCTGATCCGCTGGATTTTTTCCCACGGGGTCTTCGGGGTCGCCGACCAGCGCTTTCATTAGGATAGCCTGGGCATGCAGGCGGCTTTCAAGTAGCGGGCGGTTGTCAACATACCGAACGCACAGCAGGTGCGCGTCAGTTGGCTTCATGCCGCCACCGATAAGACCGAGGCGCATAACTTCCCGAATGTCGTCTATCTTCCAGTCTATACCGGCAAGACGCTGCAATACCCGGTTAGGCCCGGCGTCGCACTTGTCCTGCAACTCGCGAAGCTGGCCGATAGGGAGGGCGAACTTGTGCCGCCCATCCCCCCAGTCTAGGTCGATCGAGCTGTCGCTCATCTAGCGCTCCTCTCGCTGTTCACTAGGCGGCGGCGGGAACGGATACGACCTCGCCGTTGCTGGCAATTTCAACTTCGATTTGGGCGAGTTCGCCGATGTTGGCAGTAATGTTGAACGCCGTCAGAATGGCGCTCATGGCGTAATGTCGGCCGCCCTGTGCAACTGGCTTGTCGATCTTCACGCGAATGTTTTTGGCGGCGCCAGAAAGGAACCACTCTTCCCAGAGGTCGAGGCTTTCCGTGGCCAGAGTACCTGACCCCGACACGCCGGCGGAAAGCGCAGAAACGACGCGCTCAGTCCATACCGCAGCGTCTTCGTCGTCGCAGTCCGGCACGTTGAAGTCGTTTGATTCAGCGGAAAAGTTGATGCCCTTGGAAGTCAGTGCGCATGGCGCGACAAAGACTTCTGTCGGCGTGGTGCCATCGCCAAGTTGGATCAAGAATTTGCTACCGAGGACAGTAGTTGGGCGTGCCATTAAAATGGGCCTTTCAAACGAAAAAGGCCGCCCGATGGGCAGCCGCTATGTGGGGGTAAAAGTGCCGGGAGGCGCTAGTCCGCGGGCTGTGTTAGTGCCCGGAACGTTAGGACCACGTGACTGGTAAGTCCGTCAGGGTCGTTCAGATAATCGGCACGTTCAATCTCGAGCAGTTCAAGCGTATGGCCGACGAGCGGAAGTTCGGTGTTGTGCAGTCCTGCCCTAATGGCAGATGCGATGCGCTTTGCCTCGGGCCAGCCGACGGCACGAGACCAGATATGAACGGTCAACGACACGTCGCTGCCGTCGTAACAGTCCGCTTGGTTCGGCAATACCGAACCAGTGCCAAGATGCACGTATGGGAAGACCTTTGTGGCCGGCACACGGTCGTAAACGCGTGTCCCGGATTCGGTATTCAGCGCTTTAATGGCGGCCACGAAGGCACCCTGCAATGCGAGGCTAGGGTCAGTTGACATCAAACACCTGCTGCGGTGCGGGCCGCCTTACGAACTGCCGAGGTGGCACGGCTCTTGGCGCGCTTCTTGACGGCGCGATAGGCTGGCCAGAAGAATTGCTGGTCCGGCATGTTCGCCGTTCCATGCTCAACCGCCAGCGAGTAATCGTACCCGTTGCGTGTGGTTGCCTCGCCGCCCGCCCTGACTACCACCGACAAATCATGCTTGCCCGGCTCCTGCCGAATACTAGCAACCAGGTCACCGTCGTCTGTAGGCGCAAGCGACTTGGCTAGCGCCACCATTTCAGTGGCCGACTTCTCCAATACACCGCGGATTTCCACCCGCGTTGCCTTAGGGATAGCGCGCAGCTTTTTTTCAAGGGAGGACAGCCCGAATATCTTAGCCATCCGCCACACCAATCTCGACGTCAAAGTCGATGTAATCTCGACGGGGGCGGTGAATAGCGGTGCGGATTGAGTACACTGCGCCGGAGCGCGCGTCGACAAATCGCCAACCGGGGGTAATGGCTGCAGCGGCGGCACTGTATCGGGCTGTCACGATATAAGTGGCAACACCCTGCAGCCTACCAGCAATGACGGCCTCACCGCCCCTGCGAACCTCTACTGCGGCTGGGTGCTTTTGCGTTCCGACCCAGACGCCCTCCAAATTTCCATAGCCATCGTCGATTTCTTCGCGAGACTGGGCAATGAGAACTTCCCTAAGGGGTCCGGCTCCTGTCTTTTGCGCCATCATCGCCCCCTATTTCCACTGCCCTGCCAGCCGCTACCGCTGCATCGCCGCACTCACGGCGCACAGTTTGATTTCCTGGCTTGAACGCCAGCGTGACCTTCCCGAATTTCTCCGGAGGATCCCAGTCGAAGTTTTCAGTGAAGCGGACTCGCACAAGCGGCTCCTGTGACGCCTAGCGCCGATTATCGAGATTTGATTTTGATCCGGACGGACTCGTCCATGGTGCGATTGCCGGAAGTCACCACGCGATTGGTAAGCGTGTACGAGACACCCTCGGCACCACCGGAAAGCCAAACTTTCGTGGCGGTGCCTGACTGCTCATCGCTGTCGATCACGAGCGCGCCGTCAGCCAGCAGCCAGGTCGAGGTGACAATCGTGTCGCCACTCAGCCTGGCCGCCCAGTTAAGGTCGTAGTCCAGCACTTCGTTCGGGTCTTTTGCATCCCAGGATAGGCTCATAGGTCACCCTGTACGGTTCGCACGGCGGCACTCACCGCGGCAGTGCGGCGCTCTGAAGCGACACTGGCTGTTCTTTTTTCTTTGGCGGTGACGGCTGCGCGGGGCATCGCGGCTGCGCTTGCGTTTCGCCTGTCGGTGCCAATTATGGCCAGTCTGACCGTGTTGATGGCCGTGGCAACACGCACTGAAGCGGTAAACACACCACCACCGATGGAGCGTAGGAGACTGACCAGCGTCGATGACGCTGCGGCCACAGTGAACGCCACGGCCTTGCCCACCAGAGCCGCGCTGTGTGTGGAAACTGCAACGGCAGAGCACACCGATCTGACTGCCGAAACACCGACCGAAACAGCCGTTGTGACGACCACATGGTAAGCATTCGAGACAAACGCTGTAACGACAGTGCCAAAGCCGAGCGAAACAGCCTTGCCAACCGACTTGGTAGCGAAAACCAGCGTGCCGGCAGCAACCTGCGTCGCATGGGCAGATGATTTCGCCACCGCCGCAACGCCAGAGACCGCCACTGACAGGTTTTTCCCTGTCCTTCGTCCCCAAGCAGCCGAACTCGCCACGGAAGCCGTGACGGTCACCAGGAACGCGCGCAATGCGCTTACCGTGGTGACAGTTGTGCCAGAAAAAGCACGGATTGCAGAAACCGCCTTCATCGTGGCCGTGGAAGTCGATGCGGTGACAGATATTGTTCGCACAAGCGCGCGAAGGTTTTGAATTGCCACGGCGCTAGCCACCGTGAACGCCAAGACTTTAATTATGGAATTGGCGCGACCGACAGCGCCCGCAATGGACACATACGTCGCCTTGCTAGCTACTTTTCTAGCCGTCACAACGCCAACAGATGTCGCAATCACATGCCTACCGATTATGCGGAGCAATGCTAATGCGCCACCGCACACAGCAGCTACCGTCTTGCCAGCACTTCGCACCACAGATACCGAACTGGTCGCGCCAGCCGTTACCGATTGGTTTGTTGTAGATCCAGACGACGCAGGTGGCACCGAAAAGCTGATCGCGCGGTATTCAAGGCCGCCCACCCATGTCCATGTCGGCATGGTCTGCGCACCAGACGCCAACCCATCACGGGTAGCGATGTAGTGCGTACCGTCTGTGCCGGTCGTCGTAAAAGTGTACTCGCGCTCAGTCCAACTGTTCGCGGTAAACGTCGCTCCGGTTTTATCGTTCGGTTGGTATCCAATGACGACGCCAACGCTGCCGGTATCGGTGACCGTCAACGGCGGCCCTGGTAGGGTCGTGGCACTCGCTGTGCCCGTCACGTTGGACCAGTCCTTGGTCGCTGCGCCGCCTGGGAACCGCATAATCACGGCGGAGATCAGGTCTCCAACTGTCAACCCGCCGAAGGTAATTGTTGGCGCGACTTCGCTGCCACCGGCGGTTTTCTCCAGGATCGAAATCTTGGTGTTTTGTCGGGTCTTTACGTAACTCTGATCAGCCGAAAATGTCGTTGCATCCCGTAGACTCGATGCGAAGATGATAAGGAGATCACCAGCGGACACCCCTACTGGCAGAGCCGGAGTGATCGTATCTGTTGCTGCTACAGCCGCTTTATTGGTTCTGGATCCAATGGCCCCAAATGATACGGCCACTGGATGCTACGAGAACGTGGTATTCAAGGTGAAGGCAATGCTGTCACCGCTAGCGAGGTTAATCACCGAGAAGTCACCCCAGATGTCCATGTTCCCACCTGTCGGTGGCGAGCCCGTGCCAGCTGCGTCGAACAGGCCGATTTCCGTGATGGCTCGAGCGCCGGCAGCAGTAATCGTCCCGACCGCGCGTAGTGTGTCGCTAGTCACGGTAGTGGTCTGTTGCGACATAGTGGCGGCCGCGCGTGCCTCTGTCGTGGTCGTCGTGGTGACCACGTTGGCTGTGGCTGCCGCACCAGACCCTGTGCCCCACTGGAGATACCAGGACGCTGCGGCCAGAAGTAATGTGAAACGGGCGAGCCCGGCATTCTGGACGCGAGCGACCATTTTAAATCCTTGTGTCTAGCGCTTGTTTTGGCCGGGATGGCGGATATTCCACCACCACTGCAAAATTGGGTTTCGGTGATAATAAGCCACCGTCCCAAGGTCTTCCCGGCTGCCGTCGGCGCGCGTGATAACCGCTGAAATTGTCGCTTCTTTTGGCTTCGCGTGCGCGATCAAGCCGCCAGTGATGGCCATGGTTTTCTCCTCAGAAAATGGTGGGTGGGTTAGCTCCAGATGAAACGGTCTTTGCAGTCCGTCTCGTCTTCCTCGAACTTTCGCCACACGCGCCATGGCGCGATGAGGTGCTTCACTGAGATTGGAAGCTCCTCTAGCTTTTGATCGGTCGATGCCTCGCGATTTTCGTAAAGGTGACCAGTCACAAGAAGGATGGCCGCTTTGATCGCCGAGTTCACGATTATCGCCGTCTCATCGTAGTCGTCATCACCCTCCTCGGGCAGAGCATTGTCAGCAGGAAGAACAGGCCTGTCCAATGTCTCAATGACCAAGGATTCTGCGGCGGCCAGATAGATGGCGATCTCCGCGTCTTCGTCGTCGAACGAGACGCGGAGATGCTTTTTAACGAGCGGCAATTCAAGAAGTGGCATTGCTGCTCCTGTCGTGTAGTTAGGCTGCGATAACGGCTGCCGTCGGCGCGCTGGTGGCCGAGACGTTGCCCTTGTCGTTGGTCGCGGTCACGGTCACGGTGATGACCTTGCCGATGTCGGCAATGACGGGAACGTAGGTGGCGCCCGTGGCTCCGACGATCACAACGCCGGCTGCTTTCCACTGGCGGGTATAGGTGGGCGATCCGCTCCACGTTCCGGTCGTGGACGTCAGCGTCTGCCCAACCTGAGCCGCGCCCGTGATTGCCGGAGCAACAGTGTTGGCGGGCGAGCCAATTCCGTTCACAATACCGGCGCCAATGTAGCTGGCTACGCGGCGCTTACGAGTCTTTGTCGACAGCATCTGGCTTAGCCTTTTTCTTTGGTGCGGGAACCGCAATTGGCTCAACCGCAGGCTCCACAGACTCAACAAAATCTGGCGCCGCCTTGACGGTGTCGCCCTTGATTTCAACGAGGCCAAGTGCCTTCAATTCGTACGCCGCGCCAGTTTCGACATCGAATGCCTTGCTGCGCTTCGTCTTGAGTTCGCCATGCCAAAATGTGCGCAATGGCTGCACGGATACGTCGGACATCTCATCCTCCATGAAAGAGTGAGGGGGCGCAGGAGCGCCCCCGCGTCAATTAAGCAGGATTGACATCGCCGGTGACGAAAGCTTCGGGGCGGTACACGGCCAGGCCAAGACGCTCTTCCGCGCGGATGGTGAACATGTTCTTCTCGAAGTCGTCGACGTTCTCGCTCGAGAGCAGAACTTCGATTTCCATGCGGTCGAAAATCTGCGCGGCGTACGAGAATGCTCCAGTCAGGAAGTCGCCTGCAGCCATGGCCTGGGTCGACACGACCGGCAGGTTCCATAGGGTCGGCGTCAAGCTGCCCTGCGGATTGCCGATGATGTAGTTTTCACCGGCGTCCTTGGTGAGTTCGATTTTGGCCCAATCAATCGGGTTTAGAACGAACGCAGTCGCAGGATACTCGGCCAGAATGACCTGGAGAATAGCAAGGCGCAGCCGGTCGATAGCGGTTTCGCCTGCAGGCGTGAAGGCTGGGGCGAACGCAGTGGCCTGCGGCACGATGCCGAGGATGTTCTGGCCCACGCCCGAACCGTTAAGAAGCTGGTTCTCTTCGACGAACTTCAGGCCGTAGCGGGCGCGACCGTCGATATAGCTCTTCAGCGCCGGGGCGTCGTCGAGAATCTGGCGCGAGGCCTTGAACAGGTGAGCCAGCGTACGAACCGGTGCAGTCGCCATATCGAAGGTCAGGTCAGAATAGGGCTTTGCAGTCGTTTCAGCAACCGGAGCTGCGGCGTTCGTGTAGCCCGTTTCCTTGACGTACTCGACGCTGTTGGACGAGGTCTGGCCAGGGAGCAGCAGATCACGGATGGTAAGCTGGCGCTCTGGAAGACCAAAGATGCCAGCCACGCGTGCGCCGGGGATCAGCGACGTGCCAGCCGAGCGACCCGCACCAACAGTGGTGTTGGCCGAGGTAATGGCAGCACGATCAGCGGTCACCTTGATAGCGCCGCGCGATGCGCCAGTCAGATTTCCAGCCTTGTAGGCGGCAGACTCAATGACCATGTCGCCGAGCGACTTGTAACCGTCTTCGACGGCTTCCTTTTCGCGAGCTGCACGCTTCTCGAGGTCGCCCAGGCGGGTGGTGACATCGCCGAGTTCGGAAAGCGCCTTGTCGGTGGCTTCCTTGAGTTCGGCGGTCACAGTGCCACCAGCCTGCACCTTGGCGGTCAGGTCCGCGCCCAGGTTCTGGACGGTTTCCTTGATAGTCGAAAGCGATGCGCCCAGCTCACCAATCTTGGTGGCCAGGTCAACAGTAGGTTCAGCCATGATGGCTCCGATGATTTAGGGGGTTTTGGGGAAGGCTTTTGCTTCAGCCAGCACTCGGTCGATGGCCGCCAAAGCAGCGGCGTTTTCCGTCTCGTCAGGATCCCCCTGATCGGTCTTGAGGTAGAGCCGAGCGGCCCGCTCTGCCTCCGAGTTCGATGCGCCCACAAGTCCCTTGAGGCCGTGTTCGAACTCGCGTTTCGTGATCGGCTCGCCCGAGCGTAGTTTCGCGCTCAAGAGTTCAGCCGATCCATTCTTGGATGCGTTGTCCGCCTTGATTTTGCGGACTGCGGCAGGCGTGGTTTCAGCACCGAACCGGGCCAGCGTCTGGTCCAGTGTGGCGATGCTATCCGCCATGCCTCGCTTCAGGAGTTCCTTGGCGCCGAACACCCTGCCCTTGCCGAAATCGGCAAGCACTGTCTCGACGGAAACGCCGCGGCCTTCCGCGACTTCGGCCACGAACAACTGATAGGATTCGTTGACGCGAGCCTGGACAAATTCCAGGGCGTCCTTGGGCATGGGCTCGGTCTCGTTGCCTTCCACCTTCTCGGGTGTCGAGGCAATGTAGGTGCGCTTAACACCAGCCTTTTCCAGTGCTGCCGAGATTTCCTCGTGCACCGTGTACACGCCGATTGAGCCGGCACGCCCGGATGGCGTAACCACGATCTCATCAGCCTGGCTGGCGATCCAGTAGGCAGCACTTGCCGCCATGGAGTTCACATGCGCGACAATCGGCTTGGAGCCGCCACGCAGGGAGCGAATTTCAGCCGCCAGTTCCATCGTGCCAGGAACCGAACCACCTGGGCTGTCGATTTCCATGACAATGGCCGAGACGTCATCGTCTGCCAGCGCAGCGTGCAGCGCACGGGTGAGCGAATGATAAGAGGTGCCACCCGAAAGGTCGGACATCATGGTCATGCGCTGCGAGAGCACGCCGTACACAGGGATTAGCGCCACGCCCTTGGGCGACGCCGCTTCCTGTGCCTTCTGCCCGCCACCGATGCGCAGAGCGACTTCCTCGGGGGTGTAAACCCCGCCATCCGCCTTAAAAAGCAGGAAGTCGGTCACTGCGGACAGTTTTTCGCGGTCGAGCGCCCACGGCTCCGCCGCGAAGGCAGAGAGAATATGATGATACTTCATGTGGATTCCCTATGCCGCTGCCGGCTTGGGCGCGGTGACATTGAGGTTGGCAGGCTTGGCCTCACCAACCTTAGCCAGTGGCTGCATGGTGCCGTTGACGATGGACTGGTTGCCGCCTTCGATCTTGGCCTTGTCCTCGTAGGAACGAGCCTCATCGACGGTGTAAATGCCGGCCCCGACCATCTTGGACAGGAACTCGGCGCGCGCGGCGCTATCGCCCCGAAGGAGTCCTTCGAGCGAAAACTTGACCGAAGTCGTTTTGCGCTCAGCAGCCGTCATCAAATCACGACGTGCCGCGGCTTCGATGCTTCGCAGCATCGGAGTGAGGCAGGTTTTGGTGAATTGCAGGATCAACTGCTCGATACCGGAGCCCCAGGTGGTGGTTCCGTTCGCAGCGTGCCCGATCATGACGGGCGGCACGCCAAAAATGCGGCAAATCTGCTCGACGCTGAACTGGCGCGTCTCCAGCATCTGCGCATCCTGCGGATTTACCGTCAGTTGCTGGTACTTAAGCCCGGCCTCGAGCACGGCAATCTTGCCGGCGCGCTCCGAGCCCGCAAACTGCCCAAGAACTTCACCAAGCTGCTTGCGCTGCTCTGGCTTTAGGATTTGGTCGCTGGAAAGGATGCCGGCCGCCTGCATACCACCAGCAAACATCTTGCCGGCAGTTTTTTCGGCCGCCATGGCATTGCCAAGCGTGTTGCGAACCACACCGATTGGTGAAAGGCCGCGGTCGCAGCCAGGAAGAATAGCCCCACGCACGTGGAACATGTTCTTTTCGCTAATACGGCGCTTTTTGCCGTCCTCGGTGAACTCGTAATAGCGTTCATTGCGAGAATTGCGGCAAACGTCGACGCAAAGCGGGTGCAGCGGGTTCAGGGCGACCAGGCGATCACCAATCATCTTCTTTTCGGCGAAGAAATTTCCGTCCAAGCACAGGCAAATGGCCGCCATGGACCAGAAATCTGGCGCCGTGTCGTCCATATTGGGCATATCGTGCAACAGATCGTAGAGATCGGTGCCTTTGGCGAGAGTTACGCCGTCCGCACCGTACACAAGGCACGGGAGCGTCTTAACCGAGTTGGCGATAAGGTTTACGCAGGCCCAAACAGCATCAAGCGCCAGTGCTGTGTCGTAATTTACCGTCTCTCCGCTGGTTGTGCCGAGGCCAAAAAAGCCCCGCCAAAACGCCCCATCGGTGAGCTTGATGGGCCTTCCAGCCCATCGGTCAAAAAAGCCCATCAAATCACCATTATGGGGTTGGAAAGGAAGTCGTCGATGCTGCCCTGCGGTGCCGCCGGGGTGTCACAGGCCACGCCCACAGCCATCGCCGCGGCAACTGCCGGATCGATGCGCACCGTGGCTTTGCTTTTGTTGAACCACTGGTTGCCCATGAGCGGGTCGGTTTCGATGTGCACGCCCATCAGTGCGGTAAGTGTCACCGGGGACCGACGAATACGCACACGCTCTTCCAGGATTAACTCCTCGAGCTTGGCGACCGAGCCAGGCATCCAGTGGCCAAGTGGTGCGGGCAGGTCAGCAGCCTTGGCCGCCTCGACCTTAGCTTCGCTTGGCTTCGCGCGACGCTTGCCGCCCTGCGGGTGAGCAACCGTGACAAACGACAGCCCATAGTTGTCGAGTTCTTCCTGGAACTTGTCATAGCTGTACTTGTCGTAACCGAGCTCGCCGATGCCGTGGCTGGCGTCGACCCGTGCGAAGTGCGCAGCGACGTGGTCAAACCGCACTCTGCCGCCTTCCGGCGCGTTGAGGTACGGCTGGCCCGGAATGTCGTTTCCGTCAGCGTCTTTGTGGAAGGACTCCGACCACAGTCGATATGGCACGTGGTCGACCTTGGAACGTTCGTCCATGGTGTCGCCAGGCGTCCAGCTTTCGGCCCATAGGTCATAGGTAGGCAGGTCCGCTTCCGTGCCATCCGCTTTCTTCACCCGCTTGACGCCGGTCTCGATACAGAACGCCGCGGAAGTCAGATCCTTAGTCCCGCTAAGGTCCAAACCCGCACCATTTATGATTTTGCCTGCGTGCTCCACGTACGGATCGAAGTCGGCCATCACCTTTTCAAGGAGTGGTCGCGGGATCCATGCTGTGTCGGACTCGGTCCACACGCAAAAGTGCAGACGCAGAATACCGTTGCGCTTCGAGGGGATGTCCTTGGCCTGGGCGACGACGCCCTCAAGGTATTCGTACTTGAGGATGACGCCGAGCAGCGGGTTTGCCTTGATCCAGCACGACGGGTCAGTGAGCGGGTCGTCGTCTTTGTCGAGGGCGCACACGTAGGAAAAAGTGTCGTCGCTGCCGTCCCATACTTCACCAACATAGGTAAAGTCATCGTCCGGCGTTTGCGTACCTGCCGCCACTTTGACGGCGTGCTGGTGTTCAGCCCAGCAAATGCTGTTTCGATCCGAACCGGAGTTCGTGATCATCAAAAGCAAAGGTGAGCGTCGGAATTTGAAACCGCGCTCGAGCATTTCGATCACATCGCCATTGGGATGTTCATGCAGCTCGTCGCAGAGGGCAATGTACGGTCGCGGCCCGCTCGACGCGCCTTCGCGCGAAATCGGGCGAAAGAACGAATCCCGGTAGCGCAGGTTCCAAACTGGGTTACCGCCAGACTTCTCCACCCGGCTTGCCAGAGCGGGAGACTGATCGACCATGGCTACGGCGTCACGGAACAGGACCATGGCTTGGGCCTTGTCCTTGCCGGCGGCATAGACTTCGGCGCGCTCCTCGCCATCCAGCATCATGCCAATGATGCCGATGCCACCAGCAAACGGACTCTTGCCGTTGCCTTTGCCCTCTTCGCCATAGTAGCGGCGGAACCGGCGCAGCCAGTCACCCTCGGGCGTCTGCTTCTGCCAGCCGAACAGCGACCCGACCTTGAACTTTTGCGAGGTGTGCAGCAGGAACGGCTTGCCTTCGAACTGGCCACCGTTGAGCTTCAGCACGTCCTCGAAAACCGAAATCTTCTTGAGTGCCAGAGACAGGTTGAATCGCAAACCGCGCTTGTGTCCCTCTGCGCGATCCTGCTTGTGACGTCTGCACGAATTACGGACGTGCGGCCCCGCAACGATCTGGCCCGACAGTACGGCCTCTGCATACTCATCCACCGGCCCAGTCGGGTACGGCGGATCAATGATGTCGCCGCTAGGCGCCGCGGAAGTGCGCCTCGGCTGGGTCTTCTTGATCGTCACCTGGCGGTACCCCAGCCTTTGAGGCGTCGGCAGGCGTCGCTCCCATTTGGCCGTAGCATTGCCGAAGTAGATTGAGCGCCTGCACGCCGCAGTCCTCGCCGGCGATCATGCGCCCACGAATGTTGGCGGCGATCGCTAGGAATCCTCGGTGTGAATTATTGAGCCAAGGCACTTCTGCGACGATTTCTCGCCATGCCTTTTTGGCGTTGTCATTGAGCCAATCGAACGGCTCACCAATGTCGGCAAGCCCCGCCGGCTCATTGCGGCCAACGAAGCGCTCTTTGTGGGCGACATCAGCGCCTGTGGCACGTGCCTTGGCGCGCGGAATTCGCGGCTTGGCCATGCGAAATGCCTTGTGTTCTTAAGGGGTTGGTAGTATGGTTTTGAAGTGACCCCTCGAAGGCAAATTGCCTCGGGCGCCACGCTTCAAACAACATCGCACTCAACATTTGAATGGGAATTATGTACGCCGTGTGGGACCGGCGGTATGGGTGAACGAAGGTCTTACGACTTTCGACCACCCCCCGACCTCACCGAACCACCACAGGGAACGGCACGACCGTCGACTGCTCACCGAATGAGAGTTGATCGAGAGGCACAAGGATGACAGCGCATTGCTTGTCACCGAATTGGTTGATGCCATTGAACTGCGCGCCCAATGCAGGCACGCCACTCACGAACAGATCAACCTTGCCCTTGTTGTCACGTCTAAGTTCGATGTTAGTCATGTGCTTCTCCTCGCACGCTAGATGGGCCAGCCATCTGGCCCGAAGTTGATTGTCGTCTTGCCGTGATCCTCTAGCTTCCCGTCCCTATCATGGTGGGCTTTGCATAGGTTCTCGAATGGGCCATCCCAGAAGCGCGCTATGTCGCCACGATGCCCACCATCAGCATGGTGCACCACTGTCGCCACCTCTACCGTCTCGGATAGCAGGCAGCGCTCGCATAGGGGCTGTTGGGCTAGCAGGTGGGCGCGTAGGGCGCGCCACCTGGCCGTGTTGTAGAGGCGGCGATAGGCAGTAGCCTCTGCGCTGCGTTGATCACCCGAAGACAACGTCCACCTGATCGCCACGCAGCCAGCGGATGAGCCGCTTAAGGTTGGTGAGGGTCATGGCCGCCACTCATCGTCGAACCGCACAGCAACGGACGGCAGTTCGATCACGTCCAGGTCGCCACTGCTGTTGCAGTAGGTTGCGGTGACATCGCCGCAGCAGTCGCACACATCGATAACGGTCATTGGTGGACCGCCAGTAAGCAGGCGTACCACCTGCCCCTCGACGAAGATGTCGTAGGCGTCGATGACACGTTGGTTGTGGGTCGTGACCATGTAGACTCCTCAGCGGTGGAAAGAAATGGCAAGGGTGGCGGGGATCGAACCCGCAGCCTCCGGTTTTGGAGACCGGCGCTCTACCTTCTGAGCTTCACCGATTATGGAGCGGGAAGTGCGGACTCGAACCGACTTCATGGCGGCTATTGCAAATTGCCCACCTGAAAGCGCCGACCCAGACGCCATCTACCCGCATTCAAAAAGATGGTCCCCAGCCCATGCGTCCATGGGCGCCGCCTGTTAATTCAGGTCGGATGGGTGAGCTTCTATGAGAGGCTTTGGGACCTATTATGGAGCGAGGAGTGGGGCTCGAACCCACCACATTCTGGTTGGAAGCCAGACATTCTACCCCTGAATTGCCCTCGCAATGGGTTGCCCGTTGGGCGAAACTGCGCCGGGCTCAACTCCGTAGAGGAACCCGGCTGATCAACCGTCGCAGGAGGAGGCTGCGCCAGTGATGAAGTAGAAGCAAGGTGGACTCAAACCACCACGTCCGGACAGCGCTCGTCAGCGCGCTGCTATCGCCGGCGCAATATCTTTCTGCCATTGCTTCATGTAGTTACCCGGATCATTCAGAGGTGGCGCCTTGGCGTTACCGCCAGTCCCGCCACATGACGCCGGGTCGGTCTGTGACCGATACCGTGGAGTTGCAGCTACGCTGCACTACCTACTTAGAAAGGTTGCAACTCCACGGAATGCGGCGCTATGCGGCGAACTTTCTTTTATTTTCTGCAAGATTGTCGTTTGCGGCCGCCAATTTCCGCCAACCCTGCCTTTCCATTGTCCGGCGGTGGCCCTTGTCACCTAGTTCCGCAATGGCCTTCGCCGACATCGCGGACTTGATCACAGCGAGGTGCTGAGGCTCTGCATCGCGAATGGCTGCCTGCCAATCGGCGTGGTCCCGCATGGCCATGAACTCATCTGTCCAGCTTGGCGCGCCGCCTTTGCCCGACGAACCGATCTTCATTCCAATGAACTGGTCGGAATATCGCGCCGTACCGGAAGCTAGGCCGGGTGGGCAAAAGGTGACGGGTGGAAGGACAGGCGTATTGGAGATGGCCTTAGCGAGGTTGGCCCTGGACTGCTCTGCAGTGAATGACTTGCCCTTGCGGCGATCTCGGATTGTAGGGATGTACGCGCGGTGCGGCACACACAGGCGTCCTGACAAGGCTGCGTTGCTAATCGTGACCACAGCCGCACCGGTGCCACCATGTGACCCGCCCAGCTTCTCGGTTGTGCCCAGCATTGCGCCTGGCCGCATCACGACCTTCTTGAGCTCCACACCGGTGGCACCATTGACCATGGCTTGCTCGGTCTGCGTGCCGTCACTGAATTTCAGCTTGCCGATCTCAATGATGGCGCCGTTCTTGCCACCAACTCGCTTGACCGCTCCAACCTTCACCTCGTGCATGATCTTGGCAATCGACGGCGTGATTTCGAGCAGCAAGTCCTCGGCCATGGCTTCGGGTTCGTCGTCGCCGTCGAAAGTGCCGTCAGGAATGACGGTCGACGGATCCGTTGACCAACTGGACTGCAGCGGGTCGGGTGGGCTGTCGGGTCGGTTGCGGAACTCGAGCACAGCGGTAAGGGCGTCGGCGAGGGAGCCGCGTGCCATCTTGACGTTGTCGTTTGCCGGCTTAGTCATGATTGTCGTTGACCCCGCGAAGTGACGTCCAGAACATTTCTTCCTGCTCGCTTGGGAGCATACGGCCGTCGGCGCCTTGTGTGCGTCTGCCCCATGTCAGCATACCGGTAAGAGGGCCATAATCGCGGTCGTCATTATGGTCCTTCTGGCTGAGGTTGGAGCGGTCGTCTTTGCGTGCTGTGGTCATGGCGTGGCTCCAAAGATGGCAGTTTTGATCGCTTGGCCGAACTCACGGATCGACCTATCGACGACGAAGGCCCTGCGGCGTTGCAGCCTGATTCCGATCTCAATTCCGGCCTCTTCGTGAAGCCGTCGTTGCTCATCAGGGCTAAGGCATCCGCCCTTTGCCGCCTTCTGGCGGATTAACCTTCCCCACTCGCTCGTCACTTCGTTTCCTCCAGGGCTGCGTCGATCATGGCTTGCCAGACGGCCGTAGCGCTGTGCGAGCCGGGTTTGTAATCGGGCGGAAGTCCGTTACCCATCAGATCGGTCGGATCCCGCATGGCCACCAGCGCCGCTTTCACGGCCTCATACAGGTCGACCTCGCCATCAATGATGATCTTCGTGCCGTCCATGTCAGACGCATAAAGCGAAGCCTTGTTCTCGTGGATTTGGCGAAACAGGTCGTCCGCCAACGCCCGCGCCACTCGCTCAATCATGTTCATGCGACTGCTCCATCAGTGAATCCAACGGCCTTGCCATCAACGGTGACGAGGTAGGTGTCCCACCCAATTCGATCGTCGACGGTGTACGGCTCGACCAGAACGTCGTGAATGTCCAGAGGCGGGAACCAGGGCAGCGCATCTGCCTTCAGCAGAACTGTTAGCGCCTCTTTCGTGCCGTTAAACTCGACGACCGTATCCATTGAATCGGCAAGACTGCCGCGGTGCCATCTGAACTTCACTTCGCATCTCCCGGTAGACGTGCATGAAACCCGATGGGGTTTGGCTTCTGGCGAACTATCACCGCGAACTTGTTCTTGCCGTTGCTGTAGGTGACCTTGGCCGACGGAGTGTCGGTGTGGATTGTGCAGGTGGCGCGGGATAGTTGGTTGCCCCAACCGTCTACGAAGGTGCTCATGCTGCTTTTCTCGTCGGATGCTGGCTCTGCTCAACTATCGTCTTGGCCAAGATCACGCACTGCAGAGCATATGCCTTGTCCCCGGTTGTTCCGCCCGCAGCAATGCGCGCCACCATGAAACGTGCAGCCAGATCAATTGTTATGGTTTGGACTTCATCCAATGCCACAATCACGCTGCCCTCCTCGTTTCGTTGTTGTTTGCTGCCAGCCATTCCGTCACCAGCGCCACGACGTCGGACGCGCCCTGCTCGATCGTCTTGCCGCGGACCAAGTGGACCGGGTGGCCCAATGATGCGAGCAACGGGTGGCGCTTCTTCTGGTCGGCGCTTACGGGCGTCTTTGGCCCCTTCAATTCGATCAACAGCAGCCGCCCGTTGGCGGCATAGATGCGCAGGTCCGGCTCTCCGGCTGCGATTCCTGTCGCCTTGGCTATAGTGGCCTGCTGAGGTGAGCGGCGGGCTGAATTGAAGTCCCCTGCCAGGGTGAACGTGACTTCTGGGCCAGCCTCGTCGCCGTATCCAGGCAGCGCACGCAACCTGCGCACGGCTTCGGCCTGCACTTCCCATTCCAGCGGCCCAGCCTCGACCAACTTCGTCTTGGTCACCTTCGTGCCGTTGGCAAGTCGGGTGGTGGTGCGGGCTAGGCGGGTTCTCATGCTGCCACCTTCTGCGCACGGAGTTCGGCAACCTCAGCGCGCAGCTCGTCCCGCTGGCCGAGCAAATGCTTGATCACCAGGTCATGCCACGCTGCAGGCAGAAACTCCTGCGCCTGGTGCTCGTGGATCCAGCGACACTCACCGCCTGAGTGCCGGAACGACGCCTTAGCCTCCTCGATCGAGTAGCGTCCGGCCTGATCGCGAATGCCGGTGTAGCCGCAATGGTCTGGGCGCTCGTATAGACCGCGCTTCATGAGCAGGTAGTGATTGCCTTGTGTGGTCATGCTGCAACCGCAACTGGCGTAGCAACACGCTCTGCTTCGTCGGCAAGTCGGTATGCCAGCGCCATCGAACTTCCGACAGGGTGATAGCCGCAGAACTGGTCGATGGCTCCGCCCTTCTCGTCGACAGGGCTGCGACCGTCGCTCAGGTCGTACTTGTCATCTTCCGACCAGCCGCAGTCGACGCAACCACGTGGCCCGTAGATGACACCCACGCCGACGTCCGCGCTGTCCTGCCACGTCTCACCGCCGCACTTCGGACAGCACTCGTTGCTTCGATCGTGATACGACATAGCCACAGCCCTCCAACTCCGAATAGGATGCGCTTATTCACTCGGCGCGTCAACCAAAATAAGCGAAAGGGCTTATCGCCAAACTAGCCAAAATTAGGTCAATCATACTGACTTAACGCGAAAGCTCTAAACACCTTCACTTTCGCGCGCACAAGTATGCGCAATCCCTATAGGTGATTGCGCACTTGCGCACTTGTGGAACGAAATCACTTGCGCGCCACTTTCGCAGGGAATGCGCACTTACTTTCGCAGGCACAAATAGTAACCACTAGGGGCAAAAAAAGAGGGTGACCGAAGCCACCCTCTGCATATTTTTAGGCAGCCACTCGCGCCTGATACTCCGCCGACCGGATGAACACCGCATCCTTCCTTGATATCGGATCACGCTCTCGCACCTCGACCAGTGCGCCCTCCTTCAGCATGGCCCGCAGCACGCCAGTCACGCGCGACCGGCAGCCCTTGTCATCTATGTCAAGCCCAAGGGCGTATGCCACAGCCACGCCGGCCCACGCCTTGGCATTGGCCGCTGGCTTGAAGTCGCCGTTGTCGAGTTGCGTCTTGATGTGACGCGTCTGCTCCTCGGTGAGCGACCCAACGATTTCTTCCGTGCCTGGCCATTTGAACTCGGTCACCACTGGTGCATGATCCTGCTTGCTGAAGCCCAGATTGCCATCCCCGCCATTGCCTAGCGCCTGACCGACCAGATGCCGCCAATCAGCTTTGTGCGTGAGCGGCGTCAGGTTGGACTTGCCGTAGGTGATGGAGAAGAAGCCAAACCGATCCATCGGGTTAAGCCCCGCTGCAACAGCCTGGTCTTCAGACATGCGGTTGAGTACCCGCACCGACCGCGCCGCGCCGATCAGAGACACGGCGCCGCGAGCATCTTCCACTGTCGACTCCCGTCCATCCTGCTGCTTGCGCAGGTGATGGACGATATCGATGGAGCAGTTCGTTCGGTCTGCAATGTGTGCCCACAGCTTGGCCACCTTATCGATCGCGCCGTTGTCGTTTTCGTTGACACCATGGGTAGACACGAACGGGTCGACGATCATCACGTCGATCTGGTTCTGCAGGATTTGCGCTACCACGGCCTCGACGATCGGTTCGTTTATCTTGACGCCCTTCTTGTCGTCGTGGGCAATTACCATCTCCTGCTCGCGACCTGTGTCCAGGAACAGCCAGCCGTTGATGTCGTCTGGCTTCAACCGGTAGTGCAGGCATGCCGCCATGATGCGTCGTTCGAGTTCGTCGCGCGGATCCTCGGCGTTGAACAGCCAGACGCGCAGCCGGTCCTTCGGCTTTGTGCCTGCAAGCGGCCTTCCCGACGTCATGGACAGGGTGTCGACGATACTATTGGCCGTCTTGCCCAGGCCGCCAGGCGCCACCGTGACCGAGACGTACTTCCGGATGTAGTGCACCCCGAACGCGAAGCTACGCCGTGGCAGGATCTTGGGGTCGATCCAGTTGAAGGGCGTGGCGGCGAACTGTTTTGGCTGTTTTGGCTGATCCTGTACGGGTTCAATTGGGGTGGGTGTGGCTTCTGGCTCCCGTTCGGGTGCAGATATACGCTCGTGCGTATCCGGCGCTGATATACGCTCCTGAGTATTTTCCTGTGCCGCAGCCGCCTTGCGGCGTCCGTTCTCAATCATGCGGGTGACGTCGACCAGTCGGGTGTTGTCCTCCTGGTGTGTGCCCCGCTCTGGAATGCGGCGTGGCTCCTTTTCACCAGAGTCCAGCCCTCGCTTGATCTTGCGGCGCGTCTCTGGCTCTCCGTCGGCGGCAAGTACACCATTGGCCTGCGCCGCGCGGAAGAGCTCTGCTTCGGCATCGCCACGCGATAGCGCGCCTGCACCGACCAACTGGCCGAGCGAAAACGCGGACGCGTTCAGTTGATAGCCGCGGCCGCCCTGCCCCGTGTTGGCCAGCTTGTTCATCTCTGCCTCGACGGCAGCGTTGACGTATGGCTCGTGGGCGCCTGGCCGGTAGGTGTATTCACTGGAGGGACCAAAGTCCTCTCGTTCTGGTGGCATGACCAAGTCCAGCAACCACTGTGGCGCTTCTACGATAGGTGCTGCAGGGTCGTCGTCGGAGTACGCCCGACCATCAGCCATGACCGAGCCGGCGGCTATGACGAATCCGCCTTCCCCGCGCACGTCAACGCCACGACCGATATCGCCACGGTTTTTGACGCCGTCCGCGTACCGCCAGTAGTAGTGCTTGCCGCCACGCGGAGTGGTGACGATCGACGTCTCAGGCAGAGCGCCGTGCTCTTCCTGCATGGCGTCCAGCCATTCGAAGCCGTCGATTACCGATCCGTCATCGAGTGTCTTCTTGTCGACGTCGAGCACCCACACGCCAGTCTTGATGCCGGTCGGAATGCCCACCATGGCCTGGGGATAGCGCTTCCATAGTTCCCGTGCCACCCGCTCACTCAGTGTGGCCCCACGAAAGCCGTTTGAGACCAGGGGCGACTTAGCCTTAAGTACTTCAAACTCGCCAGTCTTCGGGTCGTACCTGCCCGTCTCCTCGTCGGCGTTTCGGCACGGGAAGACTGGCCACTGGCCACCGATGTAGTCGAGCGCTAGGTCGAGTGGGGTCATGCTGCCTCGCGGGTGGTGGTGGCCTGTCGAGCAGGCATATGCATCGCAATGCGCCGACCCAGCCACGTGAACTTCGGCACGGCCCAGCTATTGCCGAGGGCTTTGTAGCGCGGGCCGTCGGGCGACGTGGGTTTGCCGCGCCAAGGGATGTCGGTGTAGCCGTCGGGGAATCCCTGCAGGCGCTCGCACTCGGTGGGGGTTAAGCGGCGTACGGCGGAGGAGCCCTGATACATTGCAACCCCATCCGACTTGCTCTTATCCAACATCGGGGTGATGTCAGATGGATTCATGCTCTGTGTGGATGACGCCTTTGACTGAAAAGCTAGAACATGAGGTTTGTCACCACCGCCTGTGCTGGCGCGCAGTGCGGTAGCGACCTCACCACCCAACTCCGCGGTTGCACCGCCGTCGCGGCCACGTAAAGCCACCGTCAGCGCAGAGGAGACGACAACATCACCGCCCTGGTTGCCGTTGGATGGGCCGGCCGCCATGATTGGCTGAGCAACATCAACGATGCGCGCCTTGTAGTCCTTGCCGCTGTTCTGGGGCATGATTGAATAGACCACGGAGGATGGCACAAGATGGCTGTGCCCATGGTTCATGTCCTGACCGGATGCGCCCTGCAATCGACCATACGACGCATCGATCGTAGCCACGGTTTGGTGGACGAACGTCTCGCTTTCGAAGTCCAGACGCCCAACCGGGCCGCCATGTGAGTTCAGTGCCGCTGCAACATCAATGGGGCCGGAGGTGCGGTTGCCTCCGTAGGCAACCGCACCTCCCGATGGCACGGAGGACTCGACGAGTCCGCCGTCTAGGTCGAAGTCTGTCCCGAGTCCGCCGCCGCCCTTAGTGCAAGCGCTAATTGTGGGGGCAACGTTTTTCCGCGCTTCTCGGCTCGGCGCAGGATTCCCCTGCATGCCAACGCGCTCAAAAAGAACCGCGACGGGATCGGCCCCTCTTCCAAAATCTGCGACAAGGAGCACACGGCGGCGTCGTTGGGCCAGTCCATGATATTGTGCGTCCTGGATACGCCAGGCGGCACGACCTTTGGGTCCAGAGACCATACCCGCGTTGGGCCAGGAAAGCGTGTGTCGTCCCTTTTGCTTGCTCCACTTCCAATGGGCGTCGGACTTTCCGTCGACGGGCTGGGGGCTTGGAATGAGGGCATCATCTGCGCCGACAATCCCTGCCAAGAAACAGCCAAAGGCGTTGTCGGGGGTGTTGAGCCATCCGGGGACGTTCTCGACGATGGCATTTCGAGGGTCAATTGCATGGAGCGCTCGCATGTATGAGAGGGAAAGGTTGCCGCGTGCGTCCTGCATGGAATTGCGCAGTCCAGCGACGGAGAAAGCCTGGCACGGCGGGCCGCCGCACACGATGTCGACCTTGTGGTGGTACTGCGACCAGTCGTGCGCCGTCATGTCGCCAACGTTCGGCACATCCGGGTAGTGGTGCGCCAGCACGGCAGATGGGAACTTTTCGATCTCAGCGAAGGCGACGGCCTTCCATCCCAGCGGACCAAAAGCTACAGATGCGGCTTCTATGCCGCTGAACATGGAGATGAAGGTAATGGGGTTGTTGTCATTTGCTGGGCTCAACATCAGAATGGCGCCCCCGCATCGACAGCCTTGCGCACCCCATCGCCGCACGCTGACCACAGCGAGCGCACGAACTCCTCGATCACCTCGACGGTCCACTCGCCCATGTCGGGGCCGTACTCCTCAATGAACGGCCCGACGGCATCGATGGCGTAGTCGACCGCGGCGCGCTCGTAGCCGTTCCAGTTGCTGACGTCCTTGATCTTGGTAAGCATGGCCATGCACTCCGGGCAGAGAAAAAGCGGGTCGCGTCTGGGGTCGCCGATGCCGATGCCGTGGGCATGGCGGCCGCAGGTGAGGCAGGCGGTTGGGTAGCCCGTGCTGTCGGCTGTAGGGCGGAAGGGTAATACCTGGGCGGTGGTCATGCAGCGCCTGCTAACGGCAGGCCGTTGTCGTTGGCGGGCACATGGTCCTTCCAGTCAAACCACTGGATATCCGGCCTGCCCTCGTGCCGCTTGTCCCAGACGAACCAGGCGTGACACACGGCTGAACCCGCCTTCGGCCCGGTCCAGCCAGCGCGGTGCATCATAGGAAGGCGTCGGCTTGAGACGTGCACCCTTGCCAAAGACCCGGACTGAAACCACGGCTTGCGGGCGCCGCCCTCAAGGAACGCCAACCGTAACAACATGGCTACGTATGGCGCATGCTCGAGCGCAGTGTCGACGAACTCGCGCGCCAGCCGGAATGGCGGGTTGGTGATGACTGAAGTGATGTGAGGAGGAGTCTCTTTCTGCTTCAAGAAATCCGCAACACAGGAGTCAGGACATCCACGATCCACGAGATCATCAGCGCGAACCCGGAACCCCGCAGCCCGCAACGGCAGGACAATAGCCCCATCCCCGCAAGCAGGCTCCCATACGATGCCGCCAGGCAGCCACTTTCGTTCAATGGCCAGCAGCGAGGCGACGGCCTCGGGCGGGGTGGGGTAGAAGTCGTCACCTCGATCGGCGTGGCTATGGGAGCCAACCCCTGCAATCATCGCCATCACTCCGCCCCCTCCAACTTTTCTTTCCTCGCGGGCAACACCAGCGCCACGGCCTCTTCGATCGTCACTTCCGGCTGCACACTTTTATCGCGCAGCATGTCCACATACGGGTGGTCACCGGGGCGGCGGGCATAGGCCATCTTGCCGTGAGTTGGGCAGTAACTGCCCTTGGTACGCGGCAGGCCACAGAACATCTGGGCTGAGCCGGAAGCTTCGCCGACGGGCCAACAACACTGCTTCCTTGTCGGTGACGCCACTGGCGGTCCCAACGGCGCCCACGTTTCCGGCGCAACAACACGCCCTGTCTGGAAGGCCGTGTTGCGGGGCGGGGAGTACCCGCCGATGGACATGCGGTGGCGGTGAGCAACACCAAGAACCGCATTGCGGGTCGTGCCCAGCTTTGTAGCTATGGCTTCGGCGGTCAGACCGTACAGCGCTTTGATTGCTGCGGCTCGGCCGTGAGTGTCGAGATCGGCCCATATGGCTCGGCGTGGGGATGGAAAGTTGTGGTGATGGGTCATGCCTGCACCTGGCCGTCGAGTTCAGCGTGATAAGCCCGCACGATCCGCGCCACGAAGTCGGTGGGGGATTCCGTCGGCGCCGGACGCAGGCATACATAAGCCCCCACTTTGGCTGCTGCGTCTTTGTTTAAGCGAAAACGCTTATGACGGTACGAAGAAAAAGAAATCACGTTATCCATTTGCTGACTCCTGTGAGGCCAACCGCGCCGCCCACTGGCGCACGCCGTGCATTACTGTTGTGTGGTGAAAGCCGCCAAGACGGCGACCAATCTCAGAAAACGCGGCGCCTCTCTGGCTCAGGCGAAACCACAGTTCTTGCCGTGCTACGACTATCTTCCGGGCGCGGGTGTCCGTGGCCAAGTCACGAGCGTGCAGCCCGTGGCTGGCGCAAATGGCATCGACCACAGGCCGCCACGACGTCACCATGCGAACCGGGCGTTGCTTGCGCTTCCGACGCTGCGCTGCATTGGCGCGACGTGCCATCCTATCTGCCAAAACATCGGCCAGGAGTGTGGCGCGAGGCAAGTTATCGGCCCGTAGCGCGCCTTCGATGTGGAATTCTAGCGTTGAGGCGCAGGTTTCTGCGGCCCAGCGACGAATGCGGATGCGATCTGTTGGGGTCATGGCTGCTGCACAATCTGACGTAGTATAGCCTTCACATCATCGATGCTGTGGGCAGCATCAATCGCGGCCAGCATGTCTTCTCGTGCGACTATGCGGCGAGCCTGTAAGAGACCGATCTCCAGCGATTCACGGTAGTGGCGAATGCGCTCTACTTGCGTTGGCACATGGGCCGACTGCACAATCTCAAGATCATCGGAGCGCCAGAATTCGGACCCCTCCCCAACCGGAAATACCAAATCGCACGGATAGCCGTGGTCATCATCCTGAACAACGCCAACCACAAAGTTTTCGCCGATGGTGAAGGGAAAACTGCGCCAAGTCGAAATGTCCTCGTCGTATGCGTTTCGGTGTGCAAGCACCTTAACGGTATCGCCAACCTTGATGGTGCTCATGCTACTCTCCTCGCCGTCAGTTCAATCTCAACCGGCTCCGGCTGGTACGCCCTTGCTTCGGCCGCCAGCCGGCGCAGCAAGCGGGCTTTCCACCCCCTTGCACGGGAAGCACGAAGGTCTAGTTCGTCGGGGGTAGCGGTCATGGCAGCAGCGCCGACGAGTTTTGATAGTCGATCAGCAGTTCCGCATATTCAGCCCGCGCGGTTGCCAGTTGCTCACGCAACTCTGCAACTTCGGCGGCGAAGCAGTAGAGCATCTTGTTGCCGATGGAGTCCTGCCACGGCTCATCGTAGCGGAACACGTGCGATCCGTCGTCCCACATGACGTAGCGGTACTTGCCGCCCTCTACTGCCACATCAAGCCGCACCTCACCTCGCACGCCTTCCAAGTTTATCGCATCCATCACGCCGCCCTCCTATCCGCTGCAGTTGGCACAACCGCGCGTTCGATCCACTTGCCTCCTTGTTTCGCCAACTCCAAGGCTACCTGACGCCAGTTGCCTTGGGCGTCGCATGTCCATTTCGTGGTCATCTGTTCACCTGTTCATCAGGTTCCAAACCGAAGCGGCGACAAAGCTGCATGGCGTAGGTGGAGCCGAGCGAAAATGCGTCCATAACGCCAACCCAACGGGGATGCTTGGCGCCCTTCCGGTGAGCACGACTTCTGGCATTCCGAACCGCTCGCTCAAGCAAGGTGTCGTCGGGGATTTCGCTGACATCGGTCATGGCGCGTAATCCGACATGCTGATGGGGAGCAGGACCAACGGCACCTGCTTAACCTCGGCCCACGGATATAGCTTGGCGATGACGCGCCGGGTGATGGTCTCGTCACTGTTGCACTGCGGTGCCGCGCCTGTGAGTTGGCCCTTGCGGCGCCGCGTTTCTGGCTGCCAAAAGATCAGTCCGCGCTCCGGGTGGACGACCCACCACCTGTTGCGGATGACGTCGCAATGTCCTTTTACATCCATCACATTGGTCTCCGGAAGGTACACCAATCGCGGGTCGTCTTGTTCGTAGCTCATGGCTTTCCTCGCCCCTGAATTTCGTCGGCTACAACCTCAAGCGCTTCGATCTGCGCCTGCATTTCGATGTGGTCTTTCTTGGTCAGCCCAGCGTCGGTCATACGGCCTTCCATGAGGCTTTCGACCACGGTCATGATGTGGCCGACGCACGCTTCCCGCTCTGCCGCGACAGCGGCAGTGATGGCGCGTGCGATGCCTAGCCACGGGTCGTCAACGAACGATGCGTCAAGCGACGTGAACCACGCCTTCTCCGCAGCATCCCAAGCCTCTTGGCTCACATCATCGGGCCTCACGACACCACCCCCAAAGCACGGGCCACGGCCTGCTCACACTGGCGGCGCACGGCCTGCCGGTGCCATGTCTTGGGTCGGCTGTGCGGCTTAGCCTTATGGTCCGGGCGCGGGAATGGGGTTGCTGATTGGGCGGTCATGGTGTGGCCTCGGCTGGAAGTGCGGCGTGAAGCTGGGCAAGCCATGCGTTGCGCTCGTCAGTGCGCTCGACTTCCTTGGCTTGCTCCTTGGTGTGGTAGGCCATGTTTCGTTCGGCCTCGGCAACTTCGGCGACGAACCAATCCTCGGTAGTCCGCGCTGGCGGGTAGTACTTCGTTGGGAAGTCGCTGCAGTCGAAGTCGCGTGACTGCCGCAACTGGTCGAGCATGAACTCTTTCAGCCCCTCCGGAGCGCCCTGCCACTGCACCGTTTCGGCGATCATCGCGTTGTAGCGGTTGCGCGTTGCCGTGTTCCGCTCGACGACGGCGACCTTTGCCTTTTCGTTTTCGGCGTTCCACGCCGCAGCCTGCTGCTCACGCTCCTCTGCGGTCATCCCGACCAACAGTTGCAACCTAGCCGCTGCCTCTGTCCGGCGCGTTGAGCTGTGCGTAGATGGTTCAAAGCGTTCCGGGATTGGGGCATTGTGCGGCTCGTCGCGCATCATAATGAGCGCGCCCATGCCTCGGGCGCACGACAGAGCAAATTCCCTGAGAGTCGTCACGCTGCCGTCTGCGACACTGGCTGTAAATCCTGTTGGCATCTTTAACCTCCATACGCCTAGCGGCGATTCCATCTACCGAATATATGCGCATATTCCTTTCGCCTATGCAACACAAAATAAGCGCTTTCGCCTAAATGGTGTCAGAAGGGAATTTCGTCTTCTAGGAATGCCTGCGCTGCGGCGCGAAGGCGTTCTTTTTCCTTTGCGGCATTGTCATTCGCGGCGGCCCGGCTGCGGCCCAGGATGCTGGCGAGGTTGCCTTTGGGTTCGTTGTCGTTGGCAGGTGCGGGCAGGTCCGTGACGTAACCGCCCTCACCCACCCGATACCCAACGATGTCGGGATACTTCGGGTTTTTTGTATAAGACAGTTGGATTTCCGTCGTGGACATCAGTTCGCCTGCCCGTTCCAGGAACTCGTCAACCGACTTGGGAAACGGACGCTTGCCCTGGTGCAGAGTCCAATGCCGATCGCTGTCGCCTCGAGCGTAACCATCGTGTTCCGGGCAGAACCATTTGTTGACCTTCCGACCCGCCACCTCGAACGTGGCTTTAACCGTCGGCGGCTTGGCCGGATCCTTTGGTGGGTGGTAGGCGTAGGCCCGCCCGACAACTTCCGACCACGGCTTTTCGGTCGACAACACAGGCGTGGCGTCAGCGGTTGCCGTCAGCTTCGTTTCTTCGCTTGGCGGGAACTGATACCCGCAGCACGGGCAGACCATAACCGAGATGTGCACGAGCTCGTCGCACGTGCCAGTTCCGACAGGGTTCGGGCACATTTTCACGGGTGCTTCGCCGGAGCCTTTGCCAGGTGGCTTTGGGTCGACGCGATCAACCGGCCCATGGCGGCGCACGAGGCCAGCGAAGTCCAGCACCAGGGCAGACGGCTTGGGACTGGCCGCAATGGCGGCCAGTCGGTCCTCCACTGTGTCCAGCGGCATGCCGGGCGCATACAGCGGACGGGTCGCCCGCCCTGCCATCTGCAAATAGAGCGACGCGGAAAGCGTTGGACGCAAAAATGCCAACAGGTCCACACCTTTATGATTGAAACCTGTAGTCAAAACTGAGTTGTTGGTCAGCGCCCGGATTTCGTATCGCTTGTAGGCTTCAAGGATTGCGCGGCGCTCCCCCTTCGGCGTCTCACCGGTGATAGTTTCGCATGTGATGCCGTAGCTGCGGATTTCGTCGCGGACGTGCAGGGCATGGTCGACACCAGAGCAGAAGGCCAGCCACGATCGCCGGTCCTGCCCCTTGGCAACAATCTCGGCTACAGCAGCGCGCGTGATCTCATCCTTGTCGACGGCTGCCTGCATCTCGCTTTGCTTGTAGTCGCCACCAAGCCGATGGACGCCAGACATGTCAAAGCTCGTGGCCGTCGGCTTGCTGGAAAGCGGAGCGAGATAGCCGTCAGCGATACCGCGCCCGATGTCATAGTCGTAGACGACGTCATCAAACAAAGCATCATCGCCCTCGGTGAGCTTGCCACTGTCTAGCCGAAAGTCGGTCGCAGTATAGCCAAGGCACTTCATGTCAGGGTTGATCGCTCGAAGCGCGGCAATGAATTTGCCGTACATCGTGTTGGCGTTCGGAGGCACCAAGTGAGCCTCATCGATCATCAGCACGTCGATCCAGCCGATCTGCACGGCCTTGTTCCAAACGGTCTGAATGCCGGCGAAGATGATTTGACTGTTGCTGTCGCGGCGTCCGAGGCCGGCAGAATAAATCCCGGCAGGACAAAATGGCCACATAGAAACGAGCTCGAGGTAGTTCTGCTCGATGAGTTCGGCGACGTGCGTGCAGTTCATGATCCGCAAGTCCGGCCAGTTGTCGATCAGCCGCTTCTTGATACTGGCAGCGACATAGGATTTCCCCCCACCGGTGCATATGACTACGAGCGGGTTGCCGGGTTTGTCTCCCCAGTAGTCGAAGACGGCTTCCTCAGCCTCGGCCTGGTAGTATCTGGCTTCCATCATGCGTCGCCGTTCTGAAGGCTGTAGGACTTAGTGACGAAACCGAGAGACCTGTCCCCGCGGATGTGCGGCTTCCACCACCGTAGTCCAGACGACTTAGCCTTGAAGTGGCCGCGGACAAAATGCGCCCGCTTGGCGCAATGACCAGCGCTCGACTCGTCGCGAAGCGGCATCGCTGCCGACACATCAAGGTCGCAAATCCGATACGATAGAAGCTGGCGTTTGCCCGCCTTTCGCATCTTCATCTTGGACGGTTCAACGATCTTGGTCGCCCGCCGACTGTTCAGGAGCGCCAGAGTGGCAACCAGGAAATTAACCTCGCCCGCCCAATCGGCAACGCCGCTGGTGCGGTATTGCTCATAGCCGAGCGAGCTGCGACCGGATTTCGCGTGCGCAGCGACCACCGTCGAGAAGGGGCTTTCGTACGGCGCGTATCGCTTTTCACCGCGATCATTTTCCAAGTCTATGATCATGGAGAAGCCGGCGGCAACTGTCGGCTGCCCGTTGGCACTCCAGAACAGGTGCGCGTCAAAAATGCTGTGCTCTGGATTGCGGGCATGCAGCAGGAAACCCACCCGCTTGGCCATGCCGCGATCGGCTCCGATCCGGACGAACTCCTGGCGGTGTGCGTCAGCTACCTCGATCCACACAGCTTCGTATGGCAGGCGGCAAATACCGATCGTCTTCGCCAGTGCTGGCTCGCCCTGATGCCACGCCACTTCGCATGCAGCGCTCGCAAAAGCCTCGGTCAGGTCGAACCTGTGAGCCTCATGGATATAGCGGTCCAGGTCGGCCATGGCCTTACCAGCCTGCACTTGCACGCCCTTACTCGAAAGAACCTCATCAGCCAGCATTTTGTCCTCCATCAATCCAGATTTCGCCCGTGGCATGCATTTTGTAGGTGACGGTTTCCAAATCCTCATCCGCATCGATTTGCTCACCAGCGACCAAGCCCGGCAAAGTCAGGTGGGACGGGCAGCCTTCCGCTTGGGCTTCAGCCGACAGCGGGGTATTGAAACGGCCGCACGCCCAACTGCCACCCTCGGTGGGGGAACTGTAGAGACAAGTTCTGCAGTTGGTCCGCGCCGGTGCATGTTCGTGGCAAATGGGCCGATGACGACACCAGCCGCAGGCGAAGGCCATCTTGGCGTTCGGATCCTCGTGCAACTTGGCGGGCGGGTCGTTCGCATCAATGATGCGCTGCGCCCTGGCAAGCAACCTGATGACGTACTCGACGTCCAGATTCACTCGCTCGGCGTAAATCTCATCGGTGTCCTTATTTACCGCGACATAGATGCCCCGGTCGCGGCCGCGCAGGTACATGTAGGTCATCAACTGACCAAAATGGAGCGGTTTGCTCTTGCGCAACTTGTCCTTCTTCAGGGCCGCAAACGACTTGGCGTTGTGACTCTTGAATTCTCCGACATGAATTTTTGACGGGGCTTCGGGCAACCCGACGATCTCGGCATCCAGTTTGCCGCGGACGTGCGAGCCGCAGGCTGTCACTGTGATCTGGCGGCCAGTGGATTCATCTACGTCAACCACTTCGCAGCCTATGGCGCGCAGATCGGCAATGACGCGGTCTTCCTCGACCAGGCCGGTTGCGAACAAGCGCAACCGCTGACCTTCAAACTGCTCTGGCTCCGATGCCCACCTAAAGCTGTAAAATAAGGCGCGCTCACACTCTTCGGCCAGCGTGCCAATGGATATGGTGCGGCCTTCGTAGTTGTCGCGGCTCGCCTCATACGCGGCATAGATCGCGCTCACCGTGGGCGAGATGGGTGTGGGAAGTGGGGTCAAAGGTGATTGCTTTCGTCCTGAAGTCGGCGCTGCAGGTCGAGTAGGCGCGCCGGGTGGCAGTGAATGGTGCCGTTGACGACAAGAAAGTCCGGGCTAGGCCTCTGGTAATGACGGACGTTTTGGCGATGCCCCTGCTTTAGGCGCCGGCGGGCGCGGCTTGGCGAGCGAACCCAAGTCCAATCCTCGGCCGGGACGGTCAGATGCCAGCTTGTCACTACAGGCATGCCGCGGAACTGCATCACCCGACGGCGCCCTCCGGCGCCGCCTCCTGGTTGTCGTTGGCAGGGAACAGGGTAGATTCATACGCACGGCGTGCTGCGCTAGGGCTGTAGAATTTTGGGTATGCTGTTCGCTCCAACGTGGTGATGGCATCGACCGTGTCGCCACGCTTCAGTTGGTCAAGTGCTTCGCGCACCAGATCCAATGTTTCGTCGTTCTTGCGTCCCATTTTCTTCTCTCCTCAAATACGCTGCGGCATCAGTACGAACGTCTTGTTCGGGTCGTCACAGGTGACGAGCGCCGGCGACAAGCCATCGGCCAGATGGAAGGTGACCCCCGCCCCGCCTGCGGCACGAAGGATGTCGCTGACGTAGCTGCAGTTGAAGCCAATAGAGACGTCGCCCCCTTCGTAGGTGGTGACCACCTCGTCGGTGGCCTCGCCGTGGTCTGGATTGGTGACGGCCAGCTCTACGCGCCCTCCGCCAGCCGTGAACTTCACAGACTTGCCGCCACGCTCCGACGCGATGGTGGAAACTCGATCCACGGCCGCCGACATGGACGGACGATCGAACTGGACGGCGCGCTCGTTGTTCTTGGGGATGAGCCGTTCGAGCTCCGGGTACGGCGTGTCGATCAGCTTGGACAGGATGGTCGTAGAGCCAAACTCGATCTGCACCTTGTCGCGCGAGACTGCTAGGGTGACATCACCATCGGGGATGACACCGATGGTCTTGAGCGGGAAGTTGACCGCTTCGAAATCTGGCACGGCTTCGCCGGTGATGCGGGCCAAACGGTGACCGTCGGAGGCCGTGGCGCGTGCCTTCCCCTGGAAGGACTCCAACTGTACGCCATGCATAAAGGTGCGGTTGTCGGACTGGTTGGTGGCGAAGGATGTGTCCTTGAACAGCGCGGCAAGATTGATTGCGAATGGCTCGCTTAGCTTCCCGCCTTTGAGTGTTGGGAAGCTGTCGACCTGCAAGGTTGGAAGCTTGAAGCGGCTGCGGCCAGACTTGACGTGCAGCGTCTCGCCTTCGCGTTCAAGCGCAACTTGCCCATCGGCGAATTTGCGCACGATATCCAGCAAGGTCTTTGCGGGTGCGGTGAACGGCTCAGCGTCGCCGTCGCACGGAATCGAGGTGGTGATTTCAATGTCTAGGTCGGTGCCCCGGACAGTAAGCTGGCCGTCCTTGGTGGATAGGTGAACGTTTGCCAGGATCGGGTATGTATTGCGATTTTCGATAACTCTGCCGACGGCGGTCAGGGCGCGAACAATATCGGCCTTGTCGACGTGCAGGGTCGTGGCGTCCGGAGACGCGGCTTTGGCCTTGGCCATGATTGCTCCTCAGCATGGATGGGGAAGGTGCGGGCGCCGTAGCGCCCGCTGGGGGTTAGGCCGTGAAAAAGCCGCCGTAGTAGAGCGGTACGAGCCAAATGGCGGAACCTAGGATAGAATATCCGACGTTGTGTGTGCCCGTGCGCGGCTTGCCGTGCATCGCCAGGTTGATGCCGACGCTAAGCGCGATCAGCACAATGATGGTGATCTGTGGCCAGCCCATCACGCTGCCTTCTTCGTCCAGGGCTTGCTGTCCGCAGGCTTGGCAGCCGGCGCTGCAGCGGCTGCGGGACGAGCATTGTCGTTCGCCGCGGCAGGCTTGGCGCCACCCTCGATAACGCCGGGCTCTGGCACCGGCTCCTTGGCGTCGTCGTCGGTGTAGAACCAGCGTTCGATCTGGTTCTTGTCCTTGTACATGCCGCCCTTACCGTCCGGCTTGCCCTTCGCAATACCGACCTTGGCAACGAAAGGCTTGAACAGGATTTCGTCGGTGTCATCGGGCTCGGCTTCACCGACTGCGCGGCAGAGACGATCGAACTGGGCCTTGCCGTAGCCGAAGCCCTTGTTGACGACCTTGCCGTCGGCGTGATCGATGGTCCAATAGAACCACAGCTTGCGTCCGGCAAACTCTTCCGGCTCGATGACGTCGACCACAAGTTTGGCCTGCGTGCCCTTCTTGTCCTGGGTGTCTTCCAGGTCGCATGCGCTCACTTCCAGGCGGGCGAACATTTCAGGGAGCAGTTCAAAACTGCCGCCCTGGTTCTCCGTGGCTTCGACGTCGACTTCGTACTTAAATCCGAATTTTGCCATTGGTGGCTCCTCAGTGGTGGTGGGTAAATGGTGGCCAGCCGCAGAGCGCGGCTGCCGATGTTAGTTTGCCAGCGCTACAAACTTGGCAGGCAGCGCGAAGCTGTTCTGGCCGGGCGTGAGGCCGGGGAACACAACCTGCGCGTGGCCGTCGGTGGTGTAGGCGGACAGCCGGCCGGTTGCGGTGAAAGTGACGGTGGCGCCGACGGGGATGGATGGGGCTAGAGCGTATTCCGCCCCGTCCCGATATCGGTTGTCGCCATCTTCGTCGTCGAACTCGATGTAGCCATCGGGGTAAGCAGCGGTGACTGTGTAGGTGTTCCCCATAACGATGCACGAGCCGTCGCTGTCGTTCACGGAAACCACCCGATCCCCGACCTTGAACTTCGCCGGCGGACCGGCGGGTTCAGGGGTGACGGGTTCAAAGTGACGGGCGGAAATTCCATTGGCACCACCGTGATCGGCCTTTGTCACGCCAATGCGCGGCACGCCATGCGGGTCGTAGTAGGCGATGATGTATTCCTTGCCGACAGTAAAAGCTCCGGGATAGTCCTCGACGCATCGCACCTTCTGGCCAACCGTATAGGCAGGCGTTGCAGTTGCTTCCGCAACAGCAACTGGTGGAAGGTCGTCAGCAGCGCGTACCTGGTTGGGTGTCAAAATGGCTGGTTCGACCCACTCGGCGACGAGGTCTTCTGGGCGGTCCTCGCCGTAGCGTGTCAGCCACAAGCCGTTCGCGGTGTAATGGTCTTTGTGGCCGTCCAACCTCCCCCCAAAGGCAGACGTATCACCATGTGTGTCGGTCCAAGGAATTTCGGTGACTTCCATCGGCCCAACCTTCCGCCCGTCGCGGGTGCGGTAGAACTTGCCGGATTCGATGGTCAGGGGTGCGGGTTCGAAATTGCCAGGGCAATACGCGCCGTCCGACTGGCCGTTGTCGTTGCCGTCACGCAGCCATTCGACACGCTCGTATTCGCCATCGAATGCAGCGGTGATTGTGGCAATGGCTCCGGCGTTGGCGGCAAGCCCGCGCCCGCCGATGTAGCGGACACGGTCGCCAGTCTTCAGTGGCACCCAAGCGCTTACCTGCGCCACATCTCCGCCAGTATAAGCGGTTTCGCTTGTTTCGGGGCAAATGTTGTCGTTAGCTGGCAGTGCGGTCAGATTATCTTTCGGCTGCCACAGCTTGCCGTACTGCGGCTCGTCATACTTCACGAACCGCAGCCCTTTCGCTTTATCGACGATGACACCCTCGTCACCTCCGTCGTCGCGCACTCTGGCGCCAATTCCGTACTTTGCCATGCTCGTCTCCTCTATGCCGCTTCTTCAGCGGGTTCGTCGTCTTCAGCCACAGCCGACACCGTGCCGCCGGGGAAATACTGCGAGAGAACCTTAAACCCCTCGCCTTCCTTGAACGGCAGGATGGGCTTGGTGATCTTCAGCCTGTTGCCGGCAATGAACCCAGGTCGCTCCTGGACGGCAATCTGAATATCGCCAGAGCCGGCACCTCGCTTGTTGACCTTCTTGAAACCGCCTTCTTCCTTCTGGATCGAAACCCGCTGGTGCAGGAAACCGATCAAATCGCTGGCGTCGACAACCGCTCCAATGGCGTCGTCCCGAAGGTTCGGCATGTACCGCGGGTACGAATCGGTGAGCACGCCTGGCACCGTCTTGGCCTTCACGTGGCCGATGAGGACCACATAGAACCCGGCCCGCTTGAGGCGTAGGCACAACTTCATGAACTCGTGCCAGATTTGCTGTGAGGCAGCATAGCCGCGACCAAATCCGGGATCCTCGATGTTCGACCAGCCATTGCGCTTGCACGCCTCGGCGTTGATCAACAATTCGAGGCCGTCGAGCGCGTCCAGCACGAATGTGCGCTGCTCGTGTTCCGCCTCGAGCATCCACTCGATCTGTTCGGCCACGTCGGTATAGGACTCAGACACACCGAACGACATCATACTGACGCCTTTTGGCGCCTGCTCGCCGTCACCGGTGCGGCAGTAGTACGGTGCCGGAAACTCGCTCGCCAGCGTAGTCTTGCCGTTCTTTGCACCTGCGTAGAAGGTGCAAATGGGCGGGTCGGTATCCTCCGCCTTTTTCAGATTGGACCAGTCCAAAGCCATGGGTTTCTCCTCAGAAAAGGTTGACGATGAGCGCTGCAATCCCGATCACAAGCACCCAACAAATCGCGGCAAGGCCAATGACGACCAGGCCGCGACTGAGGCGCGAAATGTGGGTGGCGAGATAAACGGTGCTGAATGGATAGTAATAAGGCCCACCCATCACGCCACCTCGTCAAGTGCGTCGCGGATGGTGGTCAGCGTCGCGATTGCGGCGGTGAGTTCGGCGGAATTGAAGTTCGATCTAACCCGCGGGAAGATGCCGCTAGCTGACTTGAAGCCGAGCAGCACGAGCGAACCGTCGTTAGCTGTCCGGTCGACCAGAATGTCGCCATAGACGCCCGGCACGATTTCCTTGCGGGTGACGGTGCGGACGGGGCCTGCGTCTTCCCATAGGGCGACGAGGTTACTGTCTGGATGCCCGCCACCCGCACAAATACCGTTGTCTTGGTACAGATACATCTGTCCGAGAGACCAATGACAAGTCTCGCTTGGCGATTCCGCAAGCTTAGCAGGCCCAACCTTCCGACCATCCCGCGTCTTATAATACCGTCCTGCCTCAAGCTTCATTTCCGGCCTCCCTTCCTCGGCACCGCCCACTCGGGCATTCGTGCCACCACTTCCTTGTCTGGCTCTCCCGGCACGCGCATAATGCAGCGCACCTCAACTTCGTCTTCATGCCTGCTAACTGCAGACTCCCCGTAGTCAGCACGCATGGGGCCTCCTCGTATGCGCTTACACTTCTGGTATGACGAATAGAATAAGCGGATTCGCTTGCAGGACGCAACAACATTATGCGCTTATTTGTTGTTGACACCGTAACTCAATAAGCGTAAACGCATTGTGGGAACAAAAACAATGGCAGGCCGGCGGACACCGGCGCGCCCTATAATAGGACGGACGATTATGGCCACCACAAAGACGCCAAGCGCAGAGCCCACCACAGTAGAAAAGAAGACCCGCGTGCGGTCTCCCCGCCAGCTAAGCGGGCCGAACAAGCATACGGCTCGGCAGATACAGCTTCTGCGCAAGCAGGCCGGATTGACCCAGGCTGAACTCGCTAAAAAGGTTGAGGTCGCCCAGGCCACCATATCCAAGTGGGAGCTCGGCATTGACCTGCCCGGCGCAACGCAGGCGTCACGGCTGGCACTGGTGCTCGGCGTTACTCCAAACGAATTGCTTGGCATTGGCGCCATGACCGACATGCCTGCCGGCCGACGTGTGAAGGTCATTGGTGAGATTGCAGCCGGCGTCTGGCGCGAAACCATTGAAATGTCAGACCAGTACGACGTGCTGGTAGCAGTGCCGAAGAAGTACGAGCACGTGCCGCTGCAGGGTTTTGTCGTGCGCGGCGAGTCCATGAACAAGATTTATCCGGATGGATCGATCGTCTATGTCGCGCCCATTCACGCTGTTGAAGGCTGGCCGCGCTCTGGGCAGGTCGTGATGGTGATGTCGCACGAGCACGGCATGACCGAAGCCACGCTGAAAGAGTTTGTCATCGACGAAAAAGGCGGCAAGTGGCTCTGGCCGCGTTCCGACCATCCGGAGCACCAGGCTCCGGTCGACTACAAGAGCAGGAAGGGCGAAGTCCACATTACTGGCGTGGTTGTCGCCGCCCTGGTGTTTGCTGACTAGTACTGCGGGTAAGCACGGCAAGAGGGCGGCCTTCGGGTCGCCTTTTTCTTTTGTTTAAGCAAGCGTATTCGCTTATTTTCTTCTTGACCAAACAATCGTATGCGCTTATTCTATTCTCAAGAGAAAAGGAAATAAGCCATGCGTACACGTGCAGGACTAAGCCCAAGCCGAGTTGGTGATCTGATGCGGGACTTCGCCGCCACGTTGGCGTTCATTGCCTTGCTGGCCGCCATCTTTGTTGGCGCATTCGGCGTAGCGTGATCGGACCCGTTGCTACTTTAGGTAGCAACCGGCCTGCTCATGGTGAGCGGGGTTTTTGATCGAGCTACGGCTTCGTTCAATTTGGTTGACCTCCCCTGTAAACTGGCCGGGCTACGGCCCGGTCTTTTTTTGGAGATTTTAGCATGACCACCCCAGCAAGCCGCGTGACGGCGGAGAAGAGTGAAGTGCATACAGGACACACCGAAGGACCATGGCACGGTGATGGGGAGCCGGTCTCCCATCCCCATGATGCCATGATCGTCATTTATCGCGAGGACGGGACAGAGATTGGGTTTGCCCACTCGCGAGAAGATGCCCGGCTGATCGCCGCCGCACCTGATCTTCTGGAGGCGTTGCGCGATTATCTTTTTGCGGAGGAAATAGACGATCCGTCGGTTCGTCAAAGCGAACTGGCGGTCGCCCGTCAGGCGGCGGAAACCGCAATCGCCAAAGCTGAAGGCCGCGCATCATGATCGGGGCACTAAGAATTTCCAGCAATAAACTGGTGCCAGACGGTACGCAGATTTGGTTGCAAGGCAAGGAAGTGGTGGACGTGACCACGCAAGAACGCTCTGCCTTTTACGCAATGTTTGGTCTGATGCGTGTGCCGTCTCTCAAAGCTGATGGAGTGATGCTTTCGCCGGCCGACTATGAAGGTTTCACCGCAACGATCAAAGCCGATGGCCGCTCATGACCAACTCAATGGATAAGACTGCAAGCCGGGCGACCTGTACCTGCGCTGAGGTAGCCGGTGAAAACCCCGATTGCGCTATTCACGGCATCGCCGCTGTCATAAGCGACCTTCGGCAGCGCAGTGATGGCGCTTCGCACTCCGCTGCCGACTGGCTGGAACAATACGCCGATGACCGCAGGCATTCCCTCCGCTCCCTCTCGTCAGATAGCGTATCGGACGGAAGCAAGGGGGTGAGCGAGATTGTCCGGGAAATCGAAATATTGCTCGATAACTGCCATGTGGTCGAGGACATAGATATAGCCGCGCAACATGAAGGGGTGCTGGTCTTGGTTCGCATCCTCTCCGCCATCGCCCTCGACAGCGGTACGGGTGGGCAACAGCCGGTGGCGTGGCTGCACGTCCTCCATAAGGGAGATGGCGGTCCAGAAGAGGTTGTATCGGTCGAAACGAGCGCTGAGGATGTGTTTGGCGTTCAAGGGCGCGACTACGATCCCTCCTATTTCACGATATCCACACCCCTCTATCCCTCCCTCACAGATCCCAAGGCAGGGGTGGTGAGCGAGGATATGGTGGAGCGTGCCCTAGACGCGTTTGACAACGCTGACGACACTTTCACCAGGGAAGGCACTCTAGAAGCGTTACGCGCCGCCCTAACCGCAGCCCTTAATGGTGACAAGCCATGAGGGAGATGGACACGGTTACCTGGGCTGTTATTTCGCCGCCCAATCACCGCTCAAAGCGGAGATATGTCGACCATTCCTCCCTGAGCTACACGAGGAAGGGTGCAATTGAACGCCATGTTGGCCCCTACAATATCCTGTGGGCCGAGCAGCGGAAGAAGGGTTGGACAGTCGAGCGCATCGCCCTCATGGGCCTTGACGATTACCGGAGGCTTCATGACCGCGCCGCCCTCCCCAACACCACAGGAGAGGCGGAATGAGCAAGAACCTTGGCGTGATCGTGGAGTGGGCTAACCCAGATTGCTGGCGGGTCATCATTGACGGAAAGATCGTCGGGTTCGCAAATCGCATGGACAATGGCGGATGGGGCGCATTCGATCCTGGAGACCAGCGCATAAGCCCTCAACACTTCGGCAAGCCCATGGCTGTCGGCAAGCACTTCCTCGCCCTTATCACCGCAGCGGAGGGACGGGAAGATGAGTAAGCCGGATTGGTGCCCTCAGGAAGTTTGGGACGAGGCGGAAAAGCCGGAGCTCAGGATTGCGATTGACTACGAGGCTGGGCAGCTTTGGGACGTTCGCCCGACTATCGCCCGCGCCATCCTCGCCGCTGAAAAGCGCGGGGAAGAACGCGAACGGGAAGCGTGTGCGCAGGTGGCATCAGGCGGATATTCTGACAAGGCTACATCTCCATTTGGGCAGGGCCGAGTTGCCGCCTCTGCCGCCATCCGCGCTAGGATCACGCCATGAAAGCCGCAAATGATAACAAGCGCCCGGTGGTAGGCATGGCGTGCAGCCAGGATGACGTGCCAGACTTTACACAGCTGGTTTACGTCATCAGGTGCTGCAACTGCGTCAAGATTGGCTACTCATCGTGTCTGTGGCGTCGCGAAGCCGAGATACGACGGCTCATGTTGGAGCCAACCACTACGCTGGCCAGTTTTTTAGGCGGCCCATACTTAGAAACTCTGCTTCATCGTCACTTCATCGAGTATCACATCGAGAATGAGTGGTTCGAGATTTCTGGACCACTGAAGGAGTGGGTTGACGCAGGCTGCCCAGATGACTTGCCGCGCATCCTCGCAGAACGGAGCAGCGCAGCATGAAGCCCGCCAATGACAACTACCCAGCCGTGCTCACGCGCAGCCTAGCCGCACAGATGTGCCAGTTGACTCCGTCTGGCTTTGACGGGTGGGTGCGCCGCGGTATCGTGCCGCCGGCGATTATGGGAACGCGACGCTGGAGTCGCGACGCCATACTAAAGGCAATCGCCGGAACGGCGATCGACGTTGAAGCGGATCCGATGGAGCAGTGGGAGCGCGAAAATGCACGCAAGGTATAAGGGCGTCAATCGCGTCAAGAAGACCCTCGCCGACGGCACCGTCAAACTGCATTTCTATCACCGCGCCACCGGAACGAAGCTGGAGGGGCAGCCAGGCACGGCTTCGTTCGCTGCTTCGTTCGCTGCGGCCGGAAAACTCATCGTCAACCGACAGGAAGGTACACTGTCCGGTCTTATCCGCGACTTCGAAAAGACGGCCAAATGGCGCAAACTGGCGGAGAGCACACAGAAGGAATACCGCCGCGTTTTCAAGTTCTGGGACGGAAAGTATGGCACCGTGCCGTTGGCTACGCTGTCCCACAAATCGTTCCGCCAGCGGGTGCTGGAGTGGCACGACGAGTTTTCCGAGGACAAGCCGCGCGAGGCGGACAACCGCGTGACGATCCTGGCGCGCATTCTGTCGTGGGCCGCGACTGACGCCGACCTGGCCAAGAATGTTCTCGAGACTTTTGACCGGGCCTACGATGGCGATCGGTCGGACATGATTTGGCTGCCCGATCATGTAGAGGCTTTTATGGGTGCGGCCGAACCGGAGATGCAGCTTGCCATGGTGCTAGCCCTCCATACCGGGCAGCGGCAGGCGGACATCCGAAAACTGGCTTGGACGCAGTACGACGGAAAGACCATTGCGCTCCGCCAGGGTAAGACTGGGCGCGAGGTTCGCGTGCCGTGCACCGTGGCGCTCAAGAAGACGCTGGACGCTGCGCCACGCCGGGGTGCGCTGATCCTGCTCACCAAGACCGAACGCGCGTTCCAGAAGCGCTACTTCGCCGAAAAGTGGGACGATGTGTATGTCGCGGCCAAGTTGCCAGGGGTTGGTGATGAGGGTGCAGGATTGGCGGCAGACCCGAAACTGCGGCTGCACTTCCACGACATCCGCGGCACGACCGTGACGATGCTGTTCGAAGCCGGATGCACCGTCGCCGAGGTGGCGTCGATCACTGGGCACTCGCTTCGGCGAGCTCAGGAAATTCTGGACAAGTATCTGTCGCGGACCAGCGGCATGGCGACGAACGCGATTGCGAAGTTTGAGGCGGGGATGGCGAAGGGGGCGACAGAGTGACTCGATATCACATGGTAAGCGGCGGTGCGGGTTCATGGCTTGCCGCAAAGGTAGACATGGCGGCACATCCATCGGACGATCATCGATTTGTCTTCGCGGATACGCTCTACGAGGATGCCGATTGTTACCGCTTTCTCATCGAAGGTGTTGCCCATCTATTGGGACGCAGGCTCAATTGGCCAATCCCGAGCGCCGACGACTTCCCAGACTACCGGGTAGAGGGCGAGTTCGACATTGCGACATATGCCGGCAACCCGATTTGGAGAGCGTTCCTTGCCGATCTGCGCGAACAAATTACGTCGGCTCTGCCGGAGCTAGTTTGGCTGGCTGACGGCCGGGACCCATGGGAAGTTTTCCGCGATGGCAGGTTTCTGGGCAACAGTCGAATCGACCCGTGCTCCAAATCCCTGAAGCGAGTGATGCTAGACGCCTACAGAGTTGAGAACTGTGATCCTACCACCTCTGTATTTCAGATCGGCATTGGGCCGCATGAGGCCCACCGATACCATCGCCTCGCCGCCCGCATGGCAGCGGACGGGTGGAAGTATGAGGCGCCGCTTCTTGGCACCAGAGAGGGAGAGTTCGGCCCATTCGGCTACCTCTCTGACGCTGGCATAGATCGACCTCGGCTCTACCGCTTGGGCTACATGCACAACAACTGCGGCGGCTTCTGCATCAAGGCGGGCCACGCCCACTACCTGAATCGCCTGCGTCAGCAGCCGGAACGGTTCGCCTATGACGCCATGATGGAGCAGAAACTGTCCGAGTTCATCGGCAAACCAGTCTCAATGCTTACTGACCGCAGCGGTGATGGTTCGAAAAAACTTCTTACCCTCTCCAGCTTCGCCGCGAGCGTAACTGCCCAGACCGAGTTCGACTTCCTTCCTGGCGATAGCGGCTGCGGCTGCATGATCGACATTCCAGCCAATGACAACGAAACCGCAACCCCAGAAAGCGACGCAGCATGACGCAATTAAGCACTACAGAAGCGCCGACCATCCGTTTTGACATCTTCATCGCTGGCGATTACGCGCAGGCAAAACAGGTTTGCCGAGAATACTGCTTCGATGTCGGCCTGTGCGTCACCGTCGAGCCAGCAGACTATATCTACACGGGTGGCGAGGAGAGCGGCGTTCGCGTCGGGCTCATCAACTACCCTCGCTTCCCCGGCACAGCAGAATCGCTCAACGCTAAAGCGGAGGGACTGGCAACTCTGTTGATGGAGCGCATGTGCCAGCATTCTTTCTCGATCGCTGGCCTAGCAACGACCACCTGGTATTCTCGCCGTCCTGCCGCTTAAACCAGAACATTTAGCGCACGGATTTTGCAAACCATCTGCAAACCGTGCGCAGCGCCTACCGGACTATCATTGATTTTATTGATGTTTTTGGCGCGCCCTAAGAGATTCGAACTCCTGACCCCCAGATTCGTAGTCTGGTGCTCTATCCAGCTGAGCTAAGGGCGCGCAAGCCGTTTTGGTAACGGCAGCTATCAGCGAAGCGGCCCGGAGGCGGCTTCCTGCTGAAGCGAGCGAACCCATACATGGCTGCTTTGGCGTTGGCAAGCGGGCGGTTGGCAGAATTTGCCCAGACTGTGGAAATCAGTCGGCCCGCAAGGCCGCGGGCAGCACGATATCAAAGCGCGTGCCCTGGGGCTGATCGACAAAGACCAGCCTGCCGCCATGGGCCTCGGTGATTTCGCGTGCAATGGCGAGGCCCAGCCCGGTGCCGCCGGCGCGGGCCGAGCCCTCGAAGGCGACGAATAGATTGTCGCGCGCCCGGGGCGGCAGGCCCGGACCATTGTCGCTGACCGAGATGGTGGTTTCCCCGGCGCCGGTTTCGACCGAAATGGTGACTTCGGGCGTGGCAATGGTGCCCGCATTGGCGGCTTCGAGTGCCTCGCGGGCATTCTTGAGCAGGTTGAGCAGCACGCGGGCGAGCTGGCCGGCATCGACATTGAGCACCAGATCGTCGGGCACGCCGTTGTTAAAGCCGATATGGGGATGACCCACCAGCCGCGCGTCAAAGGCGGCGTCCTCGACCAGCGCCTTGATGCCGGTGGGCGCCATGACCGGGGGCGAAGCCATTTCGCGGCCATAGTCGAGCACCGATTGGGCAAAGCCGATGGCTTTGTCGAGTGTGGTGACGAGGCGCGGGGCCAGCCGCTGCACTTTGGGATCATCAAGCGTTGCCACCTGGTCCGACAGCAATTGCGCCGAGGTGAGGGTATTGCGCAGATCGTGGTTGATCTTGGCGACGGCGAGGCCCAGATCGGCCAGATGGCGGCGCTGCCGCAGCATGGAGAAGATGTCACTTTCCATGGCCGCCAATTCGCGCTCGACCACGCCGATTTCGTCGCGGCGATTGGAGGGAACGATGATGAGGCTCGCATTCTCCGGGGCCTGCCGATAGGCCAGCATGTTCTGGGTGAGACGCAGCACCGGATCAATGAACAACCGGCTGACCAGGAGATAGAGCGTGACGGCGGTCAGCGCGGCGATGACCAGCGAGATAAGCACGATATTGCGCGAATATTCGAGCATGTCCTGCCGCAACGGCCGCTCGGGCATCAGCAGTTCGACCTGGCTTTCATCCAGGTTCCCCTCGCCCACAATGCGCAGCGTGCGGCCTGGCCCGGCAAAGAGCGTGTCGAGGGCGCCCATGGTCAGGGTCATGATATCGCGCTGGCGCATATCGGCGGTGGTGACCACGTCGGGGGTGACGGGATTGGCCAGCTCGATCAACTGGCTCTGGCCCTCGCGGCGATAGACGATGGCATTGGCGCCGGCCGAGGTAAGGAGACGATCGGTGAGGCCGCGCGGCAGGGCCATGACATCGGGCACGGCATCGAGCACGCGGGCGGCGACCACGCCGACGCGCAGGCGATCATCGAGCCAGCTGGCCCGAAAATTGGCGAGCGAAGGTAGATAAACAACCACCTCGACCGCCAAGATCACCACGATGATGGTGGCGATGAGCTTGATCGAGAGGCCGGAGAACCGGCGGGGCTTGAGACTGCGTTCGGCTGTCATTGCAAACCATTATAGGCAAGGACGAGAGGGCTGTAACCCCCGGCCGGGACTGCTCAACCCAGCAATTTGCGCAGCGCTTGGCTGCGTTTTCCCCAGGTGGTGGGCTGCCGGGTGGCGAGGAAGGCCTCGCCCAGCTGGGTCAGGACCGCGGCAAGGCTGGGATGAGGCAGGACCAGTTCGGCCAAAGCGCTTGCCGGCATGCCGCGCTCCATGGCCAAAGCCAGCATGGCGATGACTTCGCCGGCGCCGGGGCCGATAATGGAGGCGCCCAAAATCTTGCCATTGCGGCTGGCGAGCAGCTTGGCCGCGCCATGGGTCTGGCCCAGGGCCCGCGCCGCGTCGTTCTCGGCAAAGCTGGCGCGCAGCACCAAGGTGCCCTCGGGCAATGGACGCTCGCCTTCGACAAGGCCGATGGAAGCAAGGCCGGGCGCGGTCTGGATGAAGCTGGGGATGGCCTGGCTATCGAGTCGGCTGGCGCCGGTGCCGAACAGGCCATCGATGATGATGGCGCCATAGCGGGCTGCGGCATGGGGCTGCCCCTGCCCCGCAGCGCCTCCAACGGCGCTGATGCGGGTATTGGTGGTGCGGCCGTCCGGGTTGAGCTGGAGAAAGGCAGGCCGCGTTTTGTCGAAGCGCACTTTGGCGCGATCGAGCCTCAACCCAGCCAGATCGGGCAGGCGACCCATGGCGACCAGCACATGGGAGACATCAAGGCTGTGCGTGCTGCCATCGGCATGGGTGAGTTCGACACCGGTACCCTGGCGGCGCGGCAGAATCGCCGAGACCGTGGCGCCCTCAACGATCTCGGGGCCTTCCTCAGCCAATTGGCGCAGCAGGATGGCAACTTGCTCGCGATCGAAGCCGGACAGGATTTCGCCCTGGGGCACGAGCGTCACCATGGCGCCGAGCCGGTGATAGGCTTGAGCCAGTTCGATGGCGCTGGCATCGCCGCCGATCACCACGAGGTGGCTGAGCTTGCGGGAATTGCCGGCAATGGTGTCGGGGGTGAAATAGGCGATCTCATTGAGGCCGGGAATCGCCGGCACAATGGGCTTGGCGCCGGTGGCCAGAATGACATGGCGGGGACGAAGGGTTGCGTCGCCGAGCTTGAGCGTCTGGCGACCGGTGAAGGCGGGCTGGCCGGTGCGGTAATCGATGCCGAGGGCGATAAGCCGCTCTTTGGCGTCGCGCGGGGCGGTGCTGGCGGCAAGCGCTTTGGCATGCTCGCCAATAGCCTTGAAATTGGGTTTGGGTTCGGCATGGGCCAGGCCCAGCGCTCCGGCCGTGCGGATATCCTGGGCGCGTGCGGCGCTGGCGGCGAAGGTGGCGGCAACCAAGCGCCCCTGGGCGGGATCGCCGGCTTCCTCGGCGCCGCGATCGATCAACAGGACGCTGGCGCCCAGCCGCCTGGCGCGCAAAGCAAGGGCAATGCCGAGCGCGCCTGCACCGATGATGCAGATGTCGGGATTTTGGAGGTCTGCCATGGACTGCCGGGCAAAAGAAATTCGTTGCAGACTTATGCGGCGATCCGGCAGGGAAGACAACCGCCAAGCAAGAGGCGGGAAAGCAGCGCAGGCGCGTTGACTTGGCCCCAGCTTTTCCCTATAGACCCCACCAACCCGCACCGTCGGCGCCTGGCGCATGATGAGTGTCCGATATTCTTGCGAAAGCAACGACCAAACAAGAGGAACCGTGCCCCGCGCGGTCTGATGTCATGAAGCGTACATACCAGCCCTCCAAGCTCGTGCGTGCCCGTCGTCACGGTTTCCGTGCGCGTATGGCCACCAAGGACGGCCGTATCATCCTGAACCGCCGCCGCCGTGACGGCCGCAAGAAGCTTTCGGCCTAAGGCGCTCTGGCCGGATGACGGCCATGAAGCAGCCAGAAGGCGCCTTGCGCCGGCTGACCAAGCGAAGCCAGTTTCAACGGGCCGCCCGGGGCAATCGCGCCGGGCGTTCTGCGTTTGGGTTGCAGGCTATCGCCACCGATGCACCCGAAGCGGGCATTGGTTTTACCGTCACCAAGAAGACGGGCAATTCTCCCCAGCGAAATCGTATAAAGCGCCGACTTCGCGCGGCTGTGACAGCATGCGCGCGTGACTTTGTGCCCGGCCATGACTATGTGCTGCTCGGGCGCACCGAAGCGCTGAGTGAACCCTTTGCCAAGCTGGTTGCCGATCTGGGCGCCTTGATCGTGCGTGTGCACGAACCCAGATCGAGTGAACAGCGCCATTCTCCCGGCCGCGGCGGCCCACGGAAACCGAGACAATGACTGACAATCGCAACATAATCCTGGCCATCGTGCTCAGCATGGTCGTGCTGTTCGGCTGGCAATTCTTCGTTGCCAAGCCGCAACTGGACCGCGCCCAGCAGGCCCAGGAACTGGCCGCCCAGCAAGCCCAGCAGGATGCTGCCCTCGCCACCCCGACTACGACTTCGGATGGTGCCGTGGTGCCGGCCGCCACGGGCGCACCGACCTATACCGATCGCGCCACGGCCATTGCCGCCACCCAGCGCATCCAGATCAACACGGCCGACCTCGAAGGCTCGATCAACCTGACCGGCGCGCGGCTCGACGATCTCGAGCTCAAGCTCTATCGCGAGACGGTTGATCCGGAATCCCCGATCATTACGCTGCTGACCCCGGCTGGCGTGGCGCATGCCTATTATATCGAAGAGGGCTGGATTCCGGCCAATTCGGCCAATGTTGCGGTACCGGACAATAATTCGGTGTGGACGCTCGATGGCGCCAATAGCACGCTGACCGAAGCCACTCCGGTTACCCTCAAATTCGACAATGGTGCGGGTCTGATCTTCCGCCGCACCTTTGCTGTCGATGCCCATTACCTCTTCACCGTCACCCAGAGCGTGGAAAATACCGGCGCGGGTGACGTGGCCCTGTTCCCCTATGCCCGCGTTGTCCGCCACGACACGCCCAAGGTGCAGAATTTCTTCATCCAGCATGAAGGCCCCACCGGCGTGCTGGGCTCCAACAATCTGGTCACCCGCAAATATTCCGACATGCAGAAAGATCAGATGATCGATCTGCCGGCGACGTCGGGCTGGCTCGGTTTCACCGACAAATATTGGGCCACGGCCGTTCTGGCCAAGCCCGGAGCGCCGCTCAATGCGCGCTTCTCCTGGTCCAACCCGACCGGCACGCGCGACGTGTACCAATCGAGCTATGTCGAGACAACGCCGGTTGTCGTTGCCGCCGGCGCGACCGTGACCAATGAGAGCTACATCTTCGCCGGCGCGAAGGAAGAAGCGGTTCTGTCGACCTATCAGCAGCAATATGGTTTTGACCGCATCGATCTGATGATCGACTGGGGCTGGTTCCACTTCCTGACCTGGCCGATGTTCAAGCTGCTGACGTTCCTCAACGGCATTATCGGCAATTTCGGTCTCGCCATTCTGGCGGTGACCATCATCATCAAGGCGATCTTCTTCCCGCTCGCCAGCCGGTCCTATGCCTCGATGGCCGCCATGCGCCGCGTGCAGCCTGAGATGAAGTCGATCCAGGAACGGTTCAAGGAAGACCGCCCGGCCCAGCAGCAGGCGATGATGGAGCTTTACCGCAAGGAAAAGATCAATCCGCTCTCGGGCTGCTGGCCCATCCTGATCCAGATCCCGGTGTTCTTTTCGCTCTACACCGTCATCTTTATCAGCCTTGAAATGCGCCATGCGCCGTTCTTCGGCTGGATTCAGGATCTGGCGGCGCCCGATCCGACCAATATCTTCACCCTGTTCGGCCTGATCCCGTGGGATCCGACCATGGCGCCGTTCGTTGGCAGCTTCCTGCATCTGGGCGTGTGGCCCGTGATCATGGGCATCACCATGTGGGTGCAGATGAAGCTCAACCCGCCGCCGCCCGATCCGACCCAGGCGATGATCTTCAATTGGATGCCGGTGATCTTCACCTTCATGCTGGGCACGTTCCCCGCTGGTTTGGTGATCTACTGGGCCTGGAACAATACCCTGTCGGTCACCCAGCAGTGGTTCATCATGAAGCGCCATGGCGCGGAAGTGAACCTGTTCGGCAATATCATCGACAGCTTCAAGCGCAAGCCCAAGCCGGCCGAGACGACCAAGTCCTGATCGTCAGCAGAGCCAAACCATGCTACTGCCCGCCGGAAGCCTCCGGCGGGCAGTGTTTTTGAGTGAGACCGAAATGAGCGAAATCGACTATTCGCCCGATATGATCGAACGCGGCCGGCTGATGTTCGCGCGGCCGTTCCTGTTCACCAAGGGCTGCGTGCGCATTGCCGACCTGCCCCCGATGGACCGGGTCGAGATCGCCTTTGCCGGCCGCTCCAATGTGGGCAAGTCGAGCCTGATCAATGCGCTGGTCGGCATGTCGGGCCTCGCCCGCACATCCAACACGCCCGGTCGCACCCAGGAGCTCAATATCTTTGAGAGCCAGAGCGAAAACCTGCGCATCGTCGACATGCCCGGCTATGGCTATGCCAAGGCCCCCGAAGACAAGGTGCGGGCCTGGACCAAGCTGATTCACCAATATCTCACCGGCCGGGCCACGCTGCGCCGGGTCTATGTGCTGGTCGATGGCCGCCATGGTCCCAAGGACAATGACCTGACGGTGATGAACGAGTTGGACGGTGCCGCCGTCAGCTATCAGGTGGTGCTCACCAAGGCCGACAAGCCGCTCAAGCCGGAGCTGGACAAGGTCATTGCCGCGACCAAAGCCGCTATCGCCAAGCGCCCCGCCGCGCATCCGCAGGTCATCCTCACCTCGAGCGTCAAGGGCGACGGTTTGCGCGAGCTGCGGACTGAAATTGCGATGCTGCTGGAGAGCTAAGGGGCTCTACCGCCCCACGAAAAACTGCCCGATATAGCCTGCCACATCCTTGCTGTCGGAGGGCGTCGCGACCGAGGCCACGGCCTTGTCCACCAGCGCGTCGGGCGCCTTGCCGCGCCGGAGTTCGGCCAGGGCGATAGTGTAGTCATCGAGGAATTCGGGATGCGGCTGGAAGCTTAGCGCCGCGCCATTGCGATAAGCGAGGCCCGCATTGGGCGTGAAATCGGAGGCCAGGATCACCTCGGCGTCCTTGGGTGGCACGATCACCTGATCCTGGTGCGAGCAGGCCACCGACAAAGCAGCGGGCGCCGCGCGCATGAAACCGGGGCGGCTGGTTACCGCATAGGTGTGGCGGCCCAGGCCCCAGCCCTTGTCGGACTTGCGCACATCCCCGCCCAGCGCATCGGCCATGATCTGGTGGCCAAAACAAATCCCCAGCATGGGCGTGCGCGCTTCATAGGCCCGGCGAATGAAATCGCGCAGCGGATCGAGCCAAGGCAGATCGTCGTAGACGCCCGCCGCCGAGCCGGTGATGACAATGCCTTCCACCGGACCCAGTTCAGGGAACGGCGCGCCATCGGACACCGCCACCACGTCCTGGGAAAACGCCTGCCCGCTCTGGTCGAACATGCGCTCGAACATTTTGGCATAGGGCCCGAACTGGCCGCGCAGCGGCACAGGCACGTCGCCGGTCTGGATGATGGTGAGTTTCATGGGATGCGCCACCGGGAGAGGTTTGCTCCCGCATAGCGGAAAAGGGCGGAGTGCTGCAACAGCAACCTCGCCACGACCTCGTCCTTCGACAAGCTCAGGATGAGGTCTACTGGTTGGTACGCGATCTAATAGTAGACCTCATGGTGATCCTGTCGAACCACGAGGTCGTGCCTCTCACGCCGCCTTGGGCGTAAACTTCAGCGCGACGCCGTTGATGCAATAGCGCAGGCCGGTGGGGGCCGGGCCGTCGTTGAAGACGTGGCCCTGGTGGCCGCCGCAATTGGAGCAGAACACCGCGGTGCGGCTCATGCCGAAGCTGCTGTCGGTGACCGAGCCGATGGCGCCGGTGATGAAGGTGTAAAAGCTGGGCCAGCCAGTGCCGCTGTCGAATTTGGTTTCCGAGGCGAAGAGGGCCTGGTCGCATCCCGCGCAGGAGAAGGTGCCGGCGCGGTGCTCGTCATTGAGGGGGGAAGTAAAGGGGCGCTCGGTGCCTTCGTGGCGCAGCACGTCATAGGCTTCGGGAGAGAGCCTGGCTTTCCATTCTTCATCGCTGAGCTTGAAGGGGAAATCGGCCTCGGCGGCCATGGACGTGCCCATGGGGCGGAACAGCGCGATGGCAGAGAGAGCGGCGATAGCGCCGCCGCCGAGCAGGAGATTGCGACGATCGACGGCCATTTTTCTGGTCCCTGATTGGGTGCCCCGCGCCGTGCCGCTGGCGGAGCGGCAGGCGCGGGGCAGTTGACGGCCATTGTAGAACCCGGGAGGGGCGATGGCACGTCAAGGTTTGGTGAAAGGCGCGCGAGCCGCGCCGTTCTGAAACGCTATTCGCAGTGGCGTTGGCAAAGGTTACGACTTGGGGGTCAGAACCTTGTCGATGACGTGGATCACGCCATTGGACTGGATCACGTCGGCAATTGTGACATTGGCCACGGTGCCGTTTTCGTCGGTCACGGTGACCTTGCCATCCTTGGCTTCGAGCGTCAGCTTGCAGCCGCCGACCGTATCAACCACATGCTTGCCGCCATCGGCCTCGACCATCGAGATGATATCGGTGGAGAGCGCCTTGGCCGGGATCACGTGACAGGTCAGGATCTTGGTCAGCATGTCCTTGTTTTCCGGCTTCAACAGCGTCTCGACGGTGCCGGCAGGCAGGGCATCGAAGGCTTCATTGGTCGGTGCCAGCACGGTGAAGGGGCCGGGGCCGGAGAGGGTCTCAACCAGGCCCGCTGCCTTGACGGCGGCAACCAGGGTGGTGTGATCCTTGGAATTCACCGCATTTTCGATGATGTTCTTGGTCGCCAGCATGGGTGCGCCGCCAACCATCGGATTGTCCTGGGCGAAAGCGGCGGAGCCGGCGATAGCGCTGACGGACATGATGGCGGCAAGCGAAAGAGCGCGCAGAGAGAGTTTCATTTAGTTTGTTCCTTCCTCATTTTTCGTTCCCTTGATCGGCTGGGATATGAGGAGGTACGGAAACCCGCGAAAATAAGTTTCAGCTAAATCTGCTGCACGGCGCCCTTGGCGACGATCGGGCCGGTTGGCGCACCGCTGGGCGAGCCGCCCTTGGGTTCGAGCGTAATGGCCAGCACGGAGCCGGCACCCCAGCCCGCCATGACTTCGGGGGCAATCGAGACGGTGCTGCGCTGATTGGCCGGAATGACGCCCATGGAGACGGGATTATTGCCGCCCTGAATGGCCCAGAGTTCGAAATCCTTTTCCGGCACGGCATCGCCCGAGAGCGCGGTCAGCCGGACCTGGCCGGTGCCGTCATACAATGCGACGAATTTGACATTGCTGCCCTCTTCCTCGAGCGCGGCGACCAATTGGGTGGTCAGACTCGAGACATCCGGGCGGGGCTGCAGCAGGTTGAAGCCGATAGCGGCCACTGCGATGGCCAAGGCGCCAGCGGCAATGCCGCGCCAGACCAGCAGGCTTTCCCAGAAACCAGATTTGGCGGGAGCCCTGGTATCGCCAAAGGCGCGTGCCTCGATGCCGGCCCAGAGCCGGGCGGGCGCGGGGACGTCCTCATAGCCCTCATTGAGGGCGGAAAAACGGGATACCCAGAAATCGCGTTCGGCGCGCAGGGCCTGATCGTTCTCGATCAGCCGATGCACGCGGTCATGCTCGGATGGCGAGAGCAGGCCGAGCACGTATTCGGCGACCAGGGCATTGCGCCCGCCATCGCCCCCATCCATGTCATCGCTCGTGCTCATGCCGTCAGACACTCTCTTAGCTTCAAAAGGCTCCGGCGGAGCCAGGTTCGCATCGTATTCAAAGGCACGGCATAGCGCTGCGCCAGCTCGTCATAGCTGTAGCCATCCAGATACGCCCCCCGCACGGCCTCGGCCCGTTCGGGCTCGAGTGTGGCGAGGCACCGCTCGATCCGCCCACGCTCCTGGATATCGGCCGTCGCCCGTTCCGGTGACGGGCCGGCATCGGGGATTTCCAGCGCCACGTCGATATCGTCGGCCCTGGGCCGACGGGCGCGCAGAATGTCGAGCGCATGATTGCGCGCCACCGCCACGAGCCAGCTGATCGGGCTAGTATCGCCCGCCACATAGCGGTCGGCCCGTTGCCAGATTTTGACATAGACCTCCTGAACAGCCTCTTCGGCTTCCGATCGGTCTTTCAAGATACGCAGCACGACCCCGAAGAGTTTCGCGCTGGTGCGGTCATAGAGGGAGCGGAAGGCGGCGCGATCCCGCAGGGCGCAGCGCGATATCAGGTCGGCGACCTCCTGGCTGGGGGCCTGCATGGCCATGAATTTCGTGCCTCCTCCGCAGCGAACGGGATGGCGCTTGTGCCGCGCCCTTGTCTGATCGCTCCACAACGCTACAAATTGAACAATGGATCAATGCCTGTTTACGAGCACAAGCGTCTTTTCCTTTGCATCAGCATGCTCTAGACCCGTGCACGTCTTTTTATAGCCGCTTTGCGAGGGGATTGGGTCTGCCCATGACACAGGATACGCCTTCCACCGACCGGTTCTCCCACGATGCTGGCATTCTTGCGCAGGCGCTGCCCTATATGCAGCGCTATGAGGGCAAGACGGTCGTCGTGAAATATGGCGGCCATGCCATGGGCGATGCCCAGCTGGGCCAGGCCTTTGCCCGCGACATCGCCCTGCTTAAGCAGTCCAAGGTCAATCCCATCGTGGTGCATGGCGGGGGGCCGCAGATTGCCTCCATGCTGAAAAACCTGGGCATCGAATCCAAATTCGAGGGCGGGCTGCGGGTCACCGATGCGCGGACCATGGAAATCGTCGAAATGGTGCTGGCCGGCTCGATCAACAAAGAGATCGTGGCGCTGATCAATGCCGAAGGCGAATGGGCGATTGGCCTCTGCGGTAAAGACGGCAATATGGTGTTTGCCAAAAAGGCCGAGAAGAAGGTTAGAGATCCCGGCTCCAATATCGAACGTGCGCTCGATCTGGGTTTTGTGGGCGAGCCCGTCGAAGTCGATCGTACCCTGCTCGACCTCTTGGCCCGTTCCGAGATGATCCCGGTGATTGCGCCGGTGGCACCGGGCCGCGACGGCAATACCTATAATATCAATGCCGATACCTTTGCTGGCGCCATTGCCGGTTCGCTCGGCGCCAAGCGCCTGCTGTTTCTGACCGACGTGCCCGGCGTGCTCGACAAGGATGGCAAGCTGATCCCCGAGCTCTCGGTGCGCGAGGCCAAGGAGCTGATCGCCGATGGCACGATTTCGGGCGGCATGATCCCCAAGGTCGAAACGTGCCTCGAAGCGCTCGACAATGGCGTGGAGGGTGTCGTGATCCTCAACGGCAAGATGCCCCATGTGGTGCTGGTCGAGCTGTTCACCGAGTTCGGCGCCGGCACGCTGATCGTGCGCTAACCTCTCCCCAACGGGACAAGAAAAAGGCCGCCCATTGGGCGGCCTTTGTTTTTACGCCTCGATCGGGACATGCCGGGCGGGAGCACCCTGGCCATGGCCCTGCCCGCCGCCGCTTTTGAAGAAGGGCACCAGCAACAGGACCAGCAGAAAACTGGCCACCTGATACCAGAGGGCAAAGCTGGCGGCGTCGGTAAAGACCGCGTGGGGGGCATTGCCGGCGGCAAAGCCGGTGGCGAGCGAGCCAAAGAACATTTCGCCGACCAAGGCCACGCCCAGCGCACCGCCCACCTGCTGGAATGCCTGCAGCGCACCCGAGCCGGCGCCCGCATCGCGATGGGGCACATTGCGCAACACCAGTTGGAACAGCGAGGAGAAGCCCAGGCCCAGCCCGATACCGGCCAGCAAGAGTGGCGGCAGGAAGCTCCAGTGATTGATACTGTCGCCCGACCCGGCAATGATGAAGTGCAATGCGCCAATGCCACCAGCCAGCAAGGCCCCCGAGGCCGCCAGCCGGCCACGCAGATAATGCGAGCCGAAGCGGCCGGCGATCAGGGAAGCAATCAATACGCCGACCGAGAAGGGCGTGTTGGTCAGACCCGATTCGAGCGGGGTGAAGCCGAAGCCCGACTGCAGGAAGATCGAGATCACCATGAACATGCCCGGAATGCCCGAGGCAAAGACGGTGATGACGAAGGCGCCGAACATGAAATCGCGGTTGGCGATGAGATCGAAATTGAGCAATTGCGGCAGGCCGGCCTTGGCACGGGCGCGGGTCCACAGCACGAAAGCCACCAGCAGCACGAAGCCGGAGGCGATCATGGCGAAAGCCCAGAGCGGCCAGCCATAGGCGCGGCCTTCGATGATCGGGAAGACGACGCAGACCAGGCCCAGGCCGAACAGCACGATGCCCACGAAGTCGTTCTTGAGCGCAGAATGGCCGGGCAGGCGCGGAATCAGGAAATAGCCGGCAATGACGGCGGCGATGCCGACTGGGATATTGACGAGGAAAATCGGCTGCCAATCCATGCCGAAGAGCTGCGCCGAAATCAGCACACCGCCCAGAATGGGACCGCACACCGCGGCAAGCCCGGCCGACAGGCCGAACAGCGAGAAGGCCTGGCCGCGTTCATGCGGGGGGAAGGTGACGGTGGCGATGGCCAGCACCTGCGGCGTCATCATGGCGCCGGCCAGGCCCTGGATCACCCGGGCAATGATGAGAAATTCGATATTGGGCGAGAGCCCGCAGAGGGCGGACGCGGCGGTGAAGCCGGCAACGCCCCAGAGGAACATATGGGTGCGGCCCACAATGTCGCCGAGCCGGCCAAAGGGCAGCAGCCCCAGCGCGAAGGCGAGCACATAGGCGGCGATAACCCATTCGATCTGGCTATCGGTGGCGCCCAGCCCCTCGCGCATCGAGGGCAGAGCGACATTGACGATCGTCACATCGATCAGGTTCATGAAATTGGCGATGAGCAGAATGAACAGGGCTAGCCAGCGGCGCGGATCGGGCGCGGCATGGGCTGGATGTTGGGCGGGAGAAGACATGACAGTCATCCTTGAGGAGAAACGGAGTTGAGTACGAAGGCGCGCTCCAACTCGCCCAGAACCTGGTCGAGCGAGGCGCGGAATGAAGTCCACTGACGCCAATAGTCGGACAAGGCGCCGGTGGTGATCAGGGCTGCGGCCGCTGGATCAATGTCGTTTCGGAACGAGCCGTCTTCGACACCGCGGCGAAATATTTCGACAAATTGCAGCCGCCAGAAATCGTAGAGCGGGGTGATGATCTCGGCGATGACCGGGTCGCGCCGGGCGCGCTCCACCATCTCGGTCAACACGATGCTGAGGTCGGGCATGTCATTGACGATTTCGCGGAAGTCGTCAAATTCCAGCCGCAGCACTTGCAGCGCCGTCTTGCCCTGGCGGTTCTGCCGCAATGCCTGCGCCTTGAAATCGTCGCGCAGTGTCTCGGCGACCAGCGCGATCAGCGCCTCCTTGGAGGGCACATGATAATGCAGGGTCGCGACATTGATGCCGACGCGGGCAGCGATATCGCGGGTGCGCAGGCCCTCAAGCCCTTTTTCGACGATAATGGCCCGCGCCGCCGCCGCAATGGCTAGCCGCCGGTCATCGCCGCTTTCGCGCCTGGCGCTGATCTGTTCCACACTCATAGGCTCATCCCGAGATTTCGCGGACGGCTATAAACCTGTTTTGAGTACCAATCAATCATTTGATTGAGAATATTTGGTGACGCTCGGACCGGGCTGCTAGGCGTCCTTTCGAATCAGGCGGTCAATGCCGCTTGCACGGCCTTGGCCACGTCCTCGGCCGGCGCGGAAGAGACGACTAGCATGTCGCCCTCGCCTCGATAGCGCCCAAAGCGCTGGCGGAACTTGCGCGTCTCACTTTCCCGCTCAAGCCCAAAGCCGCGCTTGAGCTGGCGTTCCACCACCAGCTCTGTGGCCTGATCGATATCGAGCGACGGCAGCAGGGTGATGCCATAACCGGTGCCAACCAGTGCACGCGCTTCGGCGTAGTCACTCGACTCCACTTCGGCCGCCAGAAAACCCGAGGCTGTCACGAACACCAACGGCCCCTCGGTTCGTGCCACCAGCCGCTGCGCCAGCAGCAGGTTTTCGGCCCGATATGCCGCGTAGCTGGTCTGGCGAATGAAGCGGCCGATCTCGGCAATCTGCTCGCAAAACTCCAGATCAAGATCGATCAGCGGCCAGTTTAGCCTGCCCGCCAGCACGCGCCCGAGGGTGGACTTTCCGACCCCACCCGGGCCGAGCAGGAAGATGGTCTCGCCGGCGCGCCATGGCCGGCGAATGTCGATGTGTGGTGGCGGATTGGGAATCATGGGAGGCAAGGTGCCAGGATATCGGGGCTCCCGCACCCCCACCCTTGATCCCTCCCCACAAGGGGGAGGGAGACGATGGGGCCGAGAGGGCTGGGCTTGCGCCTCCCTCCCCTTGATGGGGAGGGAACGAGGGTGGGGTGATGAGAGCCCCTAGGCCTTGGGTTGGCCTAATTGCTCGGCATAGGGCGAGCCGCCGCCCAGGCTGTCATTGGTGTGTTCGATCAGCAGGTCGCACAGGCATGCCGCGTCGGTGCAGGCGTCGCGGTCTTCGATGAAGCTTCCGTAGCGTGGCGGATTGGCGTGATTGGTTTCGGTGCCGGTGGCGTTTTCATAGGCATAGACCGAGGCCATATCGTCCAGCCGCCCCATGCGCCAGAGGTTCGAATTGGCATCGCCGATCGAGTCACACATTAGGATATGGGCTGGAATGGTGGGCGCGTCGCAGCTGATGTCGGACAGCACGTCGTCATAGAACTCCTCCATTTCGGCGATGCGCTTTTCGACCGCGGGCATATCCACATTGCAGGATTGGGCGAAAGCCAATTGGGGAACGGCGAGGAGCAGCAGCGTGAGAGGCAGGCGCATCGGGCTATCCTTGTTGGCGCAGGGCCGTTGATATTGGGGACGAAGTTAGTGGCATATTGTGGCGCTTTGTTCAGCCCCCACACCAATATTTCCATGGCGGCAAGTGGGCTGCGGACGCTTCGGCCCGTGCTGACCTTGACAAGCAGCCGATCTGCGAGCCCCTCTGCGCCAGACCATCGGAGTGCCCATTATGCAGGACTATGTCCGCCGCATCCTCACCTCATCCGTCTATGAGGTTGCCGAGGAGACGCCGCTTGAAAAAATGCAGCTGCTGTCGGCGCGGCTGGGCGCCGAAGTGTTGCTCAAGCGCGAGGATATGCAGCCGGTTTTCTCCTTCAAGATCCGGGGGGCGCATAACCGCATCGCGCAATTGAATGCCAGCGAGCGCGCCCGTGGCGTGATCTGCGCCTCGGCGGGCAATCACGCGCAGGGCGTGGCGCTTTCCGCCACCAGGCTGGGCATTCGCGCTGTCGTGGTCATGCCCACCACCACCCCCGCCATCAAGATCGGCGCCGTGCGCCGGCTCGGGGGCGAAGTCGTGCTGTTCGGCGATGGCTTCGACGCGGCCCGCGCCCATGCGGCGGAGCTGGCCGAGCAGCATGGCTATGTCGTGGTTCACCCGTTCGACGATCCTGATGTGATTGCCGGCCAGGGCACGATCGGCATGGAATTGCTGCGCCAGCATCCGGGCGAACTGGGCGCCATCTATGTGCCGGTGGGTGGTGGGGGCCTCGCCGCCGGCATTGCTACCTTCGTCAAATTCCTGCGCCCCGAAATCAGGGTGATTGGGGTCGAGCCGGAAGAAGCCGCCAGCATGAAGGCGGCCATCGCCGCGGGCCATCCGGTGGCGCTCGACCAAGTGGGGCTGTTTGCCGATGGCGTGGCCGTGCGCGAGGTGGGCACCGAGACTTTCCGGATCTGCCGCGAACTGCTCGACGACATCGTCACTGTCACGGCCGATGAAATCTGCGCCGCCATCAAGGATATCTTTGATGACACGCGGGCGATTGCCGAGCCGGCTGGTGCGCTGGCTCTGGCGGGCCTGCGCAAGCAGGTCGAGCAGGGTGCGGCCCCGGCTGGCGCGCTGGTCGCCATCAATTCGGGCGCCAATGTCAATTTCGACCGGCTGCGCTATGTGGCCGAACGGGCCGAAATCGGCGAGCGGGCCGAGGCGCTGTTCTCGGTGGAAATTCCCGAGCGGCCGGGCAGCTATCGGGCCTTCATGCGCCTATTGGGCCAGCGCTCGATCACCGAATTCAACTATCGCTTTGCCCATGACAGCACGGCCAAGATTTTCGTCGGCATCAAGCTGAGCCGTGGCGATGCGGAAAAGCACGAAATCATCAGCCTGCTCGAAGAGCATGGGCATGGGGTGATCGACCTGACCGACAATGAAGTGGCCAAGCTGCATGTCCGCTACATGGTGGGCGGACGCGTGGCCGATCTCGAACATGAAACGGTCTATCGCTTCCAGTTTCCCGAACGGCCGGGCGCGCTGCTCAAATTTCTCGAAGGGCTGCATGATGGCTGGAATATTTCGCTATTTCACTATCGCAATCACGGCGCCGATTATGGCCGCGTGCTGATCGGGGTGCAGGTGCCGCCAGAGACACGAGCCGATTTCATCGCCCATATCGAGGCTATCGGCTTTCCCTATTGGGATGAAACCGACAATCCGGCCTATCGGCAGTTTCTCGATCACGAACGCGCATAACGATCGGGTTTGTCACACAATCGTCGCGGCTATTATGCCGGGATAAACCAGTAATGGGCTTTGCGGGCGCATTTCCGCCCATAATCGATTGCAATGGAAGCACTTAGAACCCATCTGCACGACAAGTCAGCGGTTCCTCGCGGAGCCGGTCACCATAAACAATATCGACAACAAGCCGGAGACGACGATGAGGATAACCAAGAGCGTAAGCCTGATGCTGCTGGCCGGTGTGGCCAGTGTCGGGGTGGTGCAGCCTTCCATGGCGCTGGAGGCCCAGGCTTTCCTGGATCGCGTCACCCTGGTCTACAAGACCATTGGCTATGACCTCAGCTTCGGCGAAGGCCGGGTCGAGGGCGACAGCGTGATCGCCACCGGGGTCAAGGCTGGCATTGCCGGGCTCGACACGTTCGATCTTCCCACCGAAATCACCTTTTCCGGCATTACCGAGCGCGACGATGGCGGCTATCTGGTGGATGAAGTTTCCATCCCCGATGTCGATGCCGAGTTCGCCAAGAAGCCGGCCGGTCATGTGACGCTGTCCGACATCAAGCTTGAGGGCCTCTATCTGCCGGGCGGGGAAACCGTGCCGGCCGAGGCGCTGCTGCAATTGGTGACTTCGGTCAGTACCGGCCCCCTCTCGGTGACCCGTGATGGCCAGGAGGTTTTCTCCTATGCGTCCTTCCTCGCCGGCTCGACCTTTACCCCGGCACAGGGCGAACCAATCACCGACCTGACCTCGCAGATGGCCATTACCGGGCTCAATGTCGATCTCTCCACCGTCAAGGAAGAAGACCCTTCCGCCGGTGCGGTCATCGAAGCGCTGGGCCTTGAGAGCCTGTCAGGCGATATCAACCAGCACCTGACCTGGTCGATGGCCGATGGTCACATGGTGATGGACCAGTTCCTGCTCGATTTCGCCGATGTGGGCGCGCTCGACATCAATCTCGATGTCACGGGCCTGACCCCGGCGGCGCTCGAGCAGCTTTATGCGATGCAGGCGGCCGCTGCGGTGAGCGACCCGACCAGCGAAGAAGCCCAGTCGGCCCAGATGATGGCCGGCATGCAGCTGATGCAGGCGATTTCCATCGTCTCGGCCAAGGTGCGCTATGATGATGCGTCGCTCGCCGGCAAGCTGCTGGATTTCTTCGCCAGCCAGTCGGGCGGCGATCGCGCCACCTTCGTGGCCGGCATCAAGTCCATGCTGCCCACGCTGATCGACCAGAGCGGCATCCCCACGCTCAAGGATGTGGTGGTGCCCCCGGTTTCCGCGTTCCTTGATGATCCGCAGAGCCTCGAAGTGACCGTGCAGCCAGAGAACCCGACCACCCTACTGGTGCTGACCGCCGCTGCGGCCAACCCTGCCGGGCTGATCGCCGCGCTGGGCCTTGCCATCACCGCCAACGAATAATCGCTTCGGGCGGTCCGTCCAACGGGCCGCCCAAATCGTCCTAGGTGAAACCGTCACGGTTTTGCACTATATTGGCGGCATGAATGACATGACGCTCCCCGCCGCACGCAGCCTTTCCCACATTACCGATTGGGTCTTTGACCTCGACAACACGCTTTATCCGCGTGAGTGCAATCTGTTTGCGCAGATCGATGTGCGCATCACCCATTATGTGATGGACCTGACCAAGCTGGATTTCGAGGCGGCACGGGCGCTGCAAAAGACCTATTATCGTGATTTCGGCACCACGCTGAACGGGCTGATGCTGCAGCACGAGGTCGATCCCGACCATTTCCTCGCCAATGTGCATGCCATCGATTATTCCCCGGTGGCCGAGCATCCCGATTTGGTGGCGGCGATCCGCGATTTGCCGGGCCGCAAGTTCATCCTCACCAATGGCGATGTCGGCCATGCGCGCGCGGTCCTCGCCCGGCTGGGGGGCAGTGACCTGTTCGAGCATGTCTACGATATCCGCGCCATGACCTATGTGCCCAAGCCGCACCGCGAGGCCTATGCCGGGTTCTTCGCCGCCCACGGGGTCGACCCGACCAGCGCGGCGATGTTCGACGATCTGGAAAAGAACCTGGTCGTGCCGCACGAAATGGGCATGGCTACCGTCCAGGTGGTTGCCGGGCCCGACTATGCCCATGAGCAGGTCGACGCGTGGGAATTGGGCCGTGGCGACAGCGCGCATGTGCATCACGTTACGGATGACCTCGCGCGGTTTTTGCGCGAGCGGCCGTAAGGGGCACGACCTCGTGGTCGACAAGCTCACCATGAGGTCTACTTCTAGATCGTAGATGCAGTCCCACTCTCGATGTCACCCCGGCGCAGGCCGGGGCCCATCCTGATATCGGCCCGCTGCCGCAAGGTGTGTGGACGATATCGTAGGCCTGTTCGGCGATCTGGCGGCGTGCTGCACCATCTCGAGATGGGCCCCGGCCTTCGCCGGGGTGACACCGTGGTTGGGACAGGCCTCCAACCCCTACATATTGTTCAGGTGCAGAATATTGCCGTCGGGGTCCTTGAACCAGACCATTTTGAAATCGCCGGCAATGTGGATATCGCCGCGCAGATCCATGCCTTCGTAATGCTCGAAGCTGACGCCGCGGGCGCGTAGATTGGCGACGATGTCCTCGATTTCGTCGCCCACGCCCCAGACCACGGCATTGGCCTTGTTGGTGCCGGCGAAGTCGGATTTGTAAACCACCAGCCCGGTCTTGCCGGTCTTGAATTCCATGACCATGTCGTCGGACTGGATCAGGGTCAACCCCAGCACATGCTCATAGAAATGCCGGGCGCGGGCCATATCGGTTACCGCCACGATGGCGGCCGAGTCGAAATCCTTGAGCATGACGAACTCTCCGTGATTGGCTATGCTGCTCCAACGCGCCGCCCAGACTTGGGTTCATTCCCCGGCGCACCAGCCATGAAGACAATTGGATAGATGCGCCCGCGACGGAGCGGCGCAGAGGAGCTGCAGCATGGAATATCGTCGTCTTGGAAAATCGGGCCTCAAGGTCAGCGAAGTCTCGCTTGGTTCCTGGGTCACCTTCGGCAAGCAGGTCGATGAAAAGGAAGCCATGGCGCTGATGGGCCTGGCCTATGATGCGGGGATCAATTTCTTCGACAATGCGGAAGGCTATGAGGCCGGCGAATCCGAAGCCCTGATGGGCGCGGCGCTGGAAAAGCTCGGCTGGGGGCGTGACACTTATGCGGTCTCCTCCAAAGTGTTCTGGGGCGGGGAAAAGCCCACCCAGAAGGGTCTGTCGCGCAAGCATGTGACCGAAGCCTGCCACGCCGCCCTCAAGCGGTTGCGGGTCGACTATCTCGACCTCTATTTCTGCCACCGCCCCGATATCGATACCCCGATCGAGGAAACCGTGTGGGCGATGCATAACCTGATCACCCAGGGCAAAATCCTCTATTGGGGCACTTCGGAATGGAGCGCCCAGCAGTTGACTGAAGCCTGGGCCGTGGCCAAGGACCTCAAGATCACCCCGCCGGTAATGGAGCAGCCGCAATATAACCTGTTCACCCGCCAGAAGGTGGAGGGCGACTATCTCCCGCTCTATGACCTGATGGGCCTGGGTACGACCATCTGGTCCCCGCTCGCCTCCGGCGTGCTGACCGGCAAATATAATGACGGCATCCCCGCCGATAGCCGCATGAACCTGCCCGGCTATGAATGGCTCAAGCACAGCTGGGAAAGCGAAGACGGCAAGGCAAAACTGGTCAAGGTCAAGCAGCTTGCGGAACTCGCCAAGGAGATCGGCCTGCCGATCCATCACCTGGCGCTGCTGTGGTGCCTCGACAATCCGCATGTCTCGACGGTCATTCTCGGCGCGTCGCGCAAGAGCCAGCTGGAGGATAATCTGTCGGCGCTGGACGCCAAGGGCAAGCTGACCCCGGACGTGATCGAAAAGATCGAGACGATCATGGGCAACAAGCCGGCCGCGCCGCAGCGATATTAGGCGCCTGCCATCAGTGGGCCTCAGGGTGAGGCCTACTGTGGCCTCCCTTTGCAACACACCACCTTTTTCCATTCCCCGCGGCGTTCTATCATTCCCTCATGACCGACCTTCCCGGCCGCAAGCCGCCGCCTCATCCCGAAACTGCTCCCACTTTCCGCGAACGGCTGGAAAATCTGCGCCATCTCGGGCGTCTGGTCTCCCAGATCTGGCGCACCAGCCGGCCGTTGACCGCGGCCAGTATCGGGCTGCGGCTGATCGCTTCGGTGCAGCCCATCGCCATGCTTTACGTTGGCAAGCTGATCATCGATGAGGTGGTGCGGCTGACCAGCCTCTCCGCCCCCGGCCCCGGCTTTGCCGAATGGTGGGCGAGCGGCGCGCTCACCACCATAATCGGCCTCCTGGCGCTTGAGCTGGCGCTGGTGATCTTCTCCGACCTGCTCGCCCGCGCCACGGGCCTTGCCGACGCCGTGCTGTCGGAGCTGCATTCCAACCAGGTCAGCGTGGAGCTGATGACCCATGCCGCCCGGCTCGATCTGATGCATTTCGAATCCGCCGAATACCAGGACCGGCTGGAGCGCGCCCGCCGCCAGGCGGCCGGCCGCAATGCCCTGCTCAGTCAGATGTTCGGCCAGGCGCAGGATATCATCACCGTGGCGACGCTGGCGGGTGGCCTGTTCTTTTACGCGCCCTGGCTGATCCTGCTGCTGCCGCTCAGCTTCGTGCCCGCCGTGTGGGGCGAAAGCCGCTTCAATACCCTGGCCTATTTCATGAACCGCTGGCGCACGCCGGAGCGGCGGGAGCTCGAATATATCCGCTATGTCGGCTCCAGCGCCGATACGGCCAAGGAGATCAAGCTGTTCGGGCTGGGCGCCTTTCTGATCGAGCGGTTCAAGAGGCTGGCCCACACGATCTTTCTCGAAAATCGCCGGCTATCGACCCAGCGTGCCGGCTGGGGCGCTGTGTTTTCCTCGATCTCGGCGCTGACCTATTACGGGGCCTATGCCTTCATCGTCTGGCGCACCATTATCGGGGATTTTTCCATCGGCGATCTGGCGTTCCTGTCGGGCTCGTTCCTGCGGCTCAATGGCCTGTTCCAGAAAATCCTGCTCGGCTTCACCCAGATTGCCGGGCAGTCGATGTATCTCGATGATCTGTTCTCGTTCTTCGAGATCGAGCCGACCATTCTGCCGCCGGCCCATCCCAAGCCCTTCCCCCAGCCCATCGCCCAAGGCATCGTTTTCGACAATGTCGGCTTCCGCTATCCCGACACCGAGACCTGGGCCATCCGCGGGTTGTCCTTCACCCTTCATGCCGGAGAAACCCTGGCGCTGGTGGGCGAAAACGGGGCGGGCAAGACCACCATCGTCAAGCTTTTGACCCGGCTCTACGACCCCGATGAGGGGCGCATCAGTGTCGATGGCATTGACCTCAAGGACATGCGGATCGAGGATATTCACGCCCATATCGGGGTGATCTTCCAGGATTTCATCCGCTATAGCCTCTCCGCTCGTGAGAATATCGGGGTGGGGCGGATCGATGACCAGCACGATATGGACCGCATCGAAGACGCGGCCGAGCGCAGTCTTGCCGATCAGGTCATCACCAAATTGCCCGGCGGCTATGACACCCAGCTGGGGCGCCTGTTCAACAAGGGCCGCGATCTCTCCGGCGGCGAATGGCAGAAGGTCGCCATTGCCCGCGCCTATATGCGCGATGCCGATCTGATTATTCTGGACGAACCCACAGCGGCGCTGGATGCCAAGGCGGAGGCCGAAGTGTTTTCGCGGTTCAAGAGTCTGGCCAGCGGGAAGACCGCCGTGATCATCTCGCACCGGTTTTCGACGGTGCGGATGGCGGACCGGATATTGGTGCTGGAGAATGGCGCGATCCTGGAGTCCGGCTCGCATGAGCAATTGGTGGCGCTGCGTGGGCGCTATGCCGAGTTGTTCGAGTTGCAGGCGGCGGGGTATCGGTAGGGCCCCTACCCCACCCGCACCAGCACCCGGCCGTTGACCTTCCCGGCCAAAATCCGTTGCGCCGCCCCGGGCAATTCCTCAAGCCCGATTTCCTCGACCAGTTCCTCATAGCCCGCAAAATCGAACAGCTCACCCAGCCTGTTCCAGGCCGCCACTCGCGTCGCATAGGGCTGCATGACGCTATCGATGCCAATCAACGTCACCCCGCGCAGGATGAAGGGCAAGACATTGGTTTCAAGCTCGATGCCCCCGGCATTGCCGATGCTGGCGACGGCACCGCCGTAATTGACCTGCCGCAGCAGCTTGCCCAGTATTGTGCCACCGACATTGTCGATAGCCGCCGCCCAGCGTGCGCTTTCGAGCGGCTTGTCGGCACCGCCGAGAAAGGCACTGCGGTCGATGACGCTGGACGCGCCCAAAAGGCGCAGCGCACCGGAGAGTTCCGGACGTCCCGACAGCGCGGCGACCTGATAGCCCAGCCGGGCCAGTATAGACGTGGCGATCGAACCGACCCCGCCGGCCGCGCCGGTCACCAGCACTTCCCCGGCATCGGGCCGCAGTCCAGCCGCCTCCAAGCGGTCGATGGCCAGCATAGCCGTCAGCCCGGCCGTGCCGGCGATCATGGCCTGGCGGGCGGTCAGCCCATCGGGCAATGGCACGAGCCAATCGGCGCTGACACGGGCGCGCTCGGCATAGCCGCCCCATTGGGCTTCGCCTACGCGCCAGCCCGTCAGCACGACGGCCTGGCCGGGCGCATAGCGGGGATCAATGCTCTCACGCACCATGCCAGAAAAATCGATGCCGGCGACATGAGGATAGGTCCGCACCAGCCCGCCCGCGCCGGTCAGGCACAGGCCATCCTTGTAGTTGAGGCCCGCCCATTGCACGTCGATGGTCACATTGCCGTCGGGCAGGCGCGCCTCATCCACCTGCTGAACCGATGAACTGATCCGCCCATCATCCGCCTTTTCAGTCACCAGAGCGCGAAAGCTCATCGACCGCCTCCCCAGGCATTGTTGATTAATGGCACCCTGACACGTTCGCGGCGGGCGCCACAAGCTGGTGCAATAGCGCAAAGCGCCTTATCTCTTTGTTCAGCAAGCCCCCAAAGAGTGTTTCCGTGACCGCTACACCCAGTGACAGCCAGATCGCCGTGATCGCCGAAACCTATCGCCTCTTGGGCGACCCTACCCGGCTGCGGGTGCTGCTGGCGTGCCTGAGCCAACCCATTGCCGTGGGTGATATCGCCAAGGCCGTCGCCGCCTCCCCCTCGCTGGTCAGCCATCATCTGCGCCTGTTGCGCGGTGCGCGGCTGGTGCGCGGCACGCGCCGCAACAAGCAGGTGTTCTACGCGGCGGCGGACGATCACATTGCCCGCATGCTGGCCGATATGATCGAGCACGTCATGGAGGAGCATGGGCCGGGTGAGGCCGAGGACGACCGCGACACCTGACCGCAGTGTCGGCCCGGCATCGCGCTTGATTTCTACATATGAACATGTATTCATATGAAGACGAAATGAGGAGCATTGCCGATGGCAGGCACAGGACCGGCCCATAATCCGGGCATTCATGATCACGCCGAGCACGATCATGACGACCACGACCACGCGGGGCATAACCACGCTGCGGCCGGGCACGATCACGCGAGCCATGGCGATCATGACCATGCGGGCCACGATCATAGCCATGCGCCTACGGTCAGCGCCGGCAATGAAAAGGTCGTGCTGATCGGCTTTGTGCTGACGGCAACCTTCATGGTCGCCGAGGTCGTAGCGGGCGTGCTCTCCGGTTCATTGGCGCTGATCGCCGATGCCGGGCATATGCTGACTGATGCCGCCGCATTGCTGCTGGCCTGGGCGGCGTTCCGCTTTGGGCGCCGGGCTTCCGACAGCAAGCGCAGCTTTGGTTATATGCGGCTCGAAGTGGTGGCCGGGCTGGTCAATGCGCTGGCGCTGTTCGCGCTCACGGGCTGGATTTTGTATGAGGCAATCCAGCGTTTCATGACGCCCCACGAAGTGCTGGCCGGGCCGATGTTCATCGTCGCCGTGCTGGGGCTGTTCATCAATATCGCGGTGTTTTTCGTGCTGTCGCGGGGCGACAAGGAGCATGTCAATATTCGCGGGGCCATGCTGCATGTGCTGGGCGACCTGCTCGGCTCGGTCGCCGCCATCGCCGCCGCCATCGTGATCTGGCTGACCGGCTGGATGCCGATCGATCCGATCCTGTCAGTGTTTGTGTGTCTGTTGGTGCTGCGCAGCGCCTGGAAGCTGTTCCGCGGCTCGCTGCATATCCTGATGGAAGGCACGCCGGGCAATGTGGCCATCGAGGATCTGGAAAAGAGCCTGCTGGCCGCCGTGCCGGGCCTCAAGGCGGCGCGCCATATCCATGTCTGGTCGATCACTTCGGGCAAGCCCGTGGCGACGCTGGAGATCGTTTTGGCGCCGGGAGCGGATGCGGCGGCGACGACGCTGGCGACCAAGCAGGCGCTGCTTGGGGATTACGGCATTACCCATTCGACCATCGAGATCGTGTGGGAGGAGGGCAAGCCGGGTTGCGCATTGGCGGCGGATGGGGTGCCGTAGGGCCTAGAGCCCACCCACACAGGCATATTTCAGCTCGGTGAATTCCAATATGCCGTGCGCAGACCCCTCGCGGGAATTTCCGCTTTCCTTGACGCCGCCGAAGGGGGCCAGTTCGGTGGAGATCAGGCCGGTATTGATGCCGACCATGCCATATTCCAACCGCTCCATCACCCGGAACAGCCGCGCCGCGTTCTGGGAATAGAAATAGGCTGCGAGCCCGGTTTCGGTGGCATTGGCCGCGGCGATCACTTCGTCCTCAGTGGTGAAGCGGAACACCGGCGCCACTGGCCCAAACGTCTCCTCCTGCGCCAGTTGCATATCGCCGGTTACGCCGGTCAGCACCGTGGGTTCAAAGAAGGTCTGGCCTAATTTGTGCCTTTTGCCGCCCAGCGCGATTTCGGCGCCTTTGGCGAGGGCATCGGCAATGTGCGTTTCCACCTTCTCCACCGCATCTTCGGTGATCAGCGGCCCCTGCACCACGCCTTCGGCGAAGCCATCGCCGACCTTGAGCGCGCTCACCTTGGCGATGAGCTTTTCGACAAAGGCGTCATGCACCTTGTCCTGCACATAGATGCGGTTGGTGCACACGCAAGTCTGCCCCATATTGCGGAATTTGGAGAGGATCGCGCCCTCGACCGCCGCGTCGATATCGGCATCGTCGAACACGATGAATGGCGCATTGCCGCCCAGTTCGAGCGCCACTTTCTTGACCGTTCCGGCGGCCTGCCGCATCAGGATTTTGCCCACTTCGGTCGAGCCGGTGAAGCCCACCAGCCGCACTTTGGGATGGCTGGTTAGTACGCCGCCGATGGCAATGGCGTCGCCGATGATGACGTTGATGGTCCCGGCCGGAAAGCCGGCACGCTGGGCGAGTTCCGCCAATGCCAGCGCCGTCAGCGGCGTCTCGGGCGCGGGCTTGAGAACCACGGTACAGCCAGCGGCCAGTGCCGGCGCAACCTTGCGGGTGATCATCGCGGCCGGGAAATTCCACGGCGTGATCGCTGCCACCACGCCGATCGGCTGGCGCAGCACCATGATGCGGGCATCAGCGCGGTGCGAGGGCAGCAATTCGCCCGCCACGCGCTTGGCCTCTTCGGCGTAGAATTCGATATAGGAGGCGGCATAATCGATCTCGCCCAGCGCCTCGGCAAAGGGCTTGCCCTGCTCGCTGGTGAGAATGGTGGCGAGATCTGTGCGAGCAGCCATGATCAGCTCGAACCATCTGCGCAGCACGGCGCTGCGGTCCTTGGCCGTTCGGGCGGCCCAGGGGTGGAACGCCTTGGCTGCTGCGTCCACGGCAATCGTTGCTTCCGCCGCGCCGTGATTGGGCACGTGGCCCAGGATTTCGCCATTGGCCGGATTGGTCACAGCCAGCGCCGCCTCGCCGGTAAACTGGCCATCGATGAAGCTCTGCGACCGCAACAGGGTCGGATCGGTCAAGGCGCGCATGGGGGACTCCTATTCGATATTGGCGGCGACGAGGGCGTTGGTGAGCTTGTCCAGGCCCTCGGCCAGCACGGCGTCGGAAATGGTCAGCGGATTGAGAACGCGGATGGTGTTGCCATGGATGCCACAGGACAACAAGACGAGCCCATCCTCCAGCGCCGCCGCGATTACCCGCTTGGTCGCCGCCGCATCTGGCTTGCCCTGCCGGTCGAGGATGTCGAAAGCGATCATGGCGCCGGGGCCGCGGATGGCGGTGATGGGCAATGCATCCTTGCGAATGACGATATCGCCCAATGACTTACGGATGATGCTACCCAGCTCATCGGCGCGCTGCAGCAGGCCTTCCTCGGCGATGATATCGAGCACAGCCAGCGCCGCTGCGCAGGCAATCGGGCTGCCGGCATAGGTGCCGCCCAGCCCGCCGGGCTCGGCCGCATCCATGATGTTTGCCTTGCCGATAACGCCCGACAACGGGAAGCCGCCAGCCAGGGATTTGGCCACCGTCACTAGGTCCGGTTCGACGCCGGAATGCTCGATGCCGAACATTTTTCCGGTGCGGGCAAAGCCGGTCTGGACCTCGTCGGCGATCAGGATAATGCCGTGGGTGTCGCAGGTTTTGCGGAGGGCTTTGAGCAATTCGGTGGGAGCGGGCAGGAAGCCGCCTTCGCCCTGGACGGGTTCGATGATGATGGCGGCTACATCGGTCGGCGCAATGTCGGCGCGGAACAGGGTTTCGAGGGCTTTGAGGGTGTCGGCGGTGCTGACGCCATGGCTCTCGGCGGGGAAGGGCAGATGGTAGATGGCGGGTGGGGCGACGCCGAATTTGACCTTGTAGGGGGCGACCTTGCCGGTCAGTGCCATGGTGAGGGTGGTGCGGCCGTGAAAGCCGCCGCTAAAGGCGATGACGCCGGGACGGCCGGTGGCGGCGCGGGCGATTTTTATTGCGTTTTCAACGGCTTCGGCGCCGGTCGAGAGCAGGATGGACTTGGCCGGCGCTGCGAATGGGGCCAGCGCATTGAGCCGTTCGCAGAGTTCTACATAGGGCTCGTAGGGCAAAATCTGGAAGGCGGTGTGGGTGAAGCGGTTGAGCTGGTCGCGGACGGCCTTGAGCACTTTGGGGTGGCGGTGGCCGGTGTTGAGCACGGCTATGCCGCCGGCAAAATCGATGTAGCGTTTGCCCTCAACGTCCCAGATTTCGGCGTTTTCCGCGCGCTCGGCATAGATGGGAAAGGCATTGGCGAGGCCGCGGGGAATGGCGGCGATGCGGCGCGCCTGGAGACCGGCATTGGATAGCATTTTGAGTCACTCACACGGCGAATTGGTGAGCGGACTGTTAGCGTTGAGCATGACATTGGGGTAGCAGATTGATTTGGGCAGAGTGGTGCATTAAAGCTTCCACTCATGAGCGAAAAGCTGTCCCTGCCACCGCTGATCATGCTGCGCGCCTTCGAGGCGGTTGCCCGCATGGGCAGCATGCGCAAAGCGGCCGACGACATCGGGGTGAGCCATACGGTGGTCAGCCGGCATGTGCGCAATCTGGAACATTGGCTGGGCCAGCCTTTGGTGACGGCGACGCCGCGCGGGGTGGTGCTGACGACGCAGGGCGAGACGCTGTTTGCCGCCACCAATCGTGCCTTCCGCATCATCGCCAATACGACCGCAGAATTGCGTCCGGCGTCGCGGCGGGCGGGGTTGCGCATCTGGTGCATGCCGGGGCTGGCGACGCGCTGGCTGACGCCGCGCCTGTCGCAGATCGAGGCGGCGATGGGGGACGTGGACATCAGCTTGCGGGCGATTGATCGGCTGCCGGATTTTGCGGCGGGCGAGGCTGACCTGATGATCGGGTTCGGCTCGTTCGACCGGCTGCCCACGGGCGCGGAACGGCTGATCTCGCCGCGCATGTTTCCGGCGGCCAGCCCGGCCTGGATTGCCCAGCATGGTGCGCCGGCCGATCTGGCCGAGCTGTCCCGCGCGCCGCTAATCCACGAGGAGAGCCGGCAGCAATGGACGGACTGGTTCGAGGCGATGGGGTTTGCGCTGCGGAGCGAATTGCGCGGGCCCCGGCTGTGGGATGCCAATCTGGGGTTTGACGCGGCGCTGGCCGGGCAAGGGATTGCGCTGGTGACGCGGTTGACCGCCGGGGCCGAAATCGACGATGGGCGGCTGGTGGAGATTTTGACCAGCAAGGTGCGGCTGGGTGGGTATTATCTGCTAGCCTCGCCGCAGCGGGCGGGGGATGCGGTATTGGCGCGGTTCGAGCGGTGGCTGGAGGAGAATTTGTCGCTGGATTAGCGAGGCCCGCGCGCTCATACGCGAGCGTGTGATTTTCGCTCCCGCACCGCTCCTGTCCACCCCGCTTTGACAAATTGTTCGGCTTGACGAAGCGGGCTCACAAACCGAGCTTAGGGGCACCTTCCCCCAAAATATCGCAGCATCATGACCATCTCCGCCAAGCCCGTTATCGGGGTTATTTCCAACCATGTCGTCGAGGATGAAGGCGCCTATATCGTCAAGGCGCGTTATGTCGACGCCGTTGCGCGCTATGCCGATGCGGTGCCGCTGATCTGTCCCAGTGTGGAGGATGTCAGCGATGCGGCGGCTATTGTGGCGCGGCTCGATGCCATTCTGCTGACCGGGGCCACGTCCAATATCGAGCCGGGCCGCTATGGCGCGGCGAGCGGACGGGCGCCGTTTGATCCGGCGCGTGATGGAATGGCGGCGGCGCTGATTGCGGCGGCGATGGCGGCGGGCAAGCCGGTGTTCGGGATTTGCCGGGGCCTGCAGGAAATCAATGTGGCGCTGGGCGGCACGCTGGTGGACCAGCGTGATGGGACCAACCAGGAATTGGCGCATCATGCGCCGGATGGCGTCGATCTGGATGCCATGTTTGCTCATGGGCATAGCGTGGACGTGGTGCCCGGCACGCCTTTGGCGGCGATTGCGGGCGAAGGGTCCTTTGCGGTCAATAGCGTGCATTTCCAGACCATTGGTGCCATGGGCAAGGGGCTGGTGGTCAATGCGCGTGCTCCCGATGGGGTGGTGGAGGCCGTGTCGTCGAGCGGGACGGCGGCGCCGATTCTGGCGGTGCAATGGCACCCGGAATGGCGGCCGGAGGGTAGGCCGCATGATCTGGCGTTTTGGCGGAATGTGGGGGACGTGGCTCGGGCGTATATGGGGCGGTGAGGTGTCGCTGACATAGCCCCAAACGCGGTGTCATCCCGGCGCAGGCCGGGACCCATCCTGAGGTATCGCAGTGCGCCGCCAGATCGACTGATGTTCGGTCGGCGGGTTGTTCGCACACCTTGCGGCAAGCGGCACCATCTCGAGATGGCCCCCGGCCTGCGCCGGGGTGACACCGTGGTTGGAGCTTCGTCGTTCAATAAGAATCCATTATCGATTGAATTTTGAATCGGAATTGGACAGGGGCGCTGGAAGGCCTTTGATTGGGGCGTCCAACCAAGTTATGGCCATTATGTCCGACAAGAAATTCTATCTCAAATTCGTCGATGCCAATGTGAAGGGCATCATTACGCTTTATTGGGACCATGCCCCCAAGACCTGCGAAGCCCTGTGGAATGCGCTCGAAACGCCGATCCAGTGGAAGGCCACCCACGCCATGTTCTCGGGCCCCGAGATCATGATGGGCCTGCCCGAAACGCATCGCAATTTCGACCCCACCGCCCTGCCGCCGGAAAACCAGACCATCATTCCCGAAGTGGGCGAGCTGCTCTGGTATTATCAGCCCAAGAACTTCTTCAAGATCGACCCGAGCGAGTTCTGGGAGATCGGCATGTTCTACGGCGTTGGTGGCCGCACATTCGGCCCCACGGGTTGGATTCCGTGCACCTATTTCGGCAAGATGACGGAAAATCTGGAAGCCGTTGCCGAGCAGTGCCGCCTGATCCGCATTGAAGGCGCCAAGACCGTTGAAATCGGCCGCCTCTAAGACAGTCGGCCGGGCGAGGGCCCGGCCAAATTTCAGCAAGGGAACGCAAATGAAAGCAACACTCGGTACGGCCGTTCTGGGCCTCTCGGCCCTGCTCGGCACCACTGCCTTCGCGCAGGACAATACGCTCACCATCAATTCCTTCGGCGGCGCGTATGAAGAGGCGCATCGCGCCTGTGTCATCACCCCGTTCGAGGCCGCCACCGGCGCCAAGGTCAATGTCGTCACCGCCTATTCGGCCGACGCCTTTGCCCAGCTGCGCGCCCAGAAGGCAGCGCCGCAATTCGACGTGATCCATTTTTCGGGCGGCCAGGAAATCGTTGCTGCAGCTGAGGGGCTGCTGGCGCCGATCGACAAGGCGAGCCTGAGCAATGCCGCCGATCTCTACGATTTCGCCAAGGCGGACCTGGCCAATGGCCAGGGTCCGGCCTATTCCATCGCCGCGATTGGCCTCGTGTTCAACACCGAAGCGGTGCCGGCTGCGCCCACCAAATGGACCGATCTGCTCAACCCTGAATATGGCGAGCATCTGGTGCTCACCGACATTTCCAACGGCTATGGCATGCTGAGCTTTCTGATGCTCAACCAGGTCGAAGGCGGGGATCTGAGCAATATCCAGCCGGGGCTCGATGCCGTCGGCAAGCTGCTCGATGCCGGTGCGGTGGTCGTCTCGACGTCGCCCGAAATCCAGCAGGAATTCGCCCAGAACGACGCCTGGATCGCGCCTTATGCGTCCGACTATGCGTTCACTTTGCGCAAGGCGGGCCTGCCCTCCGGGTTCGTGCAGGGCGAAGAAGGCACCCCTGCGAGCTATATCACGGCAAATCTGGTGGCCGGCCGGCCGAACAATGAACTGGCGCTGAAGTTCATCGATCTCGAAATCTCGGCCGAGGCCCAAAAGTGCTTTGCCGAAGCGCTGCGCTATTCGCCCACCAATGCCAAGACCGAACTGAGCCCCGAAGTCGCCGCTGACGTGGCCTATGGCGAGGCGGGCGTGGCCGGGTTGATCCGGTTTGATCCGGCAACCATCGAAGCCCATCGCACAGCTTGGGTGGAAGAGTGGAACAAGGCGATCGCCCGCTAGGCGAGACAGATATCGGGGCTCCCGACAAAGGGAGGCCCGAATGGCTCTGCTGACGCCTGCCACGTCGGCATGACACGATCCGGGCGAGGCACTCCCTCGCTTGCCCGGATCGCAGGGCCTCTTCACCCCCAACATGAAGAGGCCCGCCCCTTTTTCTCTGTTGCCGCCGCGGTGTCATCCCCGCGAAGCGGGGACCTCCGTTCAGCGGTGCAGAAGAAGAAAACGGAGGTTCCCACTTTCGCGGGAATGACCCGGAGATGTTAGATGGCAGGCACGACCTCGTGGTTCGACATCCTGAGCGTGTCGAAGGATCACCATGAGGTCTACTGATGAAGCGCGACCCAAGGAAAACTGCACTTGATGAATGACCGCACAGAAAACCTGCTGCTGGCCCTGCCGGGACTTCTGCTGCTGGTGCTCGCCTTCTTTCTGCCAATCGGGCAGATGCTGGTGCTTTCGGTGACGGGGCCGGAAGGTCCGCTGGCACCGTTTGCGCGGTTTTTGAGCGATCCCTATTATCTGGGCATTCTGTGGCGCACGGTGCGCCTGTCCTTCCTCATTACGCTGATCTGCGCCGCGATCGGGTTTCCGCTGGCCTATATCATGACCAAGGTGGGGCCGAGGCTGCGGCTATGGTTGGTCGTCATGGTCATCCTGCCGCTGATGACCAGCGTGGTGGTGCGCACCTTTGGCTGGATGGTGCTGCTGAGCCGTAGCGGGCTGATCCCCGAAATGCTGCGCGATATGGGCCTGGTGGGCCGCAATTTCGCTCTGATGCAGACCGAGACCGCCATTGTCATCGGCATGGTGCAGGTGTTGCTGCCCTTTATGGCGCTGTCGATTCTCGGGGTATTGACCCGGATCGATGGGCGGCTGGAAGAGGCCGCGCGCACCATGGGCTGCTCGTTCCTCCAGACTATTCGCATGGTGGTTTTGCCGCTGGCTTTGCCGGGGATCGTGGCGGGATCGCTGCTGTGTTTTACGCTCTCGGCCAGTTCCTTCGTCACGCCGAACCTGCTGGGTGGCACGCGCATTCAGGTGCTGGCGGCCTCGATCTATAAATCGGTGACGACGACGCCCGACTGGCCCTTTGCGGCGGCGCAGGCGGTGATCCTGTTTGCCGGGATCGCATTGGTGCTGGTGCCCTATATCAAGATGACGGGGGCCAAGCATGGTTAAGTCGGTTCCCACCTGGCTGCGCGTCCTGAGCGTGGTTTTCGTCGTGCTGACCGCGTTGATCCTGCTGGCGCCGCTGATCGTGGTGGTGGCCGTTTCGGTATCGGAAAGCCAGTTCATCGCCTTTCCGCCCAATGGGCTGAGCCTGCGCTGGTATCAACAGGTGCTGTCGTCCAACGCCTATCTTGGCGCGGGGTGGATCAGTATCCAGATCGCTGTGATGGTCACGGTGCTGGCGACGCTGATCGGGGGCGCGGCGGCCATTGCCATCCATCGCCGGCAATTGCCGTTTTCCGATGTGCTCGGCACGGTGTTCCTGTCGCCGCTGGTATTGCCCACCATCATCTATGCCATCGGCATGCTGATGTTCTGGAGCTCGGCCTTTGGGCCGGTGTCGCCGGTGACGCTGGCGCTCAGCCACACCATCATTGCCCTGCCCTATGTGGTGCGCACGACGCTGGCGGTGCTGGCCGAGTCCAATCCGTATCTGGAGGAAGCGGCGCGGACCATGGGCGCCAACCGGCTGCAGCGGCTGTGGTTCGTCGTCGTGCCGCAATGCATTCCGGGGCTGGCGGCGGGGGCGTTTTTTGCCTTCAATATCTCGTTTGACGAGGCGGTGCTGTCGCTGTTCCTGCGCGGGCCGACGCTGACCACCCTGCCCGTGCAGATTTACGGCCAGATCGAATTCTCCCCCGATCCATCGGTGGCGGCGGTGTCCACCATCATGATTGCCCTGACTGTGGTGTTGATCTTCGTGATCGACCGCATGCTGGGGCTGACCAAATTTGCGAGTGCCTGACCCATGGCCAATGTGCGCCTGACCTCGATTCAGAAATCCTTCGCCAAGACCGCGGTGTTGCATTCCATCTCGCTCGATATCGCCTCGGGCGAGTTCATCAGCCTGCTCGGGGCTTCGGGGTGCGGCAAGACCACCCTGCTGCGCATCGTGGCGGGGCTGGAAAGCGTCACCGCGGGCGCGGTGGAAATCGATGGCCGCGATGTGACGGGGCTGCCGCCGGAAAAGCGGGACATTGCCATGATGTTCCAATCCTATGCGCTGCTGCCGCATTTGAGCGTGGCGGAGAATGTGCGCTTTCCGCTGCGCATGCGGGGCATTGGCAATCGCGAGGAGCAGGCCGAACAGGTCAAGGCGGCGCTCGAAACCGTGCAGTTGGGGCATCTGGCCGAGCGCAAGCCGCGGCAACTCTCGGGCGGGCAGCAGCAGCGCGTGGCGCTGGCGCGGGCCATCGTTTCCAAGCCCAAGGTTTTGTTGCTGGATGAGCCGCTGAGCAATCTCGATGCCCGCCTGCGCGAGGATATGCAGGTGGAACTGATCGAAATTCACCAGCGGCTGGGGCTGACCACGATTTTCGTGACGCATGACCAGGAGGAGGCGCTGAGCCTGTCCGATCGGATCGTGCTGCTCAATGCCGGGCGGATCGAGCAGGAAGGCACGCCGGCGCAGATTTATAGCCAACCGGCGACGGGGTTTGCGTCGAATTTCATTGGGTCGGCGAATCTTTTGCCCGCCGAGATCGTGGAAGGGCCGGATGGCCCGGTGGCGCGTTTTGGCGATGGGCAGGAACTGGCTTTGGCCAAAAGTGAGACGGCGCGGGGGACTGCGACGGTCGCTTTGCGGCAGGAGGATTTGAGCCTGTCGGCCGAGGGCAATGGCCCCAAGGCCAAGGTGCGTACGCGCGTGTTTCTGGGGGCGCGCAATCGCTATGTGATGAGCCTGGCCGGTCATCCGCTGCGGGCGCTGACCGCCAATGATCTTGATTTTACCGATGGGCAGGAGGTGAGCCTCGCCATCGATCCCGCACGCATCCGCATCATCCGCGACTAACCGGAATTCCCGACATGACTTATGAAACCCGCCTCTTCATCAATGGCGCCTATATGGCCGGCAATGGGCCGGCTTTGCCGAGCCACGAGCCGGCGACGGGCAAGCTGCTCGCCGAGGTCGCCTCGGCCGATACGGGCCAGGTTGATCTGGCTGTCACCACCGCCCATGCGGCTTTTGCCAAATGGGGCAAGGCTACGCCCAAGGAGCGCAGCCGGGCGCTGTTGCGCATTGCCGACGCCATTGAGGCGCGGGCTGACGCCTTGGCCGACGTGGAATCGGTCAATGCCGGCAAGCCCTGGCGCTATGTGAAGGCGGGGGAATTGGCCAATGTGGCCGATGTGTTCCGCTATTTCGGCACGGCGGCGCGCAATGTGCCGGGCACACCGGCCAATGGTTTTCGGTCGAGCCGCCATACGTCGATCCTGCGGCGCGATCCGCTGGGCGTGATCGCTTCGATTGCGCCGTGGAACTATCCGTTGCTGATGGCGGCCTGGAAGATCGCGCCGGCTGTGGCGGCGGGCAATACGGTCGTCATCAAGCCATCGGAGAATACGCCGCTGAGCCTGTTGTTCCTGGCCTCGATCCTGGCGGAATTCCTGCCCGAGGGGGTGGTCAATGTGGTGACCGGCGATGGCCCCAATGTGGGGCAGACGCTGATCACCCATCCCCTGGTGCGGATGATTTCGCTGACGGGCGATGTGCGCACGGGCCGCGCTGTGCTCAAGGCGGCGGCGGGCGACAGCATCAAGCGGACGCATCTGGAATTGGGCGGCAAGGCGCCGGTGATCGTTTGTGCCGATGCCGATGTGGACAACCTGGTCGAGACGCTGCGCGAAGCCAGTTTCTACAATGCCGGGCAGGATTGCACGGCCGCTTGCCGGATTTTCGTGGACCAGAGCATTGCCCAGGAGGTGACCGACAAGCTTTCGGCCATGATCGGGAGCCTGGTCTATGGCGCGCCCGAGCGTGACGATGTCGAGTTTGGTCCGCTGATCACGGCCGCCCAGCGCGAGCGGGTGGCCGGGTTTGTTGACCGGGCGCGGCAGGCTGGCGGCGATATCGTGGCTGGGGGCAAGACGCCTGAGGGCGCGGGCTATTATTATGAGCCGACGCTGGTTGCGGCGCCCATCACGACCGAGATCGTGCAGAAGGAAGTGTTTGGTCCGGTGCTGACCATTACCGCTTTCGACAATCCCGAGACGGCTTTGGGCTGGGCCAATGCGTCCGAATACGGGCTGGCCTCGTCGGTCTGGTCGCGGGACAGCACGCTAGCGATGAACCTGACCAATCGGCTGGAATATGGCGTGACCTGGGTCAATACCCATGGCGTGTTTGCCACCGAGATGCCGCATGGCGGGATGAAAAATTCGGGCTATGGCTCGGACCTCTCCATGCAGTCGCTGATCGATTATACGCAGGTGCGGCACATTATGGTGGCGTCGTAGGGCAACCTCCGGATGGCCGCCGCTTCCTCCCCCATCGTCATTGCCCGGCTCGTCCGGGCAATCCAGCGATGCGGCGGCATCCCATGGATCACCCGGACGGGCCGGGTGGTGACGGGGAGGAGAGATCGCATCCTCGCTCAAGCACCTGCAATTTCCGCTCCTAAGAAAAAGCACCCGAGATATGGCCAAGTCTGATAGAGGAAGCGCTATGCGCATCCTCGACATGACGACCTTTGTCGCCTTGGCGCGGCACCGCCATTTTGGCCGTGCTGCCCAGGAATTGCATACGACCCAACCCGCCATTTCCATCCGCCTGGCCGCGATGGAGCAGGAATTCGGCTGCAAGCTGATGCATCGTACCGGCCGCGATTTCTCGCTGACACCGGGCGGCGAGCGGGTGCTGGAGACATTCCGGACGATCCTGGCCTCCTATGACAATCTCAAGCATGAGCTGGCCGACGAGAACACCCACGCCGCCAAGGTGGTGCGGATCGGGGCTATCGACTCGGTGTCATCGACCTGGATGACGCCGTTTGTGGAAGAGCTGCATGATGCTTTCCCCACGCTCAAGATCGAGCTGACGGTGGAGGGCACCAAGAGCCTCGTCGAGGGGATGAACAAGGGCGAGTTCGATGTGATCTTTGCCGTCGATCCGGCTATCGGCGACAATTTCCGCAGCTTTACGTCCTGCGTGCTGCAGATGACCTGGGCCGGCTCGCCCAAGATCATCGATCCGGACCGGACCTATAGCGTGGACGATCTGGCTGACATGCCGATTATCACCTTTCCCAAGGACACCCCGCCCTATCGGATGATCGCGCCCTATTTCCAGGACGAGCAGGTGCTGGCGGGCAAATTGACCAGTTCCAATTCGCTCTATTCGATCATCAACCTCTTGATCGACGGGTTCGGCGTGGGTGCCATTCCCACGGTGACGATCAAGCGGGAGCTGAAGATGGGGCTGTTGCATCCCATTCGGGTGACCAAGCGCTTCCCCCCATGCCGATTATCGGCACCTATCAGGCGACGACCGAGACCGATCTGATCCGGCGGGTGGTGGAACAGGCAAGGCTGAGTGCGGCACTGTTTTGTGCGACGGTGGATCCGAGCATGGCCTGGGTGGATTGATGTTTGGCCCTTGGGGACCGTTCGTTGCTTGTGCCGTGTTGGTAATGGCCCTCGGCGCAAGCCCGAGGGAGACGCGGTGATTGTTGATGCTCTTAGTAGCTGTCTTATGCAGGCAGGGATTTGAGCCCTAAGCCCTGCCCCGCCGGTCCCATAGCACATAGCCAAACGCGGCGATCAGCATGGCTGAGAGGGCGAACCAGGTCAGGGCGTAGATCAGGTGATTGTTGGAGAAGGTGAGCACGGTGAGGCCGCCGATGGGATAGGCGTCGCTGTCGCGTTCGGCGTCGAGGAAGAAGGGGGCGATTGGGGATAGATTTTTTGCGGTGGCGATGGCTGTGACGTCGCGGGAGAACCAGCGGTCGGATGCCGGGTCGTTGTTGCGCAGGAAAGCGCCACCGGGTTCGCTGACGCGCAGGAGACCGGTGATGGTTACATCGCCTTGGGGAGCGTCACGGGTGGCGGGGTCGCGGCGGTCGGGCGGGACGAAGCCGCGGTTGACCAGGACGGTGCCGTTTTGGGTGACCAATGGGGTCAGGACCCAGAAGCCGCCGCCATAGGCGGTGACGGCCTGGACCAGGGTTTCTCTTGTGTTGTCGAAATGGCCGGTGACGCTGGCGTGGCGGTATTCGTCGGCGTCGGGATTAAAGCTGCTCCAGAAGGCCGGGTCCCCGGCGTCGATGGGGTCGGCGTGGACCCTTTCGTCGACGGCGGCGATCAGGGCGGTTTTCCAGGCCAGCCGCTCGAGCTGCCAGACGCCCAGGGCGGCGAAGCCGAGGGCGCCCAGCAGGGCGATGGTGCCGATGATCGTGAGCGCCCGGGGTGAGCGGGGGCGGCGCTCTGCCTGGTCGGTCATGGCTACATCAGGTTGACCGGGTCCATGGTGTGGCCGGGCATCATATTGGTGTTGAGGTGGTACATGACCCAGAGCGAGCCCGAGAGGGCGATGACCACGACGATGATGGTGAAGATTGCCGCCATCATGGTCCAGCCGCCTTCCGAGCGGGTGTTCATGTGCAGGAAATAGATCATGTGCACCAGGATCTGCGCCACGCCGAAGGCCATGATGACCAGGGTGGTGATCATGGAGTCAGCGATGACATTGCCCATGACCAGCCAGAACGGAATGGCGGTGAGGATAACCGAGAGGGCAAAGCCGGTGAGATAGGTCTTGCGGGTGCCATGGCTGTGGCCATCGCCGGTGACGCTCGGATTGGGATGGGCGTGGGCGGCCTGGGCCGGGGTGACGTGATCGTTCGTGCTCATCGCAGCATCCCCATGAGATAGACGACAGTGAAGACGCCGATCCAGATGACGTCGAGGAAGTGCCAGAACATGGAGAGGCACTGCACCCGGACCTGATTGGCCGGGACCAGCCCGCGCTGGCCGATCTGCACCATCAGCGTCACCAGCCAGATGATACCGAAGGTGACGTGCAGGGCATGGGTGCCCACCAGCACGAAGAAGGAGGACAGGAAGGCGCTGCGCTGCGGCACGGCGCCCTCGTGGATCATGTGGTAGAATTCGTAGAGCGTGAGCGCCAGGAACACGGCGCCCAGGAGGCCGGTAATGGCCAGCCAGAGCTGGGTGGTGCCGCGCTTGTTCTGCTCCATTTCCAGCATGGCAAAGCCATAGGTGATGGAGGAGAGCAGGAGCGCGGTGGTGCTGACGGCAACCAATGGCAGGTTGAACAGATCGGCCGGGGACGGACCCGCCGCGAAATTGCCGCCCAGCACGCCATAGATGGCAAAGAGGGTAGCAAAGATCAGGCAGTCGCTCATCAGATAGAGCCAGAAGCCCAGCATGGTCGAGGCATGAGGGGGATGCTCATGCGGCTCGAGATCGTAGAAGGCGACCGCTTCGTCCTGAGCGGTATCGACATTGGTGCTCATGTTACTTCCCTGCCCCCAGCAATTGTGTGCGGGCGGTCTCGGTGGCGACGACATCTTCGACCGGGATGTAGAAATCGCGGTCATAATTGAAGGTGTGGAAGATCGCGACGGCCAGGATGCCGACAAAGCTCAGCACGGCCAGCCACCACATATACCAGATCAGCGCGAAGCCCAGCGCCACGCTGAGGCCCGCCAGCACGATGCCGGCCCAGGTATTGCGCGGCATGTGGATGGCGCGGAAGCCTTCCACCGGGCGCTGTGCATTGCGCTTTTTCATATCGGCCCAGGCGTCATTGTCGTGGATCACCGGGGTGAAGGCGAAATTGTAGGCCGGGGGCGGCGAAGAGGTCGCCCATTCGAGCGTACGGCCATTCCAGGGATCGCCCGAGGTGTCCCAATCCTTGTTCTTGCCGAGGATGGAAACGGCGAACTGAATGATCATGGCGCCGATGCCCAGGGCAATGACAGCGGCCCCGATGCCGGCAATGATGAACCAGATCTGCAGCGAGGGATCATCGAACGTGCGCAGGCGCCGGGTGACGCCCATCAGGCCCAGCACATAGAGCGGCGCGAAAGCCAGCCAGAACCCCACTACCCAGAACCAGAAGCTGAGTTTGCCCCAGAACTGGTTGAGCTTGTAGCCGAAGGCTTTTGGCCACCAGTAATTGATGCCGGCAAAGATGCCGAACAGCACGCCGCCAATGATCACATTATGGAAGTGGGCGACGAGGAAGAGCGAATTGTGCAGCACGAAATCGGCGGGGGGAACCGCCAGCAAGACGCCGGTCATGCCGCCAATGGTGAAGGTGATCATGAAGGCAATGAGCCACATCATGGGCAGCTCGAAGCGGATGCGGCCCTTGTACATGGTGAAGAGCCAATTGAAGATCTTCGCCCCGGTGGGGATGGAGATGATCATGGTGGTGATGCCGAAGAAGGAATTGACGCTCGCCCCCGACCCCATGGTGAAGAAGTGGTGCAGCCAGACCAGGTAAGACAGGATGGTGATGACCACGGTGGCATAGACCATGGAAGTGTAGCCAAACAGGCGCTTGCCCGAGAAGGTCGAGGCGACTTCCGAGAAGATACCGAAGCAGGGCAGGATGAGGATGTAAACCTCGGGGTGACCCCAGATCCAGATGAGGTTCACATACATCATCGGATTGCCGCCGAAGTCGTTGGTGAAGAAATTGGTGCCGACATAGCGATCGAGCGCCAAGAGGGTCAGCACCGCCGTCAGCACCGGGAAGGAAGCGACGATCAGCACATTGGTGCAGAGCGAGGTCCAGGTGAAGACGGGCATTTTCATCATGCCCATGCCGGGGGCACGCATCTTGACGATGGTGGCGATGAGATTGACGCCGGAGAGCGTGGTGCCGACGCCCGCCACCTGCAGGCCCCAGATGTAATAATCCACCCCTGAGGCCGGACTATATTCGATGCCGGACAGCGGAGGATAGGCGAGCCAGCCGGTCTGGGCGAATTCCCCAACGAACAGGCTCATCATGATCAGCACGGCGCCGCCGGCGGTCATCCAGAAGCTGAAATTGTTGAGGAAGGGGAAGCTGACGTCGCGCGCGCCGATCTGCAGCGGCACGATATAGTTCATGAAGCCGGTGATCAGCGGCATGGCCACGAAGAAGATCATGATCACGCCATGGGCGGTGAAGACCTGATCGTAATGGTGGGCGTTGAGATACCCTTCGGAGCCACCAAAGGCCATGGCCTGTTGCAGGCGCATCATGATGGCGTCGGAAAAGCCGCGCAGCAGCATGACCAGACCCAGCACCATATACATGATACCGATCTTCTTGTGGTCGACGCTGGTGAACCATTCGGTCCAGAGGTACCCCCAGAGCTTGAAATAGGTCAGCGCGGCGACCAGGGCCAGACCGCCCAAAGCCACCACGATGAAGGTGACGACCAGGATGGGCTCGTGCAGCGGCAGCACTTCCCAGGTCAGGCGGCCGAAAATGAAGGTCCAGAATTCGTTGTTCATAGTGTGCTCGCCGCACTGGTGGTTGCAAGAGATGCGGTCTGGCCAGCCAGCCAGGACATGGCGGCCGCTGCGGCCGGCGATTGCAGCAAGGAGGGGGAGACAGGCCGACGCCTGTGACCATGGCCGGCTTGGGCGCGGAGAGCGCGGGCAGCTTGGCCGTCATGGCGATGGCTTCATCGACCGAGCAGAGCGCGGCGACATAAGTCTTTTGCGGACCGAGCGCCGAGCGGTTGCGCGTGCCGCCGCCATAGAGGGCGGGGGCGATATTGTCGACACCGGCAAGGCCCAGTCCACCGCGGTCGTCGATCGACATTATCTCGCTCATGCACATCTTGTCGAGCTCGACGCACATATTGACGATGGCGGTATAGAGCCCGTTCTCGACGCCGGCAAAATGGGTGACGGGAACTTTTTCGGTGGGCTTTTCGAGTTCGAGATAGAGCTTGCGATCGAGCTGGGCATCGGCGCCGCGCACATTGGTGACCCATTGGTCGAACCCGGCAGTATCGACGCCGCGGAATTCGAAATGCATGCCGGAAAAGCCGTGCCCGCTGTAATTGGCGGAAAAGCCCTTGTAGCTGCCGGGCTGGTTGACCACGGCATGAAGCCGCGTCTGCATGCCGGGCATGGCGTAGATCTGGCCGGCCAAAGCGGGGATGTAGAAGGAGTTCATCACCGAGGAGGAGGTCAGCGTGAAGCTGATCGGGCGATCGACCGGGGCGACCAGTTCGTTGACGCTGGCGATGTTGTATTGCGGGTAGATGAACAGCCATTTCCAATCGAGCGCCACGACTTCCACCTCGAGCGGGGTCATGTCGGCGGTGACCGGCTGGCCGGGGGCGATGCGGCCCAATTGGCGATAGGGATCGAGCAAATGGGTGCCCACCCAGGTGACGGCGCCCAGGCAAATGATGATGGCGAGCGGGGCGGCCCAGATCACCAGTTCGAGATGGGTCGAGTGATCCCAATCGGGCTGGTAATCGGCATGCTCATTGCCGTGCCGGTATTTGCGGGCAAAGATCACCACCAGCGCCAGCACCGGAATGATGATCAGCAGCATCAGGAAGGTGGCGATCAGGATCAGGTCGCGCTGCTGGGCGGCGATATCGCCGGCGGGGGCGAGGACCACTGCATTGCAGCCCGCGAGCATGGCGGCGAGGGGAAACAGGAGGGCAAGTTTGATCAGACGAGACACTTGGGCGTTCCTCGATGAGGTTTCGCAATCTTCGTCGCCCTATGCCTGTCCAGCGACAAACGCCATCGGGCATTTTGTCCACTCCCGTTCCGGAGTAGAATAGGGCAAGGGAGAGCTTAACCGTATTGCATTGCGCCGCAAAGAGCCCTGCTCGAAACGGCCGAAGATTCGACAAAACCCCAATCAAATCAAGGCAGTGAACCAGATGGCCGCTTCGTCCTCAACCATCCCGGAAACGAGCGCCGAGCACGATGCCCGCGTCACCAATGCCCATCACCGGCCGGTTCATGCGGGGGAAATCGCCATCGGTGTGATCATCGGTCGCACCTCCGAATTCTTCGATTTCTTCGTCTATGCCATTGCTTCGGTGCTGGTGTTTCCCGCCGTGGTGTTTCCCTATGTCGATCCGCTGACCGGCACGCTGCTGTCCTTTGCGGTGTTCGCTTTGGCCTTTGTCGCCCGCCCGATCGGCACGGTGATCTTTTCGGCGGTGGACCGCAATTATGGCCGCGGGGTGAAGCTGACCATTGCGCTGTTCCTGCTCGGTATCTCGACCGTGGCCGTGGCCTTCCTGCCCAGCGACAGCCAGGTGGGGGCCTTTTCGGTGGCTATCCTGATGCTGTTCCGCTTTGGCCAGGGTATTGCGCTGGCCGGCACCTGGGATGGGCTGGCCTCGCTGCTGGCGCTCAATGCGCCGCCCAATCGGCGCGGCTGGTATGCCATGGTGCCGCAATTGGGCGCGCCGATCGGGTTGATCGTCGCCTCGGCGCTGTTTGCGTTCCTCGTCAGCTCGATTTCGGCCGAGGACTTTCTGGCCTGGGGCTGGCGCTATCCGTTCTTCGTGGCCTTCGCCATCAATGTGGTGGCCTTGTTCGCGCGCCTGCGCATCGTGGTGACGCCCGAATATACGGGCCTGTTCGAAAGCGGCGAGCTGGAGCCGACCCGCATTCGCGATACGGTGCGCAGCGAGGGCCGCAATATCGTGATCGGGGCCTTTGCGCCGCTGGCGAGCTTTGCGCTGTTCCACATGGTCACGGTGTTCCCGCTATCCTGGGTGTTCCTCTATACCGATGAATTGCCGGCGCGGTTCCTCGTCATCGAGGCGACATCGGCCGTGGTGGGGCTGGCGGCCGTGGTGCTGTCGGGGGCTTTGGCCGACCGGGTCGGACGGCGCTGGCTGCTGGGGGCTTCGGCGGTGGGCATTGCCATCTACAGCGTCTTCGCGCCGCTGCTGCTGGGCGCGGGGGACATGGGCGAGATCATCTATATGGTGGTGGGCTTTATCCTGCTCGGCCTGTCTTTCGGGCAATCCTCGGGGGTCGTGGCGGCCAATTTCACCAAGCTCTATCGCTATACCAGCTCGGCGCTGACCTCGGACCTGGCCTGGCTGTTCGGCGCCGGCTTTGCGCCCTTCGTGGCGCTGGCGCTGTCGAGCCAGTTCGGGCTGATTTCCTCGGGCGCGTATCTGCTGTCGGGGGCGATCTGCACGCTGATCGCGCTGGGGCTGAACCGGCAATTGGCGGGGCAGAATTAGGGCCTTCAATCTGCACCCTCCCCGGCGGGGAGGGTGTCGCGCTCGTGGGTGGGCTCAGATCACCGGCTTGCCGCCGGTGACGGCGATGGTGGCGCCGCTGATATAGCTGGCGTCATCACAAGCCAGCATGACATAGGCGGGGGCCAGCTCCCTGGGCTGGGCGGGGCGGCCCATGGGGACCTGCTTGCCGAACTGGCTGACCTTTTCGGGCGGCAGGGTGGAGGGGATAAGCGGGGTCCAGACCGGGCCGGGCGCCACGGTATTGACCCGGATGCCCTTGCTGGCCAGCAATTGCGCCAGCCCGCCGCCGAAATTCTGGATGGCGCCTTTGGTGGTGGCATAGGCCAGCAATTGCGGACTGGGCGTGTCGGCATTGACCGAGGCCGTATTGATGATGGCGCTGCCCGGCGCCATATGCGGCACCGCTGCCTTGGTCAGGTAGAACATGGCGGACAGGTTGGTCGCCAGGGTCAGCTCCCATTCCTCGTCGGGAATTTCCTCGATGGAGTCAAAGCTGTTCTGGTGGGCGGCATTGTTGACCAGGATATCGATGCGCCCGAAGACGTCGACCGCCTTGCTGACGATATCGCGGCAATGCTGGGCCCTGGAAATATCGCCGCCCAGCAGCAGGCACTTGCGGCCGGCCGCTTCCACGAGGCGCTTGGTTTCGGCGGCGTCCTCGTCTTCGCTGAGATAGGAAATCAGCACATCGGCGCCTTCGCGGGCATAGGCCAGCGCCACGGCCCGGCCGATGCCGGAATCCCCGCCGGTGATGATGGCCTTCTTGTCCTTCAGCTTGCCGCTACCCTCGTAGCTATCCTCGCCATAATCGGGCACCGGATCCATGGCGTCGCTATAGCCGGGAATGGGCTGGGGCTGGTTGGGAAAGGGCGGCGTGGGGAAGTTTTCGGACATGATCATTCTCCATGTGGGGGAGCAAAACCAACGCCGTTTTTGTGGATAGGTTCACGGGCCGTTGCGGGTGCAAGCGGGGGCGGCAGGGAGGTAACGCAGGTTAGTGCGGGCCCAACGGCCGATGAATTGAGCGGCCGTGACATTCGCTAAAGCCCCAGCGCGGCTGCCGCCATTTGGGCGATTGTGAGCTCGCGCGCCTCCTGCCCGCCGCCTTCTCGTTCCATGGTCCAGACAGACTTCAGGCCTGCATAGGCCAGGATCCACTTCAACACACGCTTCGGGTCAAGGTTCGCGTCCCTTGCGACGATGTCGATCCGCTGCTCCAGCCGACCAGCTTCTGTGGCGATCTTGGCTTCGGGATGGCAGAACAGGTTGGCGTAGTCGAAGGCCCGTTCGCCGAGCAGCCCTTTCGGGTCGATCGCGAGCCAGCCACGCTCATCCCCGTCGAGAATATTGCCATGATGGATGTCGCCATGTAGTGGCACGACGTACTGGGGCATAGCCAGAAGTTCACGTGCCGCCGCTGCGGACTTTGTTAAAACGCCTCCCAATCGCGTCGCCGCAGGCTCAAGCTGACGAAACCAGATCGCCATCGGATACAGCGTTTCCGGCGGCATGTGGTTCCTCGCGGCGTGCAGCTTCGCCACGACTGCGCAGATGATCCCCGTCGCCTCATCGCCCCGGCCTGAGCGTTCCATCTCGATGAGGCTTCTGTGCCCACTGAGACGCTCAAGCAGCAGGCCGGAATCTTCATGGGCGAATACGCGAGCAGCACCGTTGCCGGCATACCAGGCCATGAGGTGCGCGCCGTTGAGCTCTTCCTCGGCCGTGGCGATCTTCAACATCGCTGGCACGCCTTCCCTTTGCACCGGCAGCAAGAGGCTGCTGTGCGTGCGGATGGCTTCACCTTCTGGCACCAAACCCCAGCGTGACAGCCAAGGTTGGAAGACCTCTTCCGACACCATGACGAGATATCCCGAATTCCAACGATCGTGCGCGCGGACTCTATCCGCGGGCAGGCACTCGGGGAAAGCTAATTGGCGCGGCAGCCCACGCGCCGGGCCAGCCGCCCGCCGCTAATGCCCCGTCTTGGCGTGGGGTTCGGCGACGGGCTTGGATTCGGGGGAGCCGCGTTGGCGCAGCCAGACCGAGAGCAGGACCAGCACGGCGGTGGAGAGGAATTCGGACTGCCAGTTCTGGAAGGATTCGAACCACAATTGCGGATCGGCCAGATATTGCCAGGCGGTCTGGGCGGCCTCGCCATGCAGCAGGGCTTCCTCATTGGCGGCGGCAGTGCTTTGCAGCCAGTGCAGCAGGAAGGAGAGGATGAACAGCGCCAGCAGCGCCAGGCCAAGCGATTGGGAATAGAATGCGCTCCACACCCCGCCGGCGCGCACCGGCCAGGGGGCTTTGGGGTCCTTGCGCTTTTTGGCCGGATCGGCATCTTCGGGATTGGACTTGTCGGGGTCCTTGGATTCCGAGGAGCCGCGCTGGAACAGCATGATGGTCATCAGCACATAGGCCGACATCTGCAGGAATTCGCTCTCCCAATTTTCAAACAGCGGCGAGAGGAAGGCGGGGCTGGCGAAATAGGATAAAAGCCCGATATCGGGGGCATCATGGCGGGTCAGTTCGGCATTGTGGTCGAACCAGCCGGCGATCAACATGCCGCCCGTGCTGAGCACGAATATGGCGAGCAGGGCCAGCGAGAGCCCGTTATCGCGAATAAAACGCATCATCTCCTCTCCTTGACAGCTAAGTAGCTGATCAACGCCCGCCCAGGTGGCGCGGTTCCGCCGGTGGTGAACCGGCTGTGGGTTATCGGCTGGCGGGAGGCAAGCGACATAATCCCGACACGAATTGTGGCTCCTTTGCGGCAGGCACATGGGTCGTGCCAGGGACGCTGCAGCCTGCCGCATCCTTTTGGTTTTTGAGGAGCTTGATATGACGAGACTGGCTATCTGGGGCATCGCCGCGCTCATGGTTCTGGCGGCGGGGCCAGCTCATGGCGCGCCGGCCTATTCGTTTGGCGACGACAAGGGCGATTACAGCAATGACGGGGAATGCGATGACCCGCGCTTCGACGGGCCGGGCATGACCGCCACGGACTTGCTCAGCGACGACGTGCTGCATGATGCCAGTGATTGCGAAGCCGCTTTCAAGGCCGGCCAGTTGACGATCCGCGGCGTAGCCGAGGATGGCAGTATCGATTTCGGCGACGACAAGGGCGAATATGCCAATGACGGGGAATGCGACGACCTGCGGTTCATCGGCTCGGGCATGACGGCGACCGAGCTGATCCAGGACGATATCATGCATGACGCGACCGATTGCCGGACGGCCTATGAAGCCGGTAAGCTCAAGCTGAACCGCGGGTAAACGCGGCGGGCGCCAGCGGCAGACCGCGGCTGAGGAGGCCAGATGGGCGGGCATTCGGGAACGGTTTACTCCCTCAGGATCGTTGCGGCGATCCTGATCGTGACGCTGGCCTGGGACGCGCTGGACCCCTGGGCCGGCCCGTCGCCATTTTTCGTGCTGGCCTCCTATTTCCTGTTGGGCTTTGTCTGCGCCGCAGCGTTTCCCGGCCAGGTCTGGTTCGGCATTGCTGTGGCGGTGGCGGCCGCGATCGGCTTTGAAGTGCTGCAATTCCTGGTGCCGCTCCGCGATGTGCGCGGCATCGAGCTGATCGGCAAATGGCTCAGCGCCTCGGGCGGGGTGATCCTCGAACTCATTCTGGTGCTGGCACGGGAACTGCGGCAGCGCAAACGGTGAGCGGAAGGCCGTACCGTCAGCTCATGGCGGTACGATAGATTTGCAGGACATCATCCACGGCCATGGGGCGGGGATTGTTGTCCATCAGGCGGCGGATGGCGTGGGCTTCTGTGGCCCATTCGGGCAGGGCTTCAGCGGTGGCGCCATGGCGGGACAGCTGCATTTCGATGCCCAGCTTGCGGCAGAAATCCATGGCGGCGGCGAGGATTGCCTGGGTGCCATCGGCCGGTGGGAGGCCGAGCAGCCGGCAGATCTCGGCGGTCTTGTCGGGACGGGCGGGGGCGTTGAAGGCCAGCACGTGCGGGAAGATGATGGCGTTGGCCAGGCCGTGGGGCAGCTTGAGGCGGGTGCCCAGCGGATAGGCCAGGGCGTGGCCGGACGCGGTATTGACGGGGCCCAGGCACACGCCGCCGTAATAAGAAGCGAGCATCATGCCGGCGCGCGCTTCGGTATCGGCGCCATCGGCCACGGCGCGGGCGAGATATTTTCCCACTAGTTCGATGCCAAGGGTTGCATAGCCGTCGATCAGCGGGTGGGCCTTGATATTGGTGAAGGCCTCGACGCAATGGGCCAGCGCATCGACGCCGGTGGCGGCGGTGACGGCGGGCGGCACGGAATAGGTCAGCTCGGGATCGAGAATGGCGATATCGGCCAGCATGAACGGGCTTTCGACCGCCAGCTTCGCCAAGGTCTGGGGATGGGTGACCAGCGCGCGAATGCCGGCTTCCGAACCCGTGCCGGAGGTGGTGGGCACTTGCGCCAACGCCGTGCGGCGGCCTTCGATCTTGCCGACGCCGACGACGTCAGGCACCGATTTGTCGCTATCCCAGAGCACGGCGACCAGCTTGGCCACATCCATGACCGAGCCACCGCCCAGCCCGATGACCAGATCGGGCCGGAAGGCGCGGGCCGCGGCTAGCGCCGCTTCGACGGCCGGCAGGTCGGGTTCGGGCGGCAGGTCGATGAAGGTCTCGAGCGCGCCAGTAAGGCCGATGCGGTCGACAAAGCCGACAGTGGGCGCCATGGCGACGATGAAGACGCGGCGATAGGGGGCCGCCCAATCGGCGAGGCGCGCGACGGCGCCGGCACCGATTTCGAGCCGGGCGGGCTGCAGCAGGGTGATCGGCCGGGCCATGGACAGGGTAAGTTCAGACATGGTCCTGTGCCTCGAGTTCGGCCATCTGGCTCCAGACTGTGTCGAGTTCGGCCGGGGCGAGTTCGACCAGCGGCGGACGCACGCGGGTCCAGCCGGGATGATTGCGGCGGCGGGCCAGCATGGCCTTGATGGTGGGCAATTGCACATAGGCGTTGGAGAGATCGCGCCAGGCGTTGATGCGCTCCTGCGCCTTGTCGACGCGCGCCGCTTCAGCCGGGTCATGCCAATGGTCGAACACCACGCGCAGATGCTTGCCGATGAGATTGGAGCTGGAGGTGATGCAGCCCGCGCCGCCCGAGCGCAGCAGCGGCAGCATGAAGGGATCGGCGCCCGCGAGCACCGAGAAATTGGCGAAGCTGGAGGCAAAGGCCTGCATGCTGTCGAGCTTGCCGGAGCTGTCCTTGATGCCGACCACAATGCCGGGAAAGGCTTCGAGCAAGCGGCCGACCAGGTCCAGCGACAGCCCGACCTGGGCGATGGGCGGGATGTGATAGAGCACGACGCGCAGATCGTCGCGGCCGACGCCTTCGATGGCTTCGGCATAGAATCGGAACAGGCCCTCGTCGCTGACGCCCTTGTAATAGAAGGGGGCAGCACGACCGTGGCCTTCACGCCCGCCTCGACGGCATGGCGCATCAGGGTGACGGTATCGGCGACATTGGTCTGGGAGGTGCCGGGCAACAGGCGCTGCGGATCGATGCCGGCGGCGATGACCCGCTCGAGCAGGGCCTGGCGCTGGGCGATGCTGAAGGAATTGGCCTCGCCCGTGGTGCCGAGCAGGGCGATGCCGTCGCAGCCATCCTGCAGGAGGGCATGGCAATGGGCGGCGAAGGCTGTGTGATCGGGCGTGCCGTCTTCAAGGATCGGGGTGGCCGAGGCGCAGAAGACGCCGCTAATGGGGAGATTGCTCGTCGGATTGGTCACTTGTTTCCCCCGGCCAGGCGGCGCGCATAGGCGATGGCTTCGTTCATATTGGTGTGGTTGGCCTTGCCGGTGCCGGCAATGTCGAAGGCGGTGCCGTGATCGACCGAGGTGCGGTCGATGGGCAGGCCGAGCGAGACATTGACGGCGGTATCGAAGGCCACGAGCTTGATGGGGATGTGCCCCTGATCGTGATATTGGGCGATCACCAGATCGAAGGCGCCGTTATAGGCGCGGTGATAGACGGTGTCGGCGGAGATGGGGCCCTTGACGTCGATGCCCTCGGCCTGCGCCATGGCCACGGCCGGCACGACCTGTACATCATCCTCGGTACCGAAGAGGCCGCTTTCCCCGCAATGCGGATTGATGCCGGCGACTGCGATGCGCGGCCTGGCGTAGCCGATGCGCTTGAGGTGGTCATTGCCGGCGCGGATGGTGGCCAGGATACGCTCGGGCGTGGCGCGATCGATGGCGGTCTTGAGCGACACGTGGGTCGAGACGTGAATGACCTTGAGGCGTTCGGAGGCCAGCAGCATGAAGGCGGATTTCTGGCCGGTCAGCGCCGCCAGCATGCCGGTGTGGCCATCATAGTGATGGCCGGCCAGGTTCAGCGCTTCCTTGTTGATGGGCGCGGTGACGATGCAGCCGATCGTGCCGGCCTGGGCGTCGCGCACGGCTTTTTCGATGAAACGGAAGGCGGCGTCGCCGGCGCGGGGATCCAGTTTCCCCCAAGGCAGCGGGCCGCCCTCGATCGGCAGGTCCTCGACCAGGCCATCAAGATCGATCGCGGCGCCGGTCGCGGCGACGGCAAGGTCCAGCGTGGCGCGATTGCCATAGATGCGGGTGCGGGCGCGGTCGGCAGGCGACATTTCCGCCAAGGCGCGGATCGCGATTTCGGGCCCGACCCCGGCGGGGTCACCCATGGTAATGCCAATCAGCTCGCTCATGCTGCGTCTCCGTCGATCCAGCCCTTAGGCAGCCGGACATATTTGATGGCCCGCCGGAAATAGGTATAGGCGAGATGGATCGCGCCATCGCCGTCTTCCAGCAGATAGGGGTAGGATAGTTCCTTGTTGCGCCCATCCACCGAATTGTTGGAGAGGCACGTGCCGGGACTGTCATCGACGATGCGGCGCAGCGGGAAGGTGCGGCCGCCATCGGTGGAAACGCATAGGGTCATTGGCGCGCGGGGCACGCCCCAGATGGGGGCACAGCCGCCACTGGCGTCGGGACGATCATCGCCCTCCTCGATCTCGTCATAGAGCGAGGTGCGGCGGTCACTCGATGTCGCAGCCGAGACCGGATTGCACAGCATGGCCAGGCGCCCATCGGCGAGGCGAATGACGTTGATGGAGGAATTATTGTTGGGCACGTCGGTGGGCTCGGGCGCGGACCAGGTCACCCCGCCATCGCGGCTTTCCGAGCGATGCACGAAATCGGACTGACGGCGGCGGTAGAAGGCGGCCATGTGCTGGCCCTCGAGCGGCACGATGGTCATGTGCACCGAGCCGATCGAGCCGGGCACTTCGCTCAGCGTCCAGGTGGCGCCATCGTCGTGGCTCACCGCGACCCCGGCGGTATCGTGGCTGCCGTTCCAGCGCTGGCCCGGGCGCGGAATGCAGCGGAAGACCGGCATCATCCAGGCGCCGTCGGCGCGCCGCACGAAACGGCCGCGCACGAAGGTGCCCAGGGGCAGATCGAGAATGCGCGGTACGCCGCCGCTGAGCACGCCATCGGTCAGCGTAATCTGGCGGGCGCGCAGCAGGCATTCGTCCTGATTGCCGGAGGGCTGGGCAGTGTGGAACAACTGCCACTGGCCCTGCCCGTCCCGCGTCAGCACCGGGTTCTGCTCGCTGCGGTCTGGATCATCGCTCAGCCGCATCGGCGCCGACCAGCGATCGCTGCCGGGAGCCAGGGTGCAGCCGAAAATGGAAATATCAGACTTGCCCTCGAGCGTGCCGCCAAACCACAGGCAGGCCAGGGTGCCGTCGTCGAGGCGCTCGATGAAGGCGGCGTGATTCTGCACCATGGGCGAAGGCAAATAGGCCGCCTGCAGGCCTTGGCCGGCCGGCTCGATCTGCCCTGTCATGCGCGCCGCGATCTCGTCTGGAGTCATGTCTCTCCCCGCCTCCTGGTTGCCGCAAACTTGCTGGCTGGCGCAATGTTGTCAAGTTATTATTCCGGGTATGTAATCCAAAATTGCGCGGCTGGTTTTGTAATTATCTTTTATTTTCAACGTGTTAAATTCTCACCTCTTTGCGTAATCTGGCATTTTCTGATTTTTGTTTGACAACTCCCGGGTGTCGCTAGATAGTGCCGGCCACGGGTGGACCGGCTATGCTGGCGCCCTGAGGAAACGGGTGGGCGCTCCGCAGCGGCGTTCACGTCTGGATCAGCTGCAAGGGAGGTAGAATTGATTTTCAAACAGCTTCTGGTCGCCGGCTTGCTGGCTTCGGGCGCCATTGCCCCGGCCATGGCCCAGTCCAATACCGACATTACCGTGGTGCTTAGCGAGGAACTCGACCTGGTCGATCCCTGCATGGCCACGCGCTCCAATATCGGCCGCGTCATCCTGCAGAATATCAGCGAGACGCTGACCGAGCTGGACGTGCGCGGCGACAAGGGTCTGATGCCCCGCCTGGCCGAAAGCTGGGAAGACAAGGGCGATGGCACCTGGCAGTTCAAGCTGCGCCCGGGCGTGACCTTCTCGGACGGCACCGCGTTCGACGCCAATGACGTCAAGCACTCGTTCGACCGCGTGTTCTCGGACCAGATGAGCTGCGAAAGCGCGCGTTATTTCGCCGATACCGACCTGACCTTCACCGTGGTCGACGACACCACGATCGACGTCAAGGCCGAGCCGGCCCAGCCGATCCTGCCGCTGCTGATGAGTCTGGTCACCATCGTGCCGTCGGAAACGCCGATGGAATTCGTGCGCGACCCGATCGGCACCGGTCCCTATGTGATGAGCGAGTGGACCGCCGGCCAGCAGATCGTGCTCGATCGCCGCGACGATTATTGGGGTGAAGCCCCCGCGGTGACGAAGGCCACCTATCTGTTCCGCTCCGAGCCTGCCGTGCGTGCCGGCATGGTTGCGGCGGGCGAAGCCGATATCGCGCCGCAGATCACGGCGGAAGTGGCTGACAACAAGGCCACCGATTTCAGCTATCTGAATTCGGAAACCGTCTATCTGCGCATCGACAGCCAGGATGCCCCGACCAATGATCTGCGGGTCCGCCAGGCACTGAATGCCGCCATCGAGCGCGAAGCCTTTATCGGCACCGTGCTGCCCGAGGGGACCGAACTGGCTGTGGCCATGGTGCCGCCGACCACTTTGGGCTGGAACCCCAACCTGTCGCCGCCGGCTTTCGATCCGGAACTGGCCAAGAAACTGCTTGCCGAAGCCAAGGCCGACGGCGTGGATACCAGCCTGCCCATTGAAGTCGTGGCACGCACCGAGAACTTCCCCAATGTGACCGAGGTCGCCGAGGCCCTGGTGCAGATGCTCAACGAGGTTGGCTTCAACGCCACGCTGCGCATGGTGGAAGTTGCCGAACACGAGCAGTATTATTCCAAGCCCTATCCCGAAAGCACCGGCACCCGTCTGGTGCTGGCGCAGCACGACAATAGCCGCGGCGACCCGGCCTTCTCGATGTTCTTCAAGTATGACAGCAAGGGCACCCAGTCGGGCGTCAACGACCCCAAGGTGGATGACCTGATTGCCCGCGCTTCGGCGGCAACCGGGGACGAACGTGCGGCCCTGTGGTCCGAACTGTTCGCCTATGTCCATGACGATATCGCTGCGGATGTCCTGCTGTTCCACATGGTTGGCCTCAGCCGCGTCAGCGAGCGTCTGGACTTCACCCCGACCATTGCGACCAACCAGCAGCTGCAGCTGTCGGAGATCGGCTTCAAGTAAGCCTGTCTCAGGTTCATAATCAGGCGATGCCGGGCTGGTCCCGGCATCGTGTCACTTGTCAAACCGGATTAGCGGCCATGACCAAACTGATCTCGCAGCGGGCCATTGCCAGCCTGTTGTCGCTCCTGGGCCTGCTGGTGCTGGTCTTCTTCCTGTCGCGCCTCACCGGTGACCCCGCGGCCCTGTTTCTGCCGATCGACGCCACCGAAGAGATGAAGGCGCAGTTTCGCGCGCTGAACGGGCTCGATCTGCCGCTGTTCGAGCAATTCGGCCGCTATGTGTGGGATTTCCTGCATCTGGATTTCGGGCAATCGCTGCGCAAGGCGCGCCCCGCCATCGAAGTGGTGATGGAAGCCTATGCCTGGACGCTGCCGCTGGCGCTGATCACCATGACGCTGGTGGTGATTGCTTCCATCGTGCTGGGCGCGCTGGCTGCCTTCAATGTCGGCGGGTTTTTCGACCGGCTGGTGTCCATCGTTTCGCTGGTCGCCGCCTCGGCGCCCGACTTCTGGATCGCCATCGTCGCCATCGTGATCTTCGCGATCAATCTGAGCTGGCTGCCCACCTCCGGGGTCGGCACGCCCTGGCACTGGATATTGCCGATCGCAGTGCTGTTCATCCGCCCGTTCGGGCTGATCGTGCAGGTGGTGCGTGGCTCGATGCTGGGCGCGCTGTCGGCGCCCTATGTCAAGACGGCCCGCGCCAAGGGCGTGCGCAATTTGCCGATCATTTTCGTACATACGCTGCGCAATGCCATGCTGCCGGTGATTACCGTGATCGGCGACCAGGCCGCTGCTATGCTCAATGGCGCGGTGATCGTCGAGACGATTTTCGGCTTTCCGGGCATCGGCAAGCTGATGATCGATTCCATCCTGCAGCGCGATTTCAATGTCGTGCTGGCCGCCATCATGGTCACCGCCATCGCCATTTTCCTCATGAACATCCTGATCGACCTTGCCTATGGCCTGCTCGATCCGCGCATCCGGCGTTGAGGCGCAAGACCATGTCCGATCTGTCCACTGCCATTCCCCCTGCCCCTACAAAGAGCCGCGCCGCGCCGCTGCTGGCCATGTTGTGGCGCGACAAGCTGGCCTTTGTGTCAGCCATCGTGCTCATCATCATCGTGCTGTTCGCGCTGCTGGGCCCGGCTTTACTGAGCGATCTGGCGACCAGCCAGAACCTGCGCGGCCGCAATAGCCCGCCCTTCGATCTGGCGCGGGGCTGGGCTTTTGTTTTGGGCGGCGACTCGCTGGGGCGGCCCATGCTGGCCCGGCTGATCGTTGCCGCCCGCAGCACGATGCTGGTTGCCGCCGGCACGGTGCTTGCCGCCATGGTGGTGGGCGCGGTGCTGGGCCTGTTGGCCGGCTATCTGGGCAAGCATGTGTCGCAGGCGATCATGCGGCTGGCCGACGTGATCATGTCGTTTCCCTCGCTGCTGATCGCGGTGATCGTGCTCTATGTGCTGGGACCCTCGATCCCCAACATGATCCTGGTGCTGGCCATTACCCGCATTCCGATCTATCTGCGCACCACGCGCGCCGAAGTGCTCGAAGTGCGCCAGCGCATGTTCGTGCAGGCGGCGGTGGTGATGGGCGCCTCCAATGGCCGCATCATCCTGCGCCATATCCTGCCGGTGGTGGCGCCGACACTGGTGACCATCGCGACGCTGGATTTCGCCTTCGTCATGCTGGCCGAATCCTCGCTGTCATTCCTGGGCATCGGCATCCAGCCGCCCGACATTACCTGGGGCCTGATGGTTGCCCAGGGCCGCCCCTATCTGACGACCGCCTGGTGGCTGGCCTTCTGGCCGGGGCTATTGATCGTCATCACCACGCTGTCGCTGAACCTGTTGTCCAACTGGATGCGCGTGGCGCTCGACCCGTCCCAGCGCTGGCGGCTGGAAGCCCGGAGCACCAAAGATGAGTAACGCCCTGCTTGAAGTGCGCAATCTATCGGTCGATTTCCACACTGCGCGCGGCACGGTGCATGCCGTGCGCGATGTGTCCTGGAGCATCAATCGCGGCGAGACGCTGGCCGTGCTGGGCGAAAGCGGCTCGGGTAAATCGGTCTCGGCCTCGGCGGTGATGAATATTCTCGATATTCCGCCCGCCCAGATCATTGCCGGGGAAATCTATTTCGAGGGCCAGAACCTGCTCGCCATGAGCAATGAACAGCGCCGCGCCATCAATGGCAAGCGCATCGCCATGATCTTCCAGGACCCGCTGAGCCATCTCAACCCGGTCTATCCGGTGGGCTGGCAAATCGCCGAGATGATGACGGCGCATGGCCGTCCGATGAGCGAAGCGCGCGCCCGCACGCTGGACCTATTGAACCGGGTTGGCATTCCCGAACCGCACAACGCGGTGGGCAAATATCCGCACCAATTCTCCGGCGGGCAGCGGCAGCGCCTGATGATCGCCATGGCGCTGGCGCTCAAGCCCGATATCCTGATTGCGGACGAGCCGACCACGGCGCTCGACGTGACCATCCAGGCCGATGTGCTGGCTCTGCTCAAGGAATTGCAGGCCGAGACCGGCATGGGCCTGGTGCTGATCACCCATGATCTGGGCGTCGTCGCCGAAATCGCCGACCGCGTGGTGGTGATGAGCCAAGGGCAAATCGTCGAACAGGGCTCGGTGCGCGATGTGTATCACGCGCCCCAACATGCCTATACGCAAAAGCTGATCGGATCGGCGCCAGGCAAGGGGCAGATCAAGACGCTGCAACCCGACCTGCCGCTGCTGCTCGAGGCCAAGGCCTTGTGCAAGACCTATGGCCGCTTCACCGCGCTCAAGGATGTGTCGCTGACCCTGGCGCGCGGGCAGAGCCTGGCCGTGGTGGGGGAGAGCGGATCGGGCAAATCGACGCTGGCGCGTGCCATCCTGCGGCTCGAAACCGCCGATAGCGGGGCCGCATTCTGGAAGGGGCAGGACCTGCTGGCGATGAGCCCCTCGGCACTGCTGGGAGTGCGCCGGCAGATCCAGATGGTGTTCCAGGACCCCACCCAATCGCTCAATCCGCGGATGTCGGTCTATCAGCTGATTTCCGAAGGCTGGGACATTCACCGGCTGATGCCGGACCGCAACCAGCGGCAGGTGCGGGTGCGCGAACTGCTCGAGCAGGTGGGGCTGAGCGCCGAACATGCCAGCCGCTATCCGCACCAGTTTTCGGGCGGGCAGCGCCAGCGCATCGCCATTGCACGGGCATTGGCGCTCGAACCCGAACTGATCATCTGCGACGAGGCCGTGTCGGCGCTCGACGTGTCGATCCAGGCGCAGGTGATTGCGCTGCTCGATGATCTGCGCGAGCGGCTGGGCATTTCATTCCTGTTCATCGCCCATGACCTAGGCGTGGTGCGGGATTTTGCCGATACCGTCATCGTCATGAAGGCGGGCGAAATCGTCGAGCGGGGACCCACCGAGCAGATTTTCAGCGCGCCGAGCCATCCCTATACCCAGCGCCTGCTGGCGGCGGCGCTCGATCCGGACCCGGACGTGCAGGCGCAGCGCCGCCTTCTTGCTACGGCGCAGGCATGACGCGTCTGGTTATCATTGCCGACGATCTGACGGGCGCGCTCGACGCCAGTGCGCCCTTTGCCATGCGGGGATTGTCGACGGTGATCGCGCTGGATGTGGCGGGCTTGCCCGAGGCGCTGGCCAGCGGCGCCGAGATTGTCGGGGTATCGACCGACAGCCGGGAGATTGCGCCGGAGGCGGCGCGGGCGGCTGTTGCCGATGTGGTATCGCAGCTGCCGCCGGGCGTGCCGGTTTTCAAGAAGATCGATTCCCGGCTCAAGGGCAATATTGCCGCCGAGCTGGACGCCATTCCACACCGCAGCAGCCTCGTTGTCCCGGCTATTCCGGCCTTCGGGCGCTGGGTGCGTAAGGGGCAGCTGGGCGGGTTCGGGCTGGATGAACCGATCGATGTGGCGGCGCGGCTGGGGACGCATGCGGCCACGGCCAGCATTCCCGATGCGGCGAGCCAGGAACAGATTGCTGCGGCGCTGCGAGCGCAGGAGCATGACCTGCTGATCGGCGCGCGGGGGCTGGCGGAGGCGCTGGCCGAGCAATGGTCGGACAAGGCTGTGCCGGCGCCGCAGCTGGCGCCGGATGGGCCGGTCATCTGCGTGATCGGCTCGACCGATCCGATCACCGTGGAGCAGGCCGAAACCCTGCGCAAGCGTTATCCGGGGCTGGCCTATATCGCGGCGCCGAACGGAATTGCCGCGGAGCTGGTTACCGGGCGCCTGACGCTGTTGCAGGCAGTAGCGGGTGCGGAGCCGGCGGCGCCGGCAGTGGTTGCGGTCAATCTGGCGCGGGTGCTGCAGGAGCTTAGGCCGGCAACGGGAACGGCTTTGGTGCTGTCGGGGGGTGCGACCGCGCAGGCGATCCTTGAAGCGCTGGGCATCGGGCTGATTACCCTAGTCGGCGAGGCGCTGCCGGGGCTGCCTATTGCCCGGGCCGGCGGTTTCACGATAATCACCAAATCGGGGGGTTTTGGGGACAAGGACACGCTGGTCCGCCTCCTCGCGTCCTCCGGCGGGCACGAATGGGAGTGACACAAACCGTGATGTCAGATGGTCTCAACGTCAGACGCAGCCTTTCTGACGCGGTCTTCGACCGGATCCTGCGGGCCATCAAATCGGGCGCCTATGGCGTGGATGAACGCCTGCCCACCGAGCATACGCTGGCGGCCGAATTCCAGGTGTCCCGCCCCGTGGTGCGCGACGCCCTGCAGCGGCTGCGCGACCAGGGCCTGATCTATTCGCGGCGCGGCGCGGGCAGTTTCGTGCGCGACCATGGCCTGCGCGAACCGCTGGGCTTTGGGCAGATGGAGAACCTGTCCGACCTGCAGCATTGCTACGATTTCCGCCTCACCATGGAGCCGGAAGCCGCCGCCATGGCCGCGCATCGCCGCACCGACCGCTCGCTGCAGGACATCAAGGCGGCGCTCGACCTCTTGCGCGACGCCACCAATCGGCAGGCACACCGGGCCGATGCCGATTTCATGTTTCATCTGGGCATCGCCAAGGCTTCCGCCAATCCCTATTTCGCCACCGCTATGCAGGCGCTGGAAGAGCATATCGCGGTGGGCATGCGGTTTCACGGCATGTCGCTGCGCAGCACCAGCGACGGGCTGAACCATGTGTTCATCGAACATACGGCGATCTTTGAAGCCATCCGGCTGGGCGATGCCGAGGGTGCCCGCCAGATGATGAAAACTCACCTGACCGGCTCGCGCGATCGCCTGTTCGAGCCGCGCCAGGGGCGGGTTTAGCTGGCGCCTGGATGGCGCCAGCCAGGGCTCAGGCGACCTTGCGATAGCGTTCGGCCGGGGTGCCGCTGATATTGGGACCCATGCTGAGGCGGGCGGTCTCATAGGCTTGCCACAGCGACAGATCGCCCAGCGGCGGGACGGTGACGGCTTCCTTGCGATCGAAACCGATCAGCGCCGCATCGACCAGATCGTCGACTTCCATGACATTGGGCAGATTATCGACATCGACGCCCGAGCGATCCCAGATCGCGGTGCGGGTGGCGGCGGGAACCACGGCCTGCACATAGATGCCCTTGGGGCCGACTTCGGCGGCGAGGCCCTGCGAGAAGGTCAGGATATAAGCCTTGGTGGCGGGATAAATGCCGGGGAAATATTCAGGCAGCAGGGCGGTGGCGGACCCGACATTGACGATGCTGCCATGGCCGCGTTCGATCATGCCGGCCACGGCGGCCGAGGCGAGCAAGGTGGGCGCCGTGATATTGAGCTGAATCAGCCAATCGAGGTCGGCGGGCTGGGTGGTGGTGAAGGTGCCCGGCAGGCTATCGCCGGCATTGTTGACGAGCAGGTCGATCGGGGCGCCAGTGCGGAGGCGATCGGCGATCGTTTCCAGTTGGGCGGCGTCGGTGAGGTCGGCCGTCAGGATTTCCACTTTGATGTCATGGGCGCTGGTGAGTTCGGCTGCCAGCTGTTCGAGCTTGGCCGTGGTGCGCGCCACGATGGTCAAATCATAGCCGCGGGCGGCGAGGCGGCGGGCATAGGTGGCGCCGATGCCGGCCGAAGCGCCGGTGATGAGTGCGGTGGACATTTGAGTACCTGTTGTAAACTGGGTTGATCGATGCCACATAGATGACGACCATCATCCTGATTGTCAAGATGATGGCCGTCATCTAATTTTTGCGGGAGTTTTGAACCATGGGGACCAGCCAGCAACAGAAGGCGCAGAGCCGGAAGGCCATCGTGGATGCCGCCGCGCATTTGTTCCGCGAGCGAGGCGTGGACGGGGTGAGCGTGGCGCAGGTGATGGACGCCGCGGGGCTGACGCATGGCGGGTTTCCGCGCCATTTCGCCAGCAAGCAGGACTTGCTCAACGAGGCGCTGGCCGACGCGCTGGCCAATGACGGCGGCTTTGTGCCGGCCGGCGACATAATGGCCTTTGCCAGCCAATATCTGACCAAGCAGCATCGCGACAATCCCGGCGATGGCTGCATCTATGCGACGCTGGGCACCGAAATCGCGCGGGGGCCGGCCGAGACGCGCCATGTGCTGAGCGACATGATCCAGAAGCAGGTCGATGCCTTTGCCGCCGGCGGCAAGGCGGAAAGCACCAAGGCCATCGGCAGTTGGGCGGCGATGATCGGCGGGCTGATCCTGGCGCGCGTCGCCGACAATGAGGCGCTGTCCGAAGAAATCCTGCAGGCGACGCGGGACTTCGTCGGCGTGTGAGGCGGGCGCGACAAATCGACACTTTTGCGGCAAATCGCCGGCTCTCACGACGGGGATGCCAGCGCCATAATGGCTCCAGTGCCCTGAAAACCTGACCCCCGGCGATCAAATTTGCCGCGGTGTGCAACCTAAAAGCCGGGTCCGCAACACGGCGGAACTGTGGCCGGGCCGACGCGTTGCGTCCTTGTCAGCAATGCGAGGAGACGGCGGATGGCGCGAGGTGAAAACGCTAGGGGTGCTGCATTTTGGTGGGCGATGCTGGTCGCCACCATCATCCTGATCTTTGGTTTGCCGATCGCGGCCGGCGGCGTCTGGCTGATCGCCTTGGGTGGGTCCTGGTATTATTTGCCGGCCGGGATTGGCCTGCTCGCGACAGCCATCTTGCTCTATCGGCGGAGCAGCGCGGCGATCTGGGTGTATCTGGTGACCTTTATCGGCACGCTGATCTGGGCGCTGTGGGAGGCCGGGTTCAATGGCTGGGCGCAGGTGCCGCGGCTGGTGGCGCCAAGTGTGGTGCTCATTCTGGTGCTGACCACCCTGCCCGAGTTGCGCAAGGGCGATTGGCCTTTACGCCGTGGCATGGCCGCTGCGGCGGTGACGATTATTGCGGGCCTCGGCGTGGTTGGCATCAGCCAGAGCGGCGTCGGGCGACTGATGGCGCAGGAGAATGCGCCGGTGATCGAAACGCCGCCGGCTGAGGCCGCACCGGCGCTGCCCGATATTGCCCCGACGGCGGCAGCGACACCAACTTATGTTACGCTCGAGACCGGGGTGGATTGGCCCGCCTATGGCGGCACGCATAAGGCGACGCGCTATTCGCCGCTCGAGCAGATCACCCGCGACAATGTAGGCCAGCTTGAACAGATCTGGGAATTCCGCACGGGGGACCTGCCGACCGATGACGAGGCCTTTGGCAACCAGAATACGCCAGTCAAAGTGGGTGACCGGCTTTATCTGTGCTCGGCGCTGAACAAGATCACGGCGCTCGACGCGGCGACGGGCACGCAGTTCTGGACCTATGATCCGGTCGTCTCGACCGACGCCATTGGCTACAATGCCTCGTGCCGGGGGCTGGTCTATTTCGAGGACCCGACCGCACCGGCGGACCAGTTGTGCGCGACGCGCGTGGTGAACCTTACCCATGACGCGCGCATGATCGCCCTCGATACCGAGACGGGACAGCCCTGCCCTGACTTTGGCAATGCCGGTATCGTCAACCTGCTCGAAGGCATTGGCGATACGGCGCCCGGCTTTTACGCACCGACTTCGCCGCCGACGCTGGTGCGCGATGTGCTGGTGGTGGGCAGCCAGGTCAGCGACGGGCAGACACGCGAGGCGCCATCGGGCGTGATCCGCGGCTATAGCGCGGTAACTGGCGAGCTGGAATGGGCTTGGGATATGGGCCGGCCGGGCGAAACTGGGGCGCCGCCCGAGGGCGAAGTCTATACGCCGGGCACGCCCAATGTGTGGACCATTGCCTCGGGCGATGACGAATTGGGGCTGGTCTATCTGCCGATGGGCAATTCGGCCGTCGACTATTGGGGCGGCGACCGGTCCGAGGCGGAAAACACCTATTCGACCGCCATCGTGGCGCTGGATGTCGAGACCGGACAGGTGCGCTGGCATTATCAGACCGTGCATTACGATGTGTGGGACTATGACTTGGGCGGGCAAGGCACGCTGGTGGATTTCCCCACCGCCGATGGGCCCGTTCCGGCCATCATCATGCCCTCCAAGCAGGCGCAATTCTATATCCTCAACCGGGAAACCGGCGAGCCGCTGGTCACCATCGAGGAGCGTCCCGCGCCACAGGGCGGCGTCGAGCCGGAGCGGCTATCGCCGACCCAGCCCTATGTGACGGACTTCCCCAATCTGCTCAAACCCGAGCTGACCGAGGCGGATATGTGGGGCGCGACGCCGCTCGATCAGCTGTGGTGCCGCATCCAGTTCCACCAGGCGAGCTATGCGGGCGTCTACACTCCGCCCACGGTCGACCAGCCCTGGATCCAGTTCCCCGGCTACAACGGCGGCTCGGACTGGGGCGGGGTGGCGGTCGATCCGACCAAGGGCATCATGATCGCCAATTACAACAACATGCCCAATTACAACCAGCTGGTGCCGCGCGAAGAGGTGGACGCACTGGGCGTGTTGCCGATCACCGATCCGAACTATGATCCGGATACCGAATCCGGCTCGCATGGCAGCCTCAGCCCGCAGGCGCTGACGCCCTATGGCATCAGGGTCAATGCCGGCTGGCGGGTGCCGTTCACGGGCCTCCTCTGCAAGGAGCCGCCCTATGGCGGGATTGCGGCGATCGATCTCAATACGCGGCAAGTGCTGTGGGACCGTCCGTTCGGGTCGGCCCGCAAGAATGGTCCCTTCGGCATTCCCTCCATGCTGCCGGTCGATATCGGCACGCCCAATAATGGCGGTGGGGTGATCACGGCTTCGGGGCTGTTCTTCATCGCGGCGGCGACCGACGATATCCTGCGGGCCATCGATATCGAGACTGGCGAGGAAGTATGGCAGGTGGTGCTGCCGGCGGGCGGGCAGGCGACGCCGATGACCTATGAGGCCGGCGGCCGCCAGATCGTGGTGATCAATGCGGGCGGGCACGACTTCATGGAAACCCCGATCGGGGATTATTTCATCGCCTATGCGCTGCCCCAGCAGGTCGAGTAAGGCCATGAGCATTCCCCGGCACCAGGCCGGGGAATGCCGACCCGGATTTGATGAACAAGAGGGTGCTTGATGGTTGCTGGCGCGGCGTTTTCCTATTCGATGAGCTATTGCGGCAGCCCGCCCGTGCTCGACACGCTGTGGACGCGCTGGAATTTCGATCCGGTTCTCATCGCTGCTCTGGTGGCTTGCGCTTTGCTGGGCATGGCGCTGCTGCGGGGGGCCGGTGACCGGCGGCAGATCGCGTTTGCGCTGGCGTGGCTGGTGGCCGTTGTGCTGTTCGTTTCGCCGCTCTGTGCGCTGACCATTGCGCTGTTTTCCGCCAGGATTGTCCACCATGGCCTGTTGATGATGGCGATGGCGCCGCTGCTGGTGCTGGCCATGCCGCGGGGGTGGAGATCGCCACTGGGTCTGTTGCCGGCGCTGGTGCTGTCCAGCATCATGCTGTGGCTCTGGCATGTGCCGGATTTTTACGTGGCCACGTTCCAACATCCCGCGATCTATTGGGCGATGCAGGTGAGCTTGCTCGGTTCGGCCTGCTGGCTGTGGCTGGCGCTGTTGCGCGGGCCGGCGCTGTTGTCGGGCGGGGCGGCGCTTGTGTCATCGATCCAGATGGGGCTGCTGGGGGCACTGCTGGTGTTTGCGCCGCAGCCGCTTTACCTGCCGCACCTGGCGACCACTTCCACGTTCGGGTTGACGCCGCTCGAGGACCAGCAATTGGCCGGGCTGATCCTGTGGGTGCCGGCCAATGTGCCGCTGCTGATGCTGGCTTTGTGGCGATTGCTGGAAAGCCTGGGCGGCAAGGTCACTCATGCTCAATGACTGGCTGAGCGTCGTGCTCAAAGCTATTCATATCGGGGCCATCGCCTTCTGGTCGGCGGGACTGATCGCCCTGCCCTTCATGTACCGGCAACGCGCCGGGCTCGAGGACCGCGCGCTATACCGGCTGCATGCCTTTACGCGCCGGCTTTATGTGGGCGTGGTGTCGCCTGCCGCCTTCCTTGCCATCGGCTCGGGCACGGTGCTGATATTCCTGCAGGGCACCTACGAGGCCTGGTTTTCGGCCAAGCTGGCACTGGTGGCGGTGCTGGCGGGCATCCACATTTTTTCGGGGCTGATGGTGCTCAAGCTGTTCGAGCCGGACGGGCGCTATCCGGCGTGGCGCTTTGCCATGGTGGTGCCGGGGACACTGCTGGTGATCAGCTCGATCCTGATGCTGGTGCTCGGCAAGCCCACGCTGACCATGTCGAGCGAGATGGCGGCGTTCTTTGCGCCCGGCGCGCTGTCGAAAATGGCCGGCGGGCTTATTGGCGGGTGGATATGAGCAGGCCCACGCCATGATCGAACACCAGCTTGCCGCCATGCCAGCCGGCAAATCCGGTGGCCACACTGGCCAATGCGGACAGCGCCAGGCCATTGGGCAGGATCTGCTCGGGCCAATAGAGGCGCAGCCCGGCATTGGCGCCGGCCACGGCCAGCAGCACCATGGCGGCCACGGCGTGGTTCCAGCTGGCGACGCGCACCCTGATGCCGGGCACGGCCAGCAATTCCGCCGTGCCCACAATGGCTGCCAGCACGCCGAAAATGAAGGCGGCGCTGGCCGACCAGAGGCCGACATCGACCCAGAACGGATCGCCGGTCCACCAATAGATCAGGTCGATCCCCAGGGTGCAGATGACCAGAGCAATGGGGAAATGCACCAGCATGGCATGGATGGGGTGGCCGGCAACGGCGATGGCCGAGCCGATATCCTTTTCGGCCACGGCGCGAATGGCGGGATTGGGATGATCGGCGCGCGCCTCGGGCGGGTTTTCCCCGGCCGCCGTTTCGCTGATCTCCTCGTCGGTTTCCTGCACCATCTAAAAGCCTCCGGGCCGAAACTGGTCCTGCTTGGCGCAACGTGTGTCGCCCTGTCCGGTTGCAGCGGCGCCTTGTCGGCGCTCGATCCGGCGGGGCCGCGGGCGCAGAATTTGGCCACGCTGTGGTGGATCATGCTGGCGGGTTCGGCGGTGCTGTTCGTGCTGGTGATGGGGCTGTTGGCGCTCTCCTATATCAGGCCCGAATGGCTCTCCCGGCTGAGTGCCGCGCAGTGGATTGTCGGCGGGGGCCTCGTCCTGCCGCTGCCCATTCTGATCCTGCTGACCGGCACGGCCCTGGTGCTGGGGGAGCAATTGCTGCCCAGGGGCGCGGCGCCAATCTCGGTGGAAGCCCATGCCGAACGCTGGGCCTGGCGGTTTGGCTATCCCGGCAGTGACCTGACGGATGACGGCACGCTGCATATTCCGGCGGGGGAGCCCGTCGATGTCATGGTGACCACAGCCGACGTCATCCACTCCTTCTGGGTGCCGCGGCTGGGCGGCAAGATCGATGCGATCCCCGGGCGGCGCAATGTCATCCGGCTGGAAGCGGACGCGCCCGGCATCTATTGGGGCATTTGCGCGGAATATTGCGGGCCGGGCCACGACAGCATGATGTTCCGGGTGGAGGCGCATCCGATGGCGGAGTATCGGCGACTGCGCGAGGGGGCCTCATGAGCGCGCCGCTATCGCCCATTGCCCTCCACAAGCAGCTGTCGCGGATCTGGGGGACGCCGCCGGGCTGGGGGCGGCTGTCGAGCGTCAACCACACCATTCTGGGCAAGCGCTTCATGCTGGTGGCGCTGCTGTTCTTCGCCATTGGCGGGCTATTGGCCATGCTGATCCGGGCGCAGCTGGCGACGCCGCATAGCGCCTTTATCGGGCCCGACATCTACAACCAGCTCTTCACCATGCATGGCACGGTGATGATGTTCCTGTTTGCCATTCCCATGTTCGAGGGCCTGGCCATTTATCTGCTGCCCAAGATATTGGGCGCCCGCGACATGGCGTTTCCGCGCCTCACCGCCTATGGCTTCTGGTGCTATGTCATGGGGGGAAGCATTCTGATTGTCGCCATGCTGGCGGGGGTGGCGCCCAATGGCGGCTGGTTCATGTATACCCCGCTGTCCTCGCGGCCCTATACCCCGGGCATCAACGCCGATGTGTGGCTCCTGGGCATTACCTTCGTCGAAATCTCGGCCGTGACCGCCGCCATCGAGATCGTGGTGTCCATTCTCAAGATGCGGGCGCCGGGCATGGCGCTGGCGCGCATGCCGCTGTTCGGCTGGTACATGCTGATCACGGCGGGCATGATGGTGGTGGGTTTTCCCCCGCTGATCCTGGGCTCGATCCTGCTCGAGCTGGAACGGGCCTTCGGGCTGCCGTTTTTCGATCCGGAGCGCGGCGGGGATCCGCTGCTGTGGCAGCACCTGTTCTGGCTGTTCGGGCACCCGGAAGTCTACATCATCTTCCTGCCGGCGGCCGGGGTGCTGTCCACCATCATTCCGGTGTTCGCGCAGCGGGCCATATTGGGCTATCGGGCGCTGATCGCGGCCATCGTGGCCATGGGGTTCCTGTCGTTCGGGCTATGGGTGCACCACATGTTCACCGTGGGCATTCCGCATCTGGCGCTGGCGTTTTTCTCGGCGGCGAGTGCTCTCGTGGCCGTGCCGACGGCCATCCAGATTTTTGCCTGGATCGGGACCCTGGCCAGCGGGCGGCCGCGCTGGGACGTGCCCATGCTCTATGTCGCGGGGTTTTTCGCGGTTTTCGTCATGGGCGGGTTGACCGGGGTGATGCTGGCCATGGTGCCCTTCAACACCCAGGCCCATGACAGCTATTTCGTCGTGGCCCATCTGCATTATGTGCTGGTGGGGGGCTTTGTGTTCCCCATGCTGGCCGCGCTCTATTATTGGCTGCCCCATATTACCGGGCGGCAGAGCCTTTACCGCCTCTCGGTGCCGGCGTTCTGGCTGATCCTGATCGGGTTCAACGCCACGTTCTTCTTCATGCATGTGACCGGGCTGATGGGTATGCCGCGGCGCATCTCGACCTATCCGTCCAATTGGGGCTGGGACTGGCTCAATCTGCTGTCCTCGGTCGGCAGCTTTATCCTGACCATGGGGTTTGCCCTGGTGCTGGCGGACCTCGTGCTGCAGCTGCGGTTCGGCAAGCCGTTCCGGCGCGATCCCTGGCGGGCGGCAACGCTCGAATGGGCGATGCCCACTCCGCCGCCGCATTATGCCTTTGCCGCGCTGCCCCGGATCGAGCGCCGGGCCGACCAGTTGCGCCCCGCGGAAATCGGGCCGGTGCTGGCGCGCGGCGACGGCTATTTGGGCTTTGCGCGCGATGGGCAGATGGAAACTCTGGGCGTGGACATGGTCAGCGGCGAGGTCGAGCATGTCATCGTGCTGCCGCACCCGACCTTTCTGCCGCTCTGGACGGCTCTGGCGACGGCCGCGTTTTTCCTGGCCCTGCTGTTCGGGCAATATTGGCTGGCGCCGCTGGCCGCCGTGGTCGTGGTGGCATTGTTCCTGTGCTGGCCAAGCCGGCTCGGCCGAACAGATGACCTGGGGCCGGTCGATATCGGGCGGGGGGAAACCGCGCCCTATGATGGCGAGGCCAGCGGCAATATCTGCGTGCTCGCCAACCGGACGGCGCTGGTCACCAATGGGACGCTGTTCGCGTCGTTGCTGTTCGGCGGCCTGTTCCTGGCCGTGGTGGCGCCCAATTGAGCGCCATGCCTGCCGCAGGCTTATCGGTCACCAGCGCCGTGCTGGCCGGTGCCGGGGCGATTGCAGGCGGGGCTGCCGGCTACCTGGCGCGGCGGGCCAATCGCGCGGGCCGTTCGCCGGTCGCTTGGCTGGCCGCCGCTATTGTCACCCAGCTTTTCGCGGCAGTGATGCTGGCAACGATGATGGGCGGCATGGGCGATCTGCGCCAGCATGCGCGGCTGGCGGTAATCTTTGTCACCATGGGATATTGTGCGCTGCATTGCGCCATCGGTGCGCTGATGGCCGGGCATGCCATCTGGCGCTGGCGCCAGGGCTATGTCTCGGCCCGCCGGGCCACCGACCCGGAACTCGCCATGCTGTGGAACCTCTATGCAGCGGCGGCCATCGTGCCGGGCCTGTTGCTGACCTTGCTGCTGGGGGCGATGCAATGAGCGGGCAAAGCCGCCGCGCGCTGTTGCTGCTATTTGCCGGCTTTTCGCTGTGGGCGCTGGCCTTTGTCGTATTTTACGCGCTGCAGGCGTTGGGCTGCGCTTATGGTTGGCCGCAGCATCGCCTGATCCTGATCTCAGCCTATCTACTGGCGATATTGGCCATGGCCTGGTTGGCCTGGGCCACGCCGCATTGGGCAGGCGACAAGGGCGTTTTGCCGATTGCCGCAAAATGGGCCAACCGGGCAGCGCTGGCCGCAACAATACTGATTTTGCTCCCGGTTAGCTTCGCTTCCGCCTGCATTTGAAGCGGGCTGATATGGCCCCCGTGTCGGCCAGCCACAAATTCATATTGTAGTACTATTGGGAAATGTGGTTATTCTGGTGGGGAGGGTCTGGGAGGAGCCTCCATGCATCGGAATACTGTGCGAAGTGACGGCCGCGTGCCGCTCGCTGCCGCAGATGCATAGCTACATTACGTGCCAATAGGGGGAGTGTTGTGGCGTTATTGGAAATCAACAAGGTGACCAAGGAGTTCGGCGCGATCCGGGCCCTGTCCGATGTCAGTTTCTCGATCGAGCCGGGCGAGGTGGTCGGGCTGATGGGGGATAATGGCGCCGGCAAATCGACCCTGGTCAAGATCATCTCCGGCATCTACCAGCCCACTTCCGGCTCGCTGGCCTTTGAAGGCGCGAGCGCCCATATCGGCAGCCCCGGCGAGGCCCGCAAGCTCGGCATTGAAACGGTCTACCAGGACCTGGCGCTGGCCGACAATCTGACTGCGGCACAGAACATCTTCCTGGGCCGCGAGCTCAAATACCATGTCGGCCCGTTCCGCTTCCTGCGCCACAATGCGATGAACCAGCGGGCGGCAGAATTGTTTGCCGAGCTCAAATCGGAGACCCGCGCCGACGATTATGTGCGCCAGATGTCGGGCGGCCAGCGGCAGGCGGTGGCCATTGCCCGCACCAGGCTGGCCGACGCCAAGGTCATCCTGATGGACGAGCCCACGGCGGCCATCTCGGTGCGCCAGGTGGCCGAAGTGCTCAACCTGATCCACCGGCTCAAGGATGCCGGCATTGCGGTGATCCTGATTTCCCACCGCATGCCCGACGTGTTCGCCGTCTGCGAGCGGGTCATCGTCATGCGGCGCGGTACCAAGGTGGCCGACAAGCCGATCGGCCAGACGTCGCCCGAAGAAGTGACCGCGCTCATTACCGGCGCCAAGGAAGCTGCATGATGGCCAATATCGATACGCAGGGCTTTTCCAATGTGCGCCGCACGCGCTTCTGGCAGAAGGGGTTTCTCGCCAGCCAATCGGCCTATGTGCTGGGCGCGCTGATCGTCATCATCGTGGTGATGAGCCTGCTCTCGCCCAATTTCCTGACCGCGGGCAATATTTCCAATATCACGCGCAATTTCTCGTTCATCGCCATCGCCACCTTGGGCATCACGCTGGTCATCATCACCGGGGGGATCGACCTTTCGGTCGGCTCCACCATGGCGCTGTCGGCCACGGTCACCTCGCTCATCATGGGGGCGCTGGCGGGGGCGTCCTTTGCCCTCTTTCCCGGTGGCGCGCTGATCCTGGCGCTACTGGGCGGGCTGGGCGTTGCCGCGCTGATCGGGCTATTGAACGGCTTTGCCATCGCCAAGCTGAAGCTGAGCGCCTTCGTGACCACGCTGGGCACGCTCTCGATCGTGCGGGGGCTGACTTATGTGGCCACCTATGGCCGCGGCACGTTTCCAGCGGGGCCGGACAAGGACCTGTTCCTATTGGTCACGGCCGGCAAGCTGTTCAACGTGGTGCCGATCGCCTTCATCTATCTCATCATCTGCGCCATCGCCATGTGGCTGGCGCTCACCCATACCGCCTGGGGGCGGCATGTCTTTGCCATTGGCAGCAATGAAAGCGCGGGCCGGCTGACCGGCGTCAATGTCGATCGCGTCAAGATCCAGGTCTATATGCTGTGCGGGCTGGCGGCGGGCTTTAACGGCATCATCATTTCGGGCTGGCTCGGCTCGGCGCCGGCAAACCTGGCCACCGCCTATGAGCTGACCATCATCGCCGCCGCCGTGATCGGGGGCGCCAATTTGGCGGGCGGCGTCGGAGGCGCGGCCGGGGCCATTATCGGCTGCGTGCTGATCGAGGTGATCCGCAATGGCCTGGTGCTGGCGCGGGTCGATCCATATTGGCAACAGACATTGGTGGGCTGCATCATCGTGGCGGCCGTGCTGGTGGATCGCCTCCGTTCCATGCGGAACGGCTGAAATCGCCGTCGCGTGGCGAGGAGGTCGCGCGGCGGTGTAGGGAGGCCGGCAGAATTCTCTGCCGGCGAAAGTGACCGGATATCCGGTTTTTGGGAGGACAAAAATGAACAAATCTATTCTCGTGCTCGGCACGATCGCGTCGCTGCTGCTGGGCGGCACCGCCTTTGCCCAGGACAGCCTGGTTTTCGCGGTGGTTCCCAAGGCGATGAACAACCCGTTCTTCGATCTGGCCCGCGATGGTTGCGAAGCCCGCGCCAAGGAATTGGGCAATGTGACCTGCACCTATATCGGGCCGGTGGAACACGAAGCCGCCACCCAGGCGCAGATCATCGAAGACCTGATCACCCAGGGCGTCGACGGGCTGGCCATCTCGGTGTCGGACATTGCGGCGGCCACCACCGTCATCAACCGCGCCGTGGAAGCGGGCATTCCGGTCATCACCTTTGACAGCGATGCGCCCGATAGCCAGCGCTCGGCCTATGTGGGCACCGACAACAAGCAGTTCGGCACCGCGCTGGGCGAATTGCTGCTGCAGGTCAAGCCGGATGGCGGCACCTATGGCATGATTTCGGGTGGCGCTGCTGCGCCCAACCTGGCCCTGCGTGTCGATGGCGTACGCGAAGCCCTGGCCGGTTCGGCCTGGACCGAAGTGCCGGGTTCGCCGACCTTCTCCAATGACGATATTGCCCTTGCCGTGCAGCAGATGGGCGATCTCAAGACCGCCAATCCCGATATTGACGCCATCGTGCCGGTTGGCGGCTGGCCAATGTTCGCCCCCGACGGCTGGAAGAACTTCGTGGATGGCTTCAAGGCCGATGTCGACAGCAAGGCGCTGGCCCTGGTCGTCGCCGACACCCTGCCCCAGCAGCTCCAGCTCCTGAGCGAAGGCTATGCGCATGGCCTGGTCGGCCAGCGCCCCTATGAAATGGGCCAGGTCGCCATGGACACGCTGCTGGCGCTGACCAAGGGCGAGACGGTGGAAGACATCATCTATACGGGCGTTGATGTCGTGACCGCCGAGAACGTGGCCGACTTCCTGAAATAGGCACGTCACGCTCAAATGCGGGCCGCCAGAACCCGGTTCGGCGGCCCGCATGCTGCTTGCGCTATCGCCCGCCGCCGTCAGCGGCGTGGCGCAGCCCCCTGTTGCGGAGCCGGCCGGCGGGCAAACACTTCCTTGGCGGCGAAAAGCCCGTTCAGCGCGGCCGGGAAGCCGGCATAGACGGCCATCTGCATGATGATCTCGGTGATTTCATCATGCGTCAGGCCGACATTGAGGCCCGCCTCGATATGCACTTTCAATTGCGGGGCGGCATTGCCCATGGCTGTCAGCGCGGCAATGGTGGCGATTTCGCGCGCCCGCAGATCAAGCCCGGGACGGCTATAGATGTCGCCGAAGGGAAATTCGAGCACATAGCTGGCAAAGTCGGGCGCGATGTCTGCCAGGGACGCCAGGACCTTCTCCCCGGCTTCGCCATCGATCTCAGCGAGCGCGCGCCGGCCGCGTTCCAGCCGGCTTTCGCCGACGCTGTGGTGGTGTTGCGTCATAGTCCTTCATCCTCTGTTCCAGGCCGGCATATCCGGCAATCTTGGTGTCGAGGGCGAGAAGCGAGGCCTGAAGTTCGGCCAGATGGGTGCGGACACGCTCACGGTGCTGTTCCAGCAATTCGCGGCGCTCCGCCTCTGTACTGACGCCGCGTTCCCGCAAGGCTGCATAGCGCAACATCTCCCGGATCGGCATCCCGGTCGTGCGCAGACGGCCAAGAAATTCGATCCAGATCAGGATTGATGCGTCGTAGTCCCGCTGGCTCGATTGGTCCCGGTCGGCATAGGGCAGCAGCCCGATCCGCTCATAATAGCGGATGGTATGGGCCGACAATCCCGACCGCCTGGCCAGTTCCCCGATCTTCATGAGCACCCGTTCTCGTCACGACGCAGAGACAGATACAAGTTAGAGCGCACTCTAAGTCAAGGGGCATTTCGTGTCACTGGTGGGCGGCGCGCCACGAGCCAGGCGCCGGGGTTGTTTGCAGAACGCCGGCGTGCGGGCCGCCGATCCTTTTGCGGCGCTGGACGGCAGCGAGCGGTGATGCTGCGTGCTATCACCACCTGCTGGCGAGCTTGACGTGATCAATCTGAGCCTTGCTGGTTCTGATACGCGGCAACAGCCGGGGTGCCCATCAAAGGGCGCCGCGCGATAACAATTTGGGCTTGACCAATACCCCCGGCAGGGCATCGCCCGACCGGCTGAAGGACCAGCGCGCAGCTTCGGGCGCAATCGCCGTCAGCTTTTGCCTCTGCCTTTGGAGGGCAGCGCTCTATCCAGCTGAGCTACGGGTGCATCCGTGCGGCGGGGCGGACCCCGGCTGAACGGGGTGCAAACTAGCTAAAGAGTGGGAGCCGCGCAACGGGGGTGAGCAAGAAATCCGGTGCTTGCAAGCATTGGGGGTTCTAATCGGTCGTGGCGCCCCTCCAATCGACATCTCACTCATAGTTGGCACTTAGCCACACTTCACCTCGCCCTTTTTAAGGCGGTGTTCAGTCGGAGGGCATCTCGGCATCTTTGCCGGGCCAAGCTCCCATGGTCATTGCCTGGATTATCCAGGCAAATTGGTTGCGGTCGCAGCCGCTGAAAGAAGGATCGCCCGGACAAGCTGGGCTATGGCGATGACTGGAGGCGGCAATAGCGTAAGCGGGGGGCCCTCGAACTGAACATATCCTAGACGGAGAGGACGCGCGCTTGCGCCGGGCAGGCGCTGTCCGCTGCGTTGTCGCCCACTTGCCCCGCCATCTCTCTGCCGTCCTGCCATTGCGGAGGGATGGAGGTGGGGCAGAGCTTTTCGCCAGTCTGGCGTTCGTGGCAGGCGCAGCACCCTCATCCTGACCTCCCCGCCAGGGGAAGGAAATTGGATCGGGGCTCCCGCGACCCGTCGGAACAGGGCGCCCCCGCTCACGCCCCTCCCCCGATTTCGCCATCAAGCCGCCCTGATTTGTCCTTATCGCGCTAGGGGCCTGGATGGCTGTGCGGGTGGTTTTGCCCGTGGCGCCGGGTTTATGGTTAAAATCGTAACCATTTTTTCAGGCCGGCACTCTATCGCGCCTCCTATGGAAACGGTCTAGGATGACCTTATGGCAGATGCACAGATGTTTGGGATGAAGGCGATCGGCGCGGCGGCCATGCTGGCGCTTGTGGTTTCGGGCTGCTCGATGGGGTCGCTCAAGCCTGCGCCCGGCCCGGCGACGGCGGCCATTGCAGCGCTGGCGCCCACGCAGGCGGGCCATGTGCCCAAGGCCGATGCCGTGCCAATGGCGCCGCAGGCGCTGGGTTATGCGGCCAGTGGGAGCCTCGATGGGCTGATCGCGCATTATTCCCAGCAATACAGCGTGCCCGAGGCCCTGGTACGCCGCGTGATCGTGCGCGAAAGCAATTACAATCCGGCGGCGCGCAATGGACCCTATTACGGGCTGATGCAGATTTCCCACGCCACCGCCAGCGGCATGGGTTATCGCGGCTCGCCCGGCGGGCTGCTCGATGCCGAGACCAATCTGCGCTATGCGGTGCGCTATCTGGCCGGTGCCTATGTCACGGCGCGCGGTAATCATGACCAGGCCGTGCGGTTCTATGCTGGCGGCTATTATTACGATGCCAAGCGGGCGGGGCTGTTGGCGCAATCCGGGCTGCGCTGATCCGTCTCATACCCACCGGCCATTCCGGCGCAGGCCGGAATCCATTCTAACGAACGACAGATGCGGTGTGCCTCGCCTTCAGCATGGATTCCGGCCTGCGCCGGAATGACATTGTGGGTGGGGTAGTTTCGAGCAGACACCGCATGCCGCCGTCCATCACTCCCGTTGCGCCAGCAATCTTGCGATCTGCGTCGCCAGATCGGTCTGCTGATAGGGCTTGGCGAGCCGGGGCAGATCGGTGCTGGTGCCGCTGGGCAGGTCGGCATAGCCGGTGGCGAGCAGGATCGGCAGGTCGGGGCGCAATTCCCGCGCCTTGCCGGCCAGCTCCACCCCGGTCATGCCAGGCATGGCATAATCGGTGATCAGCATATCCACCTGTTGGCCGCTGCCCAGGATTTCGAGCGCCTGCTTGCCCGAATAGGCTTCGAGCGCGGTGTGGCCGAGATCTTCCACCATATCGACGGTGTTCATGTTGATCAGCGCATCGTCATCGACCACCAGAATGGTGGAGGCGGGGGCATCGGTGCGTTCAGGCGGCATTTCGCTGACCTCCGTGACGGGTGAGGTGGAAACCGGCAGCCAGAGTTCGGCAGTGGTGCCTTCGCCGGGTGCCGAGATCAATTTGAGGGCGCCATCCAGCTGCACGGCCAGGCCATGCACCATGGAGAGGCCCAGCCCAGTCCCCTTACCCAATTCCTTGGTCGAGAAAAACGGCTCGATGGCGCTTTTGAGCGTTTCGGCATCCATGCCCGAACCGGTATCGGCCACGCCCAGGCGCAGGAAGGGGCCGCTCAGGCCCAGCCGGCTATCACTGCCATCCATCTGGTTGAGCGAAATGGTCAATTCGCCGCCCTCGGGCATGGCGTCGCGCGCATTGACCGCCAGGTTCAAGATCGCCAGTTCGAGCTGGTTGGGATCGACCCGGGCCGGCGGCAGGTCGGGCGCCAGGTCATAGCGGATGGTGACGATGGTACCCAGCGAGCGCTCCATCAGGCCGCGCATGCCCTCGAGCAATTGGGCCAGGTCCGTCGGCTCGGGCGTCAGTTCCTGCCGGCGGGCGAAAGCCAACAGCCGCGCCGTCAGCGAGGCGCCGCGCTGGGCGCCCTGGAGGGCGCCGTCGATGAAGCGGCGAATCTGCGGATCGTCGGGCAGCCGCTTGCGCAGCAATTCGAGATTGCCCTGCACGGCGGCCAACAGATTGTTGAAATCATGTGCCACCCCGCCGGTCAGCTGGCCGATGGTCTCCATCTTCTGGGCATGGCGCAATTGCTCCTCGGCGCGGTGGCGGTCGGTAATGTCGCGGAAAAACGCTGCCCCGCCCACGATCTGCCCGTCGCCGCCGCGCAGCGGGGCATGCTGGCTTTCCAGCATCACCTGCCCCGCGGCAAGGGTGGTCAATTCGATTTCCTCGATCGGGCCGGAGACGCCGGCAAGCGCGTCGCGCAGCCGCGGCTCGATAATGTCGCCCTGTTCGCGGCTGAACACATCGGTCAGCGGCCGGCCCAGCACGGCGGGCGAAGGGAGCCCGAAAATGCGTTCCATCACCGGGTTCCAGATGGTGACGCGGAAATCGCTGTCATAGGCGACAATGCCGGCCGGCACGCTGGTGAGCAGCAGGCCCGACAGCGCCCGCTCGCCGCGCAGCGCCTGTTGCGTACGCTCGCGCTCGGTGGCCAGAGCCAGCATCAGCTTTTCGCGCTCCGCCTCGGCATTGCGGCGGGCGGTAATGTCGGAGACGACGCCCACCAGGGTCTCGGGCCGCCCATAACGGTCGGGCAGCACGCGGGCGCGGGAATCCAGCCAATGCTCTTGGCCATTGGGCCAGATCACGCGATATTCGATGACCAGATCGGCCCCGGTGCTGATCGAATCGTGCAGCGCCCGCTGCACCCGCTGGGCATCGGGCGGGGCAATGGCGGCAATCAGATCGGCATAGAGCAGCCTCTCATCGGCGGCCCTGCCATAGCAGGCCTTGAACTGTTCGGAGCCGTGCAGCACCTGCTCGGTAATGTCGAGCTCCCACGAGCCCATGCGGCCGGCCAGCAGCGCCGTCTGCAGGCTCTGTTCGCCCTCGCGCAGGTCATCCAGATAACGGCGCGCTTCATATTGCCGGCGACGGCCGCGCAGCGCATTGCCCACCACATTGCTCAGCGCCTGGGGGTGGAAGGGCCGTTCGAGAAAAATCACATTGCCCAGCCGCGTCTCGAGCCCGTTGTCGAGGCCGGCAGGAATGCCCTCGTCGCGGCGGGTCAGCACGATAAAGGGAAAATCGGACCAGGAAGGTTGGTTGGCGACCCATTCGAACAGCGGCCGCAGATTGTCGCCATGCAGGGTTTCATCGGCCAGCAGGGCCACCCCGGCGCCCTTGTGCAATTGCTCCACCAGCGGGTCGACATGGGTGAAAGTTTCCGCCGTCCAGCCGGCATTTTCCAGCAATTGGCTGGTCTGGGCGCCGTCACCATCCGTCAGGATCAATGCCCGTTCCGAACTGATCACGCCGACAGGCCCTCCGCGGCGCGGAGCATAGCCGTGGCGCAGCCGCCCCGGGCGGAGCGGCAAAGCCCGGCCGGGTTCTGCAGATGGCGCGGAATGCGTCGAACCATGTCGCCCAAAAGGCTTGCCCATACCAAAACAGCGGACCACCACAGCGATGATGGCGTAAAGCCAGCCAACGCCACAAGCCGGTTTTGGTTGCAGGGTTAAATGACCGGCAAGGCTTTTGGGCGGGAACAAACTCCCTTAAAGTCCGCTCGCTTTACGGATCGGGAATCGCTTCATGCATCTGCTGCTCGTCGACGGCTCGGGTTACATCTTCCGCGCCTTCCACGCCTTGCCCCAGCTCAACCGCAAGTCGGATGGGCTGCCGGTCGGCTGCGTCCAGGGCTTTTGCAATATGCTCTACAAGCTCACCGAGGATCTCAAGGGTGAGGACGAGCCCACCCACATGGCGGTGATCTTCGATTATTCGAGCAAGACCTTCCGCGACGATATCTACCCCCAATACAAGGCGCAGCGCCCGCCCGCACCCGAAGAGCTGGTGCCGCAATTCCCCCTGACCCGCGCCGCCACCCGCGCCTTCGGCATTCCCTCCATCGAGATGGAAGGCTGGGAGGCCGATGACATCATTGCCACCTATGCCTGCAATGCGCGCAAGGCGGGCGGCAAGGTCACCATCGTGTCCTCGGACAAGGATCTGATGCAGCTGGTGGAGCCCGATGGCTCGATCCGCATGCTCGATACCATTCCCCGCCCTGGCCAGCCGCCACTACGCTGGATTGGCGTGGAGGAAGTGTTCAACAAGTTCGGCGTCGGCCCCGACAAGGTGATCGACGTGCAGGCGTTGTGCGGCGACAGCGTCGACAACGTGCCAGGTGTGCCGGGCATTGGCGTCAAGACGGCGGCCGAGCTGATCAACCAATATGGGGACCTCGAAAACCTGCTCGCCCATGTCGACGAGATCAAGCAGAATGCCCGCCGCGAAAAGCTGCGCGAACATGCCGAGCTGGCCCGCATTTCCAAGCGCCTCGTGACCCTGGCGCAGGATGTGCCGGTGGCGCTGGACCTGGGCGCCCTGGCGCGCCAGCCGATCGCTCCATCAGAGCTCTTTCCCTTCCTCAAGGCGATGGAATTTGCCACCATAACCAAGCGCCTGGCCGGCCTGCTCGACGCCAATCCCGACGACTTTGCTGCCGATCCGGACATCGCCGCCAAGCCGGTGGCCGCTGTCGGTTTCGACAATACCGCCCGCGCCGAGGCTCGCGCGGCCCGCCAGGAGGCCACCGGCCGGGCCGGCAATGCCACTGTGCTGCACGCCGCCGACATGCATGCCCGGGTCAAGGCCATTCCGTTCAATCCGGATGCCTATGAGATCATCCGCGATGCCAGCGCCCTGCAGCGTTGGCTCGACTTGATCGTGAGCAATGGCCATGTGGCCACCGACACCGAATCCACCGGGCTCGACAACCAGACCGCGGACCTGGTCGGGATTTCGTTTTCCGTTGCCCCCGGCACCGGCGCCTATCTGCCGCTCGGCCATATCGAGGGCAATGACGACATGTTCGGCGGCGGGCGCGTCGAGGGGCAGATGGATATGCGCGAGGCGCTGGACATGGTGCGTCCCATGTTTGCCGACCGCTCGATCCTCAAGATTTTCCACAATGCCAAATACGATCTGGGCCTGCTCGCCCGCTATGACATTGCGGTCAATTCCATCGATGACACGCTGCTCTTGAGCTATTCGCTCGATGGCCCGCAATTCAACACCATGGCCGAATTGTCCGACCACTGGCTGGGCTTTGCCGGTATTCCCATCAAGGACCTGTTGGGCAGCGGCAAGACGCAGAAGACCTTTGCCCAGGTGCCGCTGGCCGATGCCGCCCGCTATGCCGCCGAGGACAGTGACATCACCATCCGCCTGTGGCAGGTGCTCAAGCCCCGCCTGGCCGCCGAAAACATGACGGCGCTCTACGAAACCATCGAGCGCCCGTTGGCCCCGGTGCTGGCACGCATGGAGGGGCGCGGGGTTTCCATCGACCGCCAGATTCTCTCCCGCCTGTCCGGTGAATTCGCTCAGCGCGCCGCCGCCTTCGAGGCGGAAGCCTATGAGCTGGCGGGGCAGAGCTTTAATCTCGGCTCCCCCAAGCAATTGGGCGAAATCCTCTTCGACAAGATGGGGCTGGATGGCGGCACCAAGACCAAGACCGGCGCCTGGGCCACCGGCGCCGGCGTGCTTGAGGAACTGGCGCTCAAGGGCGTGCCGCTCGCCCGCACCATCGTCGATTGGCGCCAGCTCACCAAGCTGATGGGCACCTATACCGATGCCCTGCCCCACTATATCAACCAGCGCACCGGCCGGGTTCACACCACCTATTCCCAGCACTCGGTGCTGACCGGGCGCCTCTCCTCCAACGATCCGAACCTGCAGAATATTCCGGTGCGCACCGAGGATGGCCGCAAGATCCGTAGCGCCTTTGTCGCCGCCCCCGGCAAAATCCTGGTCTCGGCCGATTATTCGCAGATCGAATTGCGGGTGCTGGCCCATATCGCCGACATCCAGGCCCTCAAGGACGCCTTCGAGGAAGGGCTGGACATTCACGCCATGACGGCGAGCGAAATGTTCGGCGTCCCCGTCCAGGGCATGCCGTCCGACGTGCGCCGCCGCGCCAAGGCGATCAATTTCGGCATTATCTACGGCATTTCTGCCTTCGGCCTCGCCAATCAGCTGAGCATTCCGCGCGGCGAGGCGGGTGATTACATCAAGACCTATTTCGAGCGCTTCCCCGGCATTCGCGACTATATGGAAGAGCAGAAGCGGCGGGTAAAAGCCGACGGCCATGTCAGCACGATCTTCGGCCGCAAGATCAATTTCCCCAATGCCAATTCGCACAATCCGAGCGAACGCAGCTTCGTCGAACGCGCCTCGATCAACGCCCCTATCCAGGGCTCTGCCGCCGACATCATCCGCCGCGCCATGATCCGCATGGAACCGGCCTTGAAGAAAGCCGGCATCGAAGCCGACATGCTGCTGCAGGTCCATGACGAACTGATCTTCGAAGTCCCCCTGGGCACCGAGAACACCGCCATGCCGGTGATCAAGACGGTCATGGAAGGCGCAGCCGAACCCGCCGTTCGGCTAAACGTGCCGATCCAGGTGGACGCGCATGCCGCGCATAATTGGGACGAGGCGCATTGAGGGACGCCTCATGGTAAACACTTTACTAAGCAATAGACTCCATCATCTTTGATTAGCTGATTTGGAGCGCGATTATGGACTCGACATATCACCTGACGGGCGCGCCCAAACCCACTCTCAAGCGCTTCGCTGACCTCGATGGCCCGGACTACTTTCCCACGCCAAGGTGGGCGACGCACGCCTTGGTTGCCAACGAGAAATTTGACGGTGATATCTGGGAATGCGCCTGCGGAGACGGCGCCATGTCTAAGGTACTGGAGGGCGCGGGGTACGATGTATATAGCTCTGATCTATATGCCCGCCCTTACGGCGAGTCTGGGAAAGACTTCCTGACCACCCAACGAAACGCTTCAAATATCGTAACAAACCCGCCTTACAACAGTGCAGAGGGGTTTGTTAAAGCGGGGCTAGAAAAGGCCGAAAAAAAGGTGGCCCTTCTCCTAAGGCTTGCTTTTCTAGAGGGAAGTAACCGCAATAGAACTATTTTTAACGTAGCGCCGCCGACGCGCGTTTGGGTCTTTAGCGAGAGAATTACGTTTTATCCCTCGGGCGCTACAATCGCGGGTTCCGGCACAACGGCATATGCTTGGTTTGTTTGGGACAAAGCCAACCTGGGCCAAACGGAGCTTCGTTGGTTCGACCCAGGTTTCAAAGCTCGCTACGCTTAGGGCTTAGCCTTTTTTCTTCCCTGCTCAGTAATTCGAAGTCTACCCTTACTTGGAGCGGTGAGGTACCCGTCGGCGATAAAGTTGCCCGGCGTTTTGTGATGGGACTTGATGTTTCTTAGGCGCTGCTCCCAAATTGCCTCGCCGGGCCGGGTTACAGAGGGCGTTAGATCATTGGTGGTTAAACTGACGTGATCAGGAACTCTCTTTCGAAGATGCGCTAACGTCGCGTCACCGCTCGGAATAGCAGACAGAACTTTTAGGACTGCTTCAGCAATCTCGTTCTCGGTTGTATCCGACATTTTTCCCCCTCTCGACCAACACTCTATATTTGCTGTTGTTAGTACGATTATCAAACCAAAAGTGATTTCTTCAAAATCAAAGTAAACCTTCTGGGATCGGGCGGCACATCCTTGCTACTCATGGGTATAGCCGGTTCGGACTTTTCCTCAATCGCTCCCCACCTACGGTGTCACCCCGGCGCAGGCCGGGGCCCATCTCGAGATATCACCACACGCCGCCAGATCGCCTGATGCGCCCCCTCGTCACCCACACACCTTGCGGTTGCAAGGCACCTCAGGATGGGCCCCGGCCTGCGCCGGGGTGACACCGTAGGTGGGGTGACGTTGGTGGTAGAAGAGTGGTGGGCAGGTTGGCGACCCCTCACCCTCAACCCTGCCCACTAATCTCCCACCACAGATCCGCCCAATCCGGATTGCGTTCCTCGATCAGCCGCTCCTTCCAGTCCCGTTTCCACTCCTTGATACGCTTTTCGCGGAGGATGGCCTGGTCGATATCCTCATGCGCCTCGAACCAGACCAGCCGCTTGCATCCGTGCTCCTGGGTAAAACCAGGTAACAGACCCTGGCGATGTTCATAAGCACGCCGGACGAGGTCATTGGTGACGCCCGTATAGACCGTGCCATGCTTGCGGCTCGCCATGATGTAGACGAAGTAGGTTTTGCCCATGGGATGAGAACAACACGGGGCCTCAGTTTTGTCACCGCCCCAGCCCCAAACTCGATGTCACCCCGGCGCAGGCCGGGGCCCATCTCGAGATCGTGCAACGCGCCGCCAGATCGCCTGGTGAGCACCTTCCGGTCATCCACACACCTTGCGGCCAGGGTAGTATCTCAGATGGGCCCCGGCCTGCGCCGGGGTGACACCGTGGGTGGGCGGATATTTAAGCAAAGCGATCTCGCGTCTGGGGTGGCATAGTGAGCAAACGCCGCTAAACTTCGGGTCACGTCACAACCCTTCCCCTCACATCCCCCCATGACCCCACCGCTCTTCATCATCACCGGCGCCATGGCGGCCGGGAAATCCACGATCGCCGAGGCGCTTGCAAAACGCCTGCCCAAATCCGTGCACCTGCGCGGCGACATCTTTCGCAAGATGATCGTCAATGGCGCGGCCGAGATGGGGCCGGTGCTGGACGATGAGGCGCGGCAGCAGCTGGATTTGCGGCAGCTTCTCGCGACGGATGCGGCGCGCGCTTATCATGCGGCAGGGTTTGCTGTGGTCTATCAGGATATCCTGATCGGGCAGGATCTGGTGGCGGCGGCGGAGCGCCTGGCCGATCTCGCGCCGCAAGTCGTGGTGCTGGCGCCATCGGTGGCGACCTTGGCGCAGCGGGATCGGGCGCGGGCCAAGACCGGCTATGGCGAAAATTTTCCGCCCGATATTCTGGCCGAGGCGCTAACGCGCGAGACGCCGCGCCTCGGACTATGGATCGATAGTTCGGCTATGAGCGTCGAGGACGTGGTCGACGCCATTCTCGGCCACACTTAGCCGCTATTTATTGGTGCGGCCGCGATGGCGCGGATTGATGCTACCATCGCTTTCGGTGCCGTTCATCACATCGCCCTCGACGGTGGAGCCGCCCTCCTCGTCCTCGAAAATCGTCTCCTCCTGGTCGATACCGGCCGTGGTCTGGCCGATGCCCGGATTGCGCTTGAGGTCGAGATCGTTGGGTTTTGAGGTCTTGGGATGATGGTTCATGGCTCTTGCTCCATGCTTGGCCCTCATTGGGCCAACCGGCGAGGGCGCGAGAAGTTCCCCAAAAGCCGATCACATCGGGAAACCCTTGGCGCCGCGCCCGCGTTGGTCCCGATAGCCAAGGAGGACCATCATGGTTCAGCAAAGCACAACCCAGCCGCGCGGCACCGAGAAGACCACCGGCGCCACCCGCGAACAGCAGAAGGCCATTATCGAGGGCCGAGAAAAGACCAGGGGCGCCCCGGTCGATCCGCACGAGAAATCCATGGCCGAAGCGCGCAGCGAACAGGAACAGCCCGCCGGGGAATACGAAATCTCCCACGGCGACCGCTCGATCCGCCGCGGCGCCAACCAGGAAAGCGAACATATGAAACGGCGCAGCGATAATTAGCGGCGCGTGACACTCACCAGTCGCCCCATGCCGCCCGGCGGAATGGCTAGCGTGATCACCACGCTGGCTGCCGCGACGATTTCGGGCGAGCGCTCGGCCCATTCGACCAGCACGATGGCATTGGGATTGTCGAGCAGACCCAGCTCGTCCACCTCGCGCGGATCGACCAGCCGGTAGAGATCGGCATGCAGCACGGGCCCCTTCGGCGTGTCATAGGGCTGCACCAGCGCAAAGGTGGGCGAGGGCACGTCAAGCGCCGGATCATTGGCGAGGGTGCGGATAATCGCGCGGGCCAGAGCGGTTTTCCCCGCCCCCAGATCGCCCTCAAGAATGACCAGATCGCCCGGTGCGAGCGTCGCGGCCAATTCGGCGCCAAGGGCTGAGGTCGCGTCGTCATCGGGGAGCAGCCGCTCCATTATTCCGCCACGCCCGCCATGGCGCTGTCGCGGGGCAGGTTGACGATGATGCGGCTGCCGCGGGGTTCGCGGCGTTCGGCCGAGATCACCCCGCCATGCAGGTTGACGAAGGTCTTGACGATGGCCAGACCCAATCCCGCGCCGCGCTGGCGGCCGCCGGCGGGGGCGTCCAGCCGGGTGAGGATGGCCGATTTCATCTCATCGGTGAGGCCCGGGCCTTCATCTTCGATGATGAACAGCATGCGCTCGGCGCGATGGCTGACGGTGAGCCGGATTTCCCCGCCCGGGGGGGAGAAGCGGGCGGCATTGGACAGCAGATTGTACAGCACCTGCACGATGCGCGTGCCATCGGCGATGAAGGGGGGCAGGCGATCCTCGATGTCGACCACCAGGTTAATCGGCTTTTCGCCCGAGACTTCCGGGAATGTCGCCGACAGCCCGGCCCGCGCCTTGTCGACCAGACCATGCACATCGAGCAGTTCGGGCCGCAATTCGGCAATGCCGGCATCGACCGAAGCGAGGTCCAGGATATTGTCGATCAACACGCCCAGCGTGACGGAAGAGGCGCGGATATAATCGATATAGGAGCGCTGCCGCTCATTGAGCGAGCCACCCTCGCTGCCCGCCAACAGGTCGGCAAAGCCGATGATGTTGGTCAGCGGACTGCGCAATTCATAGGAGACATTCTCAACGAACGCGTCCTTGAGCACGTCGGCAGCCACCAGCGCATCGTTGCGCTCCTTGAGCACCTTGGAATAGGAGGCGCTTTCGGTGACATCGAGGAAGGTCATCATGGTCTGCCCATCGGGCAGGCGGGTAATGGCATAATCGAGCAGCCGCCCATCGGAGCGGTTGAGCCGCCCGGTCTGGTCGGACCGGGTGGGATTGAGATCGATGATGCCGCGTTTGAGATCGCGCCAGATGCTGGCGCCATCCTCGGGAATGGCGCGGCCCGAGGCTTCGGCGATCTGGTCGATATGGGGGTTCTGCCCCAATTCGTTCATCGGCAGCTTCCACAGCGCCGATAGCCGCGGATTGGATAGCGTCAGCCGCCCATTGGTGCCGAACACAGCGACGGCTTCGCTCAACGCATTGATGGTTTCGCGCTGCACATTGGTGAAGGCCTTGTTGGTGCTTTCGAGCTTGAGCCGTTCGGTCAGGTCTTCAAACACATAGATCACCCCGCCATTGGCGCCGGCGGGTGCCGAAATCACCTTGATGGTCCGGCCATCGGGCAGGTGCCAGGGCTCGTTCTCATAGGCAATGGTGCGGCTATAGGATTGCAGATGCTTGGTCCGCCAGGTCTGGTAATCCACCTGGCTGGGCAGCATGCCCTCGGTGCGCAGTTTGTCGAGGATTGCCCGTTCATCGAGCCCCAGCACGAGGAAGCCGCCATTGAGGTGCCAGAGATCGGCATAGGCCTGATTGAACTGCACCAGTTCGCGCCGGCCATTGAAGATGGCAATGGGAGTAGCCAGCGCATTGATGATGCCCCCGATCTGGGCGACACCCGGATCGGCCGGCACGACAGCCGCCTCGAGCGGCCGCAAATAGCCGGCGCGGCCGCCATTGATGGCAAATTCGACCAGCTCGAACCGGCCCTGGCCGGGCCAATCCACGCTCACGCGGGCGGGCTTGTCGGCGCCGGCACAGGCGGCGAGGTGGGTTTTGAGCGCGCCGTTTTCGAGCAATTCGGCGGGGGCAGCTTCGCTGCCGGATTTGTTCAGCGCCTTGGCGAGGCTGTGATAGGCCGGATTGGCAAAGATCAGTCTGTCATTGGGCCCGCGCAGGAAAGCGGGCTGGCTCAACAGCGACAGGATGGCGCGCACGCTATCAGTATCGCTCATCATGGCATTGGCCGCCGCGGCCTGTTCGGCGCTGGGCTGCAGGAATGCGGGGCGCAGGCGCAGCGCAACGCCGCCGCCCAGCACCCAGCCATTGGCGCGGATCAGCCGGCCGTCAATGGCGGTGAGGCTGGCGGAAAACGCCTGGCCATGCACACGCAGCGCCTCGAGCGATTGGCCGAGCTGCTCGGCATCGTAATTGGCCAGCCAGGAGTGGAAATTGAGAATGCTTTCGGGCTGCCGCCCGGTGGGCACGACGGCCGAGGTCTGCCCGAGGAATTTGGGCGTGCCGCTGGCATTGTCGGTCCACAATATGGTGACTTCGCGCGTGCCCGAGAGCAGGGCTTCATATTCGTCGACCAGCGCGCGCAGGCCCGCAATCTGTTCGGCGGCCTTGCGGCGGGCCTTTTTGCCATCGGCCTGCATGGTGCGCAGCACGGCCATGGCGAGCAGGGCAAAGGCGCCCGCGCCCACGGCGATGGCCAGCGGCGCCGCGCCGGCAAGAGTGGCCGTCGTCGGGCTCTGGGCCAAGGCGGGTACGGCTGTTGCCAGCGTCATAGGGGCTGCGGCCAATCCGCGGAATCCCCAATGCTTCCGGAAACGATCCGGCGCCATGCGCTACCCTCGTGTTTGTTGACGTTCTGCCAAGTCCGCCCAAAAGCGGTACGCTTGCACTAGAGGGGCGACGCAAGCGGAACCATCGGTTCCCGCCACCCCGAACCGGCGGCGTGTCCCCGCGCCCCCGAATCACCCTGACCATACCGGCACGGTGAATCGGCTAAAAGAGTCTTAATGGACCTGCCCTGCCGACAAATGGCGGATATCGCCCCTTGACGGGGAACGAAGCAGAAACAAAAACGCCCGCAGCCAAAGCCGCGGGCGAAATGCCGAAAGGGCAAAAAACTCAGTAGCGGTATTCGCCGGACTTGAAGGGGCCGTTTTGCGGCACGCCGATATAATCCGCCTGGGTCTTGCTCAGCTTGGTCAGCTTGGCGCCCAGCTTGGCCAGGTGCAGTTCGGCGACCTTTTCGTCGAGATGCTTAGGCAGCACATGCACCTTCTTTTCCAGCTTTTCGCCATTGGTCCAGAGTTCGATCTGGGCCAGCGTCTGGTTGGCAAAGGAGGCCGACATGACAAAGCTGGGGTGACCGGTGGCATTGCCCAGGTTGACAAGGCGCCCCTCGGACAGCAGGATCAGGCGCTTGCCATTGGGCTGCTCGATCAGGTCGACCTGCGGCTTCACATTGGTCCACTTGAAATTGCGCAGGCCGAGCACGTCGATCTCGTTATCGAAATGGCCGATATTGCAGACAATGGCCATGTCCTTGAGATTGCGCATGTCGTCGATCATCAGCACGTCGCGATTGCCGGTGGCGGTGACCACGATATCGGCGCGATGAGCGGCGTCTTCGAGGGTTACGACCTCAAAGCCTTCCATGGCCGCCTGCAACGCGCAGATCGGGTCGACTTCGGTCACCAGCACGCGAGCGCCGGCGCCGCGCAGCGATTCAGCCGAACCCTTGCCCACATCGCCATAGCCGCAAACGATGGCGACCTTGCCGGCCAGCATCACATCGGTGCCGCGACGGATGGCGTCGACCAGCGATTCACGGGTGCCATACTTATTGTCAAACTTGGACTTGGTGACCGAGTCATTGACGTTGATGGCCGGGAAGGGCAGCTCGCCCTTGGCATGCAGCTGATAGAGCCGCATCACGCCGGTCGTGGTTTCCTCCGACACGCCGCGGATATTGGCGCGGATGGTGGAGAAGAAATTCGGCGACGTCGCCAGGCGCTTTTTGATGGTCGCAAAGAAGATTTCCTCTTCCTCATTGCCCGGCTTGTCGAGGAAAGAGGCGTCCTTCTCGGCCTTGGCGCCATTGAGAATATACATGGTGGCATCGCCACCATCGTCGAGGATCATATTGGGGGTGAGCCCATTCCCCCAATCCATCATGCGGTCAGTAAAGGCCCAATATTCTTCGAGACTCTCGCCCTTATGGGCGAACACCGGAATGCCGGCGGCGGCGATGGCGGCGGCGGCATGGTCCTGGGTCGAGAAAATATTGCAGCTGACCCAGCGCACCTGGGCGCCCAAAGCCACCAGCGTCTCGATCAACACCGCGGTCTGAATGGTCATGTGCAGCGAGCCGGCAATGCGCGCACCCTTGAGCGGCTGGGCGGCGGCATATTCCTCGCGGATGGCCATCAGGCCGGGCATTTCGATTTCGGCGATCTGGATTTCCTTGCGGCCGAATTCGGCGAGGGAAATGTCCTTGACCGCATAGTCGGTCGATTTGGTGGTCATGGCGGGCTCCGCTTGGGCACAGGAATTCTTGCCTTTGCTATAGCCAAGGCGGCGGCCGGGATCAACCGGATATAAAGATAAGTTTATATCTCGTAGGTCTGGGGCTCCCAACACCCCCACCCTTGATCCCTCCCCACAAGGGGGAGGGAGACGCTAGACCCACGCTCACGGGCCATCTCCCAAATTTTGAGAGGCAGTGGCCGGACTTCCCTCCCCCTTGTGGGGAGGGATTGAGGGTGGGGGTTGCTGCAACGCATGCAGGATCAAGGTCATCACCCCATCGATATTGCGCATCACCTCAAAATTGCTGACGTGGAGAACCCGGTATCCCTCACTGCGCTGGCAAAACCTGCTAACAGCATTATTCGAACTGAGTAATCGAACAATGGCTATGCCCAAATTGAGACAAGTCTCGAGTTTCTCGCGCGCCCTGGCACTTGCGGGCTTATTGTTCCTTTCCGGCTGCTCTCAACCGCCTGATGAACCGCATAGTCTATATTTTGGGCGTTTGATCGCCCATGTTCAAACCGGCAAAATTAACCGCGCCGATCTGTTAAGCCCGCGCCAGCCAGACAGCGAAGCCAATATAGTGCGGGATCTCATGGCTGATGGATTTGAAACTCGGGTGTTTCAGGATAGCCACCCTGAACTTATGGAACACGTCACTTGCGACGGTGTTCAGTACAGGGCAGTGAGAGGCTTTGAGAACGAAGGCTACTCACAGCGCTTTTTCTGGGGAAACCCGCTATCCACCAACTACGCCATAGATGTCACCGTGACCGGTAACTGCAACCTGATTGAGGTCTTCGGTGGCCGAATGGACCTTTGGTGACCGTTGCCCATGAAAAACGGGCGGACAGTTGCTCACCCCGCAGCCCCATCGCTATCCTCGTCGAACCCATTATTCACCAGCTCGACAATCGCCTCCAGCGCCTCGCGCGCCTGCTTGCCGCTGGCTTGCACCAGGATCGTGCTCCCCGGCCCGGCGCCCAGCATCATCAGGCCCATGATGGAATTGCCGGCCACCGAAGTGCCGTCCTTGATGACGGCAATGGTGGCGTCAAAGCATTCGGCGGTGCGCACGAAGCGGGCCGAGGCGCGGGCGTGCAGGCCCTTGCGGTTGACGATGGTCAATTGCTGGGCGACGGCCCGGCCGGTGCTGGCAGCATCCATATGGGTCTACCCCGCGCTCAGGATCGAATTGGCGACGGTGATATATTTGCGGCCCGCTTCCTGTGCCAGATTGACCGCTTCCTTGATGCTCATGTCGCCACGGACGCGGCCCAGCTTCACCAGCATGGGCAGGTTGACCCCGGCGATCACTTCCACGTCGCGGTTCTGCATCACCGAGATGGCAAGATTAGACGGCGTGCCGCCGAACATGTCGGTCAGGATGATGACGCCCGAGCCATTATCGGCCTTGTCGACGGCGGCCAGAATGTCGTTGCGGCGGTTTTCCATATTGTCGTCGGGACCAATAGCGATGGTTTCGCAATAATCCTGCGGGCCGACGACGTGTTCCAGTGCCGACTTGAACTCATTGGCGAGCGCACCATGCGTCACCAGAACCAGACCGATCATGCAACGTCCCCAGCCTGCCGAGATGCGCCTGCGTCGTGGCGCCGACGGCATTCCAGTATTGTCTGCCCCCTGCCCGCGCAAGGCCTTGTTTGGATAGCGCGCGAAGCCGAACCCGGCCCGAAGGCGCGAGTGAGGGGCAGTCTTGCCCCGGAGCGACAGGGATTCAAGTGGTTTTTTGTCACGGCCGGCCCACTAGCGGGTCCAGCGCGGCCAGAGCCTCACTTACCAACAGCATTTGATGGTCAAGTCCGATCAAGCCGGCCTGCGGCACCGGCGCGCGGGGCACAGAGAGCCCCAAAAGTTCGGTCGTGAACGCATCGGATTCGGGCATGCGGAGCAGCTCGGGCACCAGATCGATCAGCAGGTGCAGCGGCACCGGACTGCGATGGGACCGGGTGAGAATGCCGCGCCCGCGCAGCTCGATCAGCCCGGCAATCGGGGCGGGAGCGGCCATTGTGAGCCCTTCTGGGCCGGCACTGAGATCGACCCGATCATCGGAGACCAGCGCCGCGTCCAGCCCCCGCGCCGCCCAGCGGTCGAGCAACGCCAGAGCCAGCAGCGATTTGCCGGAACCCGAGGGTCCGCGCAGCAGCAATCCCGCGCCGCCCAGCACGACCGCGGTGCCATGAATATTGAGGTTTTGGCGCATGGCGGAGTCTCATTTGCGGGCTCGGGGCAACACAATCGTGAACACGGCGCCCGAGCGATCCTGCCGGTTGGCGGCTCGGATCGTGCCTTTATGGGCGTCCACGATCTGTTTGGAGATGGACAGACCCAGCCCCGAATGATCGCCAAAGCTCTCGGTATCGGGCCGGTCAGTATAGAAGCGCTGGAAGATTTTGCCGAAATCCCCGGTAATGCCGCGCCCCTCATCCATTACCGTTATGGTGACATCGTCGGCGTCGGTGGCCAGCGTCACGGTCACCACGCCCCCTTCTGGCGAGAAGGACACGGCATTGTCGATCAGATTGGCAAAGACCTGGGCCAGCCGGCTTTCATGGCCATTGACGATGGCATTGCCCTTGCCGCTGCGCTTGCCCAAAACCACGGTGACATTGCGGCCCAGCGCCATGTCCTTCTGGATGCCGACCATGACTTCGGCCAGTTTTTCCACATCGATGCGGTCCGAGCTTTCGCGCGCCAGTTCGGCATCGAGCCGGCTGGCGCTGGAAATATCGGTGATCAACCGGTCGAGCCGCTTCACATCGTGCTGGATAATGGCGTTGAGCCGGTCGCGATCCTCGGCCCGCTTGGCCAGCGGCAGGGTTTCCACTGCCGACCGCAGCGAGGTCAGCGGGTTTTTCAGTTCATGCGCCACGTCGGCAGCAAAGCGCTCGATGGCCTCGATGCGGTTATAGAGCGCGTCGGTCATGCGCCGCAGCGCACCCGACAGATGCCCGATTTCGTCGGGACGATCGGAGAAATCGGGGATTTCGGCGCGGGCATTGCCGGCGGTCTGCACCCGCTCGGCGGCTTCGGACAGGCGCCGCATCGGCCCGGCAATGGTGCCGGCCAGCAGCAGCGACAGCGCGATCTGCACCGCCGCCGCGATCATGGCGATGCGCAGAATGCCCCAGCGTTCCTGCGACACGATGGAATCGATGTCGCCCGGCGCGGTCGAGAGCAGGATAGCGCCCACCACGGCGCGCACGCGCTGCACCGGTACGGCGACCGACACCACCAATTGGTTCTGCCCATCGACGCGTACGAAATCGGCCGGGGCACCCGCCAGCGCCGAGGCGACTTCGGGATAGCGCATGCCCTCGTCGACGCCATATTCCTGATATTTCGGGAAATTGTCGCCCGGCACCCAGGCCAGCACCGCATTCCACCAATGCCAGAGGAAGAAATCATCGTCCTTCTTGGTTTCGATGATCTGCCGCATCACCTCGCCGCGCGCATAGATATTGTCGCTATCGAGGATCATCAGCCCGCCCTGATCATAGATACGGGCGCGGGTGCGGGTTGGCGTGATTAGGTTACGCAGCAGCGGCGCGACCCGCTCGGGGCTGATCGGGAATTCCAGCGAAGGATCGAAATAGGACAGCGAGGACACTGTACCGTCGCCCTGCAATTCCAGCAACCGGTCCGGATTGACCGAAATGACGTCACTATCCACCGTCGCCGAGGCGGCGACGGCGGCGGCGATGATTTCGCCCTGCACGCGCAGCGATTGCACGCGAGCGTCGATCAGGCCGGCCCGCCATTGGTTGAGGTAGAGGATGCCCACCACCAGCACCAATAGGCCCGCCAGATTGAGCACGATGATGCGGCGGGTGAGGCTGGAAAAAATCGTGAAATCGAGAAAGCGGCTGATGCCGCTGGCCAGCCGATAGAACGGGGCTAGCACCAGCCGCCAGCGATGGGTGCGGCGCGGCGCGGCCGGCTGGTCCTGCTCGGGCTCGGGCATGGGGGTGGCCTTGCCGGGCGCCTTGGCGTCCGGCTTCTCATCCATATCGGGGTCGATGATGGCCACTTGGGTGCTTATTGCTCCTTGAAGCGATAGCCGACGCCATAAAGCGTCTCGATCATTTCGAAGTCGTCGTCGGTCGCCTTGAACTTCTTGCGCAGCCGCTTGATGTGGCTGTCGATGGTGCGATCGTCGACATAGACTTGATCGTCATAGGCCGCATCCATCAGCGCGTTACGCGACTTGACGACGCCGGGGCGAAGCGCCAGCGCCTGCAGGATGAGGAATTCGGTGACAGTCAGGGTGACCCGCTGGCCCTTCCAGGTGCAGGTATGGCGTTCTTCATCCATCACCAGCGAGCCGCGCTCGATCAGCGCCTTGCCCGGCGAGGATTCGCCTGGTGCGCCGGCAGGGGCAGAGGGATCGCGCGGGGCCGAGCGGCGCAGGATGGCCTTGACGCGCTCGACCAGCAGGCGCTGGCTGAACGGCTTGGTGATGAAATCGTCGGCGCCCATCTTGAGGCCGAACAGTTCGTCGATCTCTTCGTCCTTACTGGTAAGGAAGATCACCGGCACATCCGACTTCTGGCGCAGGCGGCGCAGCAATTCCATGCCATCCATGCGCGGCATCTTGATGTCGAGGATGGCAAGGTCCGGCTTGTCGGTGGTGAGACCTTCAAGACCCGATGCACCATCGGTATAGGTGGCGACCTGATACCCTTCGGCCTCCAGCGTCAGCGACACCGAGGTCAGAATATTGCGGTCGTCATCTACCAGGGCAATCTTGGGCATGAGCTGCCTTTCTTGTTGTGACGCGTGTGGCCGGCCAGAACTATAGCCGGTTCGGCCTCGCGTTGCAGGCGACAATTACGCATTAAATAAGGCGCGGCCAAGTCTTGCGCAATGGAAGCTGCTTTCGCCATGCGGATGCAACTTCCGTCTTACGACCCATTTCGGGATGGTTGCCCCGCTATGCTCCACCCTAATCTAGGCGCCATTGAGGGCCGCATCATGGTGTTGCGGCGACCCTTGGAGAGTAAGCCAGATGAGTGTGTTCGACCATAGCGCCCTGCGAGACCGGATTGGCGCGGCAGCCGCTTCGCTGTCCCTCAACGACATCGCCCCGGCCCTGGTCGCCCGCGCCGTTGCCGATGGCAGCGCCGTATTGACGGCCGATGGCGCCGTTTCGGTGCGCACCGGCGCCTTTACCGGCCGCTCGCCCAAGGACAAGTTCATCGTGCGCGATGGCCTGACCGAAAACAGCGTCTGGTGGGATAATTCGGGCGCCATGAGCCCGGCCCATTTCGATGTGCTGCTGGCCGATGCGCAGGCCCATCTTGCGGGTGGCCCGCTCTACCGGCAGGACCTCCTGGCCGGGGCCGATCCGCGCCATCAATATGGCGTGACAGTGCTGACCCCCAGCGCCTGGCATGCCCTGTTCATCCGCAATCTGCTGATCCGCCCCGGCGAGATGGTGGAAGCAGCAGCCAATCCGGTGGCCGTCACCATTATGCATGCGCCCGAGTTCAAGGCCGACCCGGCCCGCCATGGCAGCCGCACCGATACGGTGATCGCGCTCGACATGAGCCGCAATATCGTGGTGATCGCCGGCACGCTCTATGCCGGGGAAATCAAGAAGAGCGTGTTCAGCCTCTTCAACTTCCACGCGCCGCGCCAGGGCGTGCTGCCGATGCATTGCTCGGCCAATCTCGGGGTCAATGGCGAAAGCGCATTGTTCTTCGGATTGTCGGGCACTGGTAAAACCACGCTCAGCAATGCCCCCGATCGGCCGCTGATCGGGGACGACGAACATGGCTGGAGCGAGGACGGCGTTTTCAACCTCGAAGGCGGTTGCTACGCCAAGACCATCAAGCTCAGCCCCGCGGCAGAGCCGGAAATCCATGCCGCGACCAAGCGGTTTGGCACAGTGCTGGAAAATGTCATTCTCGATGCTAACAGTCTGCCAGCATTTGACGACATTAGCCTCACCGAAAACACCCGTGCGGCCTACCCAATTCACGTGCTGCCGGCCATCGCCAAGGGCAGCGTGGGCGGCACGCCGCGCACCGTGGTCTTCCTCACCGCCGACGCTTTTGGCGTGCTGCCGCCCATCGCCCGGCTGACGCCGGAACAGGCGGTCTACCATTTCCTTTCGGGCTACACCGCCAAGGTTGCCGGCACCGAACGCGGCGTCACCGAGCCGCAGGCCACCTTCTCGGCCTGTTTCGGCGCCCCGTTCATGCCGCTGCATCCCACGGTTTACGGGGCCATGCTGGCCGAAAAACTCAAGGAAAGCGGGGCCTCCGCCTGGCTGATCAATACCGGCTGGACCGGCGGCGGCTATGGCCTGGGCAAGCGCATCGACATCGCCTCGACACGGCGCCTCTTGACCGCTGCACTTAATGGCGAGCTGGATAGCGCCGAGATGCGGACCGACGAGCTCTTCGGCTTCGCCGTGCCGGTTGCGGTCCCCGGCATCAACCCAACGCTGCTAACGCCCCGCGCCACCTGGGCCGACGCCGAAGCCTATGACCGCCAGGCCACCCACCTGGCCGGCCTGTTCCGCGCCAATTTCGAGAAGTTTGGCACCGGCGCCGATGCTGCGCCCGGACCAAGGATGGCGCAGGCGGCGGAGTAGGGTTTCGTTCAATCGATGTAAGAAAGGGCGCCTGCGGGCGCCCTTTTTGTTTGTGTGGGCCACGGCAGGAGGCCCGGAAAGCCGCGATCTACGACACTTATCCCCGCACCTAAATCTTCAGGCACACTTCACGTTCGATCAACGGCGATATTGGGACGCATTCCGCAAAGCCCACAAGGCTCGAGCGGCGGACCTCAGCGCATCAGTTGGGGGAATAAAAGATATGCGAGCCGATTTCGGCGACCGCATTATAGGTATTGGCCCAGGACGGGCGCACTGCGGTGGTGTGATAGTAGAGCGCGGAACCCGGCACGGCGCCGACATTCTCGCCCAGGGCGAACTCGGCATAGACCTGCTGCGCCAGCTCCTTGGAGCGGCCCCAGGCGCGGCGTTCGGCCGGGGCGTCGTCGCGACCGTCGCAGGCAAAGGTGAACTGGCAGCGATAGCGGCCCTTATTGGCGTTTTGGTAGATGACGCCGCAGAGCGTGGACGGGAACTTGCCCGACCGCGCACGGTTGACGATGACATTGGCGACGGCGAGCTGGCCGGCTTCGCTTTCGCCGCGAGCCTCGTGATAGATGGCCTGGGCCAGGCATCCGCGCTCGGTATTGGCATGGTCGAGCCGCTGGCCGGTGGTCTGGTAGCCGCTTTCAACATAGGCAGCGAGCACGGAGGGGCTGAGCGCCCGCTCGGTGGGAGCGCTGGAGGTCGCGAAGCTATCAATGGCCGAAAGCGCACCATTGCCGCCAAACGAGCCGCGGGCGATGTAGCCCAGCAGCACTTCGGAATTGAGCTCAGGCTGCGGCAGGGCGGCGTTGACGTCGAAATCGCGCAGCGCCTGCTGGCGGGCGACGTAATTGGACAGGAGCGCTGCGGTCAAAGGCTGCTGGCCGGGCTCAAGCGGCGCCATGGTGGCGCCGAGCGCCGGCTGGGCGCGCAGCGCTGCCAGATCGGCCGGCACATCGAGCGGGGTGACGTCGGCGACGAGCAGGTTTTCAGCGTGAGCGGGAACCAGGGTGACGAACAGCACGAGCGCAACCGCGCACAGGACCAGTACATGCGAAACCGCACGCACAGCGATGACCTGCCAGGTTTGCGTCAATGCCCCGTCCTTGCCCCTGAGCCCGTCCGGCCGTTTCCGGCGGGCCTTCGCATTCATCCGTTCCGTCGTTGCGGACCGGCTTCGTCTGATAACGAGCCGCACCCTAACCGGGCTTGGCTCGGCTGGGAAGCCAAAATTTACCGCTGGTTAACCATAGCCGTTAGCTTCTTAAAGTAGGGTTAATCCAGCCGGCACGACTTGAAAACCCTTAGCGTACAAAGGCTTGGGACGTAACAAATGGGAGTTTAAGCAGATCGATAAAAGTTTACGGGCTTCGAGCACCCCAAAACTATTAACAACCGGTGGGCCCGGGCCGGCTCAAACAAAAGGGCCCCGAGCGAGACTCGGGACCCTTGGGCGGGCTCAAAGGCAGATGCGATCAGCGCGGCGCGAAGGCCGCCAGCCGGACCTGATCGAGGCTCTCCATCACGGCAATGCCGAGGGCACGCAATTCGTCATTGGGGTGGACCAGATCGGGCACCATGACGGTTTGCATGCCAGCGGCATGGGCCGCGCGGACCCCGGCATGGCTGTCTTCGAGCGCCAGGCATTGCGCCGGATCGATACCCAACCGCCGCGCCGCCGTCAGGTAGGGCTCGGGATGGGGCTTGGGATTGACCACATCGTCGCGAGTCACAACCGTCTGGAACAGATCGAGCAGGCCCGCCGCTCCCAGATGGGTATGGGCATGGGGCGTGCGCGAGGAGGTGGCGACGGCAATCGGGATTTTCCGCTCGACCAGTTCGGCCAGAAATTCGCGGGCGCCTTGCTTGACCGGCACGCCGGCATGGGTGCGCTCGCGCATGCTGACGCGGCAGCGTTCGTCGAACAGGCTGTAGGGAAAGGACACGCCATAGGCTTCCAGCAGCAGTTGATTGGTGCGCTCATGGCTGGAGCCGACCATGGAACTATGCACCACATCGGTCATCTCGAAGCCCAGATCGGTGCAGACTTCAAAGACGATGGTCTTGAACACCGCTTCGGTATCAAGCAGCGTGCCGTCCATATCGAAGATGGCGGCCTGGAAGGGCGCGAGGCGCAGGATGTCGCTCTGGGATGTCATTAGTGGGCATATAGGGCGATTTGCCGGCTTGCGCTAGGCGGGCAAACGAAAGGCTGGGTTGCGCACTGGCGCCGGGGCGGGCCAATTGCTAGCTTTGGCCCATGCCCGCATTCAAACCAGCCACAGACCACGAAACGCTCGGCGACGCGTTCTTTGACCGCGTCACCCCCGCCGATTTTCCCCAGACCATATTGCGCCATCGCGACCAGCGCTGGGCCAAGCGCATGGGCCTGGACGGGCTCAGCGACGAGCAATGGATCGCCCATTTCGGCCGCTTTGCGCCCCTGCCCGGCTCGCTCAACCAGCCACTGGCGCTGCGCTATCACGGCCATCAATTCCGCAGCTACAATGCCGATCTGGGTGATGGGCGCGGCTTTCTGTTTGCCCAGGGCTATGACCATAGGGATGGGCGCCTGCTCGATTTCGGCACCAAGGGCAGCGGGCAAACGCCCTGGTCGCGCGGTGGCGATGGGCGGCTGACGCTGAAAGGCGGGGTGCGCGAAGTGCTGGCCACCGAAATGCTCGAAGCGCTGGGCGTCTATACGTCCAAGAGCTTTTCGTTGATCGAAACTGGGGAAGAGCTCTACCGGGGCGATGAGCCCTCGCCGACGCGGTCGTCAGTGCTGGTCCGGCTCAGCCACAGCCATATCCGCATCGGCACCTTCCAGCGCCTAGCCTATCTCGAGGACTATGACGCCATCGGCCAATTGGTCGATTACACCATCGCCCATTATTATCCCCAATTGGCGGACGCCACTGACAAGCCGGCAGCCCTGCTTGAGGCGGTGGTCGCGGCCGTGGCAAAACTGGGCGCGCAATGGATTGCCGCCGGGTTCGTGCATGGCGTGCTCAACACCGACAATATCAATGTCACTGGCGAGAGTTTCGATTATGGGCCGTGGCGGTTCCTGCCGACCTACGATCCCGATTTCACCGCCGCTTATTTCGACGAGAGCGGGCTTTATAGCTTTGGCCGGCAACCCGACACCTTGGCCTGGAACCTGACCCGGTTGGCCGAGTGCCTCGTGCCGCTGTCCAGTATCGAGGCATTGGAGCCGGCGCTCAATACGATCTGGCCGCAATTCCGCGCCGCCCTGCCCGCCGCCATGCTGGGCCGCCTGGGACTGAACCCACGCGATGTAGAGAGCGACAGCGCGTTCATCACCGCGCTGTTCGGCTTCCTCAACCAGTCGCAGGCGCCCTATGAGCAATTCTTCTTTGATTGGCGCGGCGGGGCGCTGAGTGCCAAGCGAGCAGCTTCCAGTCCGTCAGCCGAGTTTTATGCAACAGACGCGTTCCGGCCGATTGCCGACGCGTTGGAAGGCTACACAGCCAGCGACAGGGTCAATCTCGATCATCCCTATTTCGCCCGGACCAAGCCGCGCACCATGCTGGTGGAGGATGTCGAGGCGATCTGGGCGCCGATTGCAGAACGCGACGATTGGGGGATATTTGCCCAGGCACTGGCTGAAATCGCCGAGATGCGCGATGCCTATGGCGTGGCGAGCTGAGGAGGATTGTTGATGAGCCTATATGAACTCGATGGCGTCGCGCCGCGGCTCGATCCCGATGTCGCCTGGATTGCACCGACCGCCGTGCTGGTGGGCGATATCGTAGTGGGCGTCGATGCGGGCATCTGGTTTGGCGCGGTGGCGCGCGGCGACAATGAAACCATCACCATCGGCGCGCGCAGCAATGTGCAGGACAATGCGGTGCTCCATACCGATATGGGCTTCCCGCTGACCATCGGGGAGGGCTGCACCATTGGCCACAAGGCCATGCTGCATGGCTGCACCATTGGCGACAATACGCTGATCGGCATGGGCGCTACCGTGCTCAATGGCGCCAGGATCGGCAGCAATTGCCTGATCGGAGCGGGCGCCCTGATCACCGAGGGCAAGGAAATTCCCGATGGTTCGCTCGTGGTCGGCGTGCCGGGCAAGGTGGTCCGGGCGTTGGACGCGGAAGCCATTGCCGGGCTGACCCGGTCGGCCGATGGCTATGTCAAGAATGCCCGCCGCTTTGCCACGGGGCTCGCCGACGTGACCGGCCGGCCATCCGACTTCGAGCCGGCATAGGGGCGAAAAGCTTGAACGACACGCAGACACGCCAGCAGGCGATCCTGGAACTGGCCCGGCTCGAAGGGCGGGTGCTGGTCGATGCCCTGGCCGAGCGCTTTGCCGTGTCGGTGCAGACCATCCGCAAGGATCTCAACCAGCTCTGCGACCAGCGCCTGCTCAAGCGCATGCATGGCGGGGCTGTGCTGCCCTCGGGCATTGAAAACCTCGAATATGAGGCGCGGCGGAACATTGCGGCCGCGGAAAAGCAGGCCATAGGCAAGGCGGCCGCCGCGCTCATCCCCAATGACGCCTCGCTGTTCATCAATATCGGGACGACGACCGAGGCGGTGAGCCAGGCCCTGCTCGATCATTCGGGCCTGTTGGTCATCACCAACAACATCAATGTCGCCAACCGCATGCGCATCTATCCCCAATTCGAGGTGGTGATTGCCGGCGGCGTGGTGCGCGGCAGCGATGGCGGCATTGTGGGCGAAGCGGCGGCCGGCTTTTTCTCCCAATTCAAGGTCGACTACGCTGTCATCGGCGCCTCGGCGCTGGACGAAGACGGCGCCCTGCTCGATTTCGACTATCGCGAGGTCAAGGTGGCGCAAGCCATCATTGCCAATGCGCGACACATAATCCTGGTCGCCGATGCCGGTAAATTCGCCCGCACCGCGCCGGTCAGGATCGCCCGGATCGACCAGATCGACACGTTCGTGACCGACCGTAGCCCCTCCCCGGCCTTCACTGCGCTATGCGCGGCGGCGGGGACGATCCTCGTGGAAACCGGGTAAATACCGAAGCCGAGTTTAGCCCGCCGCTAACCACAAGACGATAGAGCTGGCGCGGGGTAGGCAAACATAAAGGTTGTGCCGCCAGGCTCATCCTGCCCGGACAGAAGACCGGGAGGCGGGTGATATCGGTGGTGAATTCAACTGCATCGCAGGACAATAGGCTGAGCTGGCTGCGCCCCATTGCCATTCCGGCCGTGATTGCGCTGATCGTGCTGGTTACCGGCGGGCTGTTCCTCGACAAGCAGACCAGCATTCTCGCCCGCGAGAGACTGCGCGCGGATGTGCAGGCCGAGCTTTCCCTGGTCCGTGCCAAGCTCGAAGGCAATATCAACGGCAATATCCAATTGGTGCGTGGGCTGGTATCGACCCTCGCCACCGAACCGGGAATGGACCAGGCCCGCTTTGCGGCGCTGGCGTCGAGCATCCTGGCCGAGCGCAGCCAATTGCGGCTGGTGGCTGCGGCGCCGGGCCTGGTGGTCACCATGGCCTATCCCATGGCGGGCAATGAGGCGGTGATCGGGCTCGATTATGTGCTCGACATTGCCCAGCGCGATGCCGTGCTGCAGGCCCGCGACACCGGCCGGCCGGTCTTGGCGGGGCCGGTGGATCTGGTGCAGGGCGGGCAGGGTTTTGTCGGCCGGTTCCCCGTATTTACCGGCAATGGCACGGAGCGCCGCTTCTGGGGCGTGGTGTCGGCCGTGGTCGATATGGACCGGCTCTATGTCGAGAGCGGATTGCTTGCGCCCTCGTTGGGCAGCGATATTTCCATCACCCGCCGGGATGCGCGCGGCGTGAAAGGCCAGCGGTTTTTCGGACCGGACCTCGATGGCCAGGATCCCGTGCTGTCCACCGTCACCTTGCCGTCAGGTTTCTGGGAGGTCGCCGCCCGGCCAAAAGGCGGCTGGACCAGTGATTCCGGCATCTGGGTGCTGCGCGGCACATTGATCGTCGCGGGGGCGCTGATTCTGTTTCCCATTCTCATCACCGGACGGCTGATCGGCGAGCGGCAATTGCATATCCGCGTGCTCAAGCAGCGCGAAGCCGAACTCGAGCGGCTGTCCCACCGGCTCGCTCTGGCGCTGGACAGTTCGGAGGTCGGCGTCTGGGAAATGGATATGGCGACCAGGGACCTCGTCTGGGACGAACGGATGAACGAGCTTTACGGCCTGCCCAAGGACGGGGGGCCGCGCCATTTCAAGCATTGGAATGCGGCGCTGCATCCGGCCGATTTCGCGGCGGCGCAGACCGATTTTTCCAAGGGCATGCGCACCGGGCAGTATAAATCGGTGTTCCGCGTCACCTGGCCGGACGGCACTGTGCGCACCATCAAGGCCATCGGCGCCGTCTATAGCGAGGCCGGCAGCAATCCGCGGCTGGTGGGGGTCAATTGGGACATTACCGAGGACGTGGCTCGCAGCGAGGATTTGCGGCGCACCAAGCTCCTGACCGAGGCGCGCAACCGGGAACTCGAGGCCGCCAAGAGCCGCATCGAGCACAATGCCTTGCATGACAGCCTGACCGGACTGCCCAATCGGCGCTATCTCGACGACATCCTCAAGGCCAATGCGGGGGATGGCTATGCCGGCAGCGGCAGCATTGCCCTGCTGCATCTGGATCTCGATCGCTTCAAGCAGATCAATGACACGCTGGGCCATGCGGCGGGCGACGCCATGCTGGTGCATGCCAGCGCCGTGCTGCGAGCCAATTGCCGCGCCAGCGATTTCGTGGCGCGGATCGGCGGCGACGAATTCGTGGTGGTCTGCCCGGCTGCCGATGGCGACCAGTATCTGGGCATGATGGCCGAGCGGATCGTGGCGCAGATGCGCAAGCCGGTGAGCTATCAGGGCCACCAATGCCGGTTCGGCGTCAGTATCGGCATTGCCGCCGAGCATGGGCCCGACATCGACGTGGGCCGCCTGCTGGTCAATGCCGATATCGCGCTCTATCGCGCCAAGGGGCGCGGCCGCAACCGCTTCGAATATTTCTCTGAAGCCCTGCAGGCCGAGGTGGTGCATACCAAACGGGTGGCCGACGAAATCCTGAGCGGGCTCGAGCGCGAGGAATTCATCGCCTTCTATCAGCCCCAGTTCGACGCGCGCAGCCACGACCTGGTGGGCGTGGAAGCCCTGGTGCGCTGGCGCCATCCGGTGCTGGGCCTGCGCGCGCCCGACGCGTTCCTCGCGACGGCGGAAGACCTCAATGTCATGGCAACAATCGACCGCATCGTGCTTGAACACGCGCTGGCTGACCTCGACCGCTGGGAGAGCATGGGCCTCAAAGTGCCGCGCGCCTCGGTCAATGTGTCCCACCGCCGCCTGCATGATGACGCGCTGATCGAGAGCCTCGAAAAGCTGCATATTCCGCCGGGACGGATTGCGTTCGAACTGGTGGAATCGATCTATCTCGACGAGGACGATGCGGTCATCGCGCACAATATCGACCAGCTCAAGGAATTGGGCATCGAGATCGAAATCGACGATTTCGGCACCGGCTATGCCTCCATCGTGTCACTGCAAAAACTGCGCCCGGCCCGGCTCAAGATCGACCGGCAATTGGTCGATCCAATCCTGGACGATATCGGGCAGCGCCAATTGCTGGCCTCGATCGTCGATATCGGCAAATCCATGGGCATCGAAGTGATCGCCGAGGGCGTCGAGAGCATGGCGCATGCCGCGATCCTGACCGAACTCGGCTGCGATATCCTGCAGGGCTATGCCTTTGCCCGCCCGATGAGCCGGGATGATCTCGAAGTGTTCCTGGGCGAGCAGCGCTGGCGCCGCGCCTCCTGAGCGGAGGGGCGGCGCCGGGGATCAGGAGGCCAAGGCGGCCTTTTTGGCGATGCGTGCGCGGATCGATTCGACGTCGGATTTGGGCGTCGCGGCGAACAGGGTCTTGGTATAGCTGTGCTGGGGATTGCCAAACACGTCCTCGCGGCTGCCATGTTCGACGACATCGCCGAAATACATCACCATGACCTCGTCGGCAATATAGCGCACGACGCTCAGATCGTGGCTGATGAACACATAGGTCAGCCCGAATTCGTCCTGCAGATCCTTGAGCAGGTTGAGAATCTGCGCCTGCACGGAGAGATCGAGCGCCGATACCGGCTCGTCGAGCACCAGGAAACTGGGGTTGAGCATCAGCGCGCGGGCAATGGCGATGCGCTGGCGCTGGCCGCCCGAGAACATGTGCGGATAGCGATTGAAATGCTCGGGTCCCAGCCCGACCTTGAGCAGCATGGCCATGGCGCGTTCGCGCCGCTCGGCAGCCGGCATCTTGGTATTGAGCAGCAGCGGCTCGGCCAGCACGTCGCCGATCTTCTGGCGCGGATTGAGCGAGCCATAGGGGTTCTGGAACACGATCTGCACCTTCTGGCGCATGTCGTGGGTGACGTGGCCGGCATCGACCGGCTTGCCATCGATCAGGATTTCGCCCGCGGTCGGCGGATCGATCAGCGTGATCATGCGCGCCAGGGTGGACTTGCCGCAGCCGCTTTCACCGACCACGGCCAGAGTGCGACCCTTGGCGAGCGAGAAATTGACGCCCTTGACGGCATGCACGACCTTGGCCGGCCGCAGGAAGCCGCCGGAGGAGGTGTAATCACGGGTGAGATTGCGGACTTCGAGAACGGGTGCAGTCATCATGCCACTCCCGGCGCCGGTTCGAAGACGAAGTCGGACACCGTGGGCAGGCGATCGCCCACCGCGTTTTCCGGCAGCGCCGACAGAAGCGCCCGCGTGTAGTTGGATTTGGGGTTCTCGAACAGGGAGAGCACGTCGGCCTCCTCCATCTTGTGCCCCTTATATTGCACGATGACCCGGTCGGCCGTTTCGGCCACGACGCCCATATCATGGGTGATCATGATCAGGCCCATGCCGTGTTCGGCCTGCAGCCGAACCAGCAGATCGAGGATCTGCTTCTGGATGGTCACGTCGAGCGCGGTGGTCGGTTCGTCCGCGATCAGCAATTTGGGATTACAGGAAATAGCCATGGCGATCATGACGCGCTGGCATTGCCCGCCGCTCATCTGGTGCGGGAAGGCATTGAGCCGGTCCGCACCGTCCTTGATGCCCACCAGATGCAGCAATTCGACGGCGCGCTGCCGCGCCGCACGGCCGCTGAGCCCCAGATGTTTGGACAGCACTTCCTCGATCTGGAAGCCCACGGTGAAGCAGGGATTGAGGCTGGCGATCGGCTCCTGGAAGATCATGGCAATGTCCTTGCCGATGATCTTGCGCTTGTCGGCCGGCGACATGGCGAGCAGGTCGAGGCCTTCGAACTCCATCTTGTCGGCGGTGACCGTGGCGGTGCTGGGCAATAGCCCCATAACCGCCAGCATGGCCACCGATTTGCCAGAGCCGGATTCCCCGACAATGGCGAGGACTTCGCGGGCGTCGACCGACACATCGATCCCATCAACAGCCTTGAACAGGCCGACCGAGGTATCGAAGGAAACGCTCAGGTTCTTGATTTCGAGCAGGGGCATGTCTCAGCTCCGCTTGAGCTTGGGATCGAGCGCATCGCGCAATCCGTCGCCGATGAGGTTGATGGCGAGCACGGTGATCAGGATCGCCAGACCCGGGAAGGTCACGACCCAGGGTGCGCGCAGGATGAATTCGCGGGCCGAGGCCAGCATGGTGCCCCATTCGGGAGTCGGCGGCTGCGCACCCATGCCCAGGAAGCCCAGCGCGGCGGCTTCGAGAATCGCATTGGAAAAGCTCAGCGTCGCCTGAACGATCAGCGGCCCCAGGCAATTGGGCAGGATGGTCACCAGCATGAGGCGCAAGTGCCCGGCGCCCGAAAGGCGGGCGGCCGTGACATATTCGCGGTTTTTCTCCGCCATCACCGCGGCGCGGACCAGGCGGGCAAAGTGCGGTTGCAGCACCAGCGCAATGGCGACCATGGCGTTGAACAGGCCCGGCCCCAGAATGGCCACCAGCACCAGCGCCAGCAGTAGAGACGGGAAGGCCAGGACGATGTCCATGACGCGCATGATCATGGCGTCGATCCAGCCACCGAAATAGCCGGCCAGCACGCCCAGGATCACGCCGACAAACAGCGCGCCGCTGACCACGAAAAAGCCGATGAACAGCGAATAGCGGGCGCCATGGATCAGCCGGGACAGCATATCGCGGCCCACCGGATCGGTGCCCAGCAGGAAGCGCGGGTCGCTACCGGCATCCCAGAACGGGGGCTTGAGGATGGCGTCGCGATATTGCAGGTCGGGCGAATAGGGCGCCAGCAGCGGGGCAAAGATGGCGATCAGCACCAGGAGTGCAAACACCACCAGCCCGATGACGGCGCCGCGGTTGACGGAAAAATAGTGCCAGAATTCGCGCAGCGCGGCAGCACGGTCGGGCTTGGCGGGGACGATTTTTGGAGTCTGGGTCATCTTACTGCACCCTGATGCGCGGGTTGATGACGGCATAGAGCAGATCGACCAGCAGGTTCACCGCCATGACGATGAGCGCGATCAGCAAGAGCCCCGATTGCACGACGACATAGTCGCGCTTGGAAATGGAATCGATCATCCATTTGCCAATCCCCGGCCAGGAAAAAATAGTTTCTGTGAGGATGGCGCCGCCCATGAGCAGCCCGACCTGCAGGCCAATCGTGGTGACCACCGGGATCAGCGCATTGCGCAGAGCATGCACATTGACCACGCGACGGGGCGACATGCCCTTGGCGCGAGCGGTACGCACATAATCTTCGCCCAGGATTTCGAGCATGGCCGAACGGGTCTGCCGCGCGATGACCGCCAGGGGAATGGTGCCCAGCACCACTGCCGGCAGGATCAGATGGCGCAAAGCCGAAACGAAGGCCGGCCAATTGCCGTAGAGCAGGGTATCGACCAGCATGAAGCCGGTAATGGGGCGCAGGAAGAAGGAGAGCGCGATGCGTCCCGAAACCGGCGTCCAGCCCAGATAGCCGGAAAAGAAGATGATCAGCAGCAGGCCCCACCAGAAGATGGGCATGGAGTAACCGGTCAGCGCCACCCCCATGGTCAATTGATCGAACCAGGAGCCGCGCTTGACAGCGGCAAAGATGCCGGCGGGTATGCCGATGATGACCGCCAGGAACATGGCGACCAGGGCCAATTCGATCGTGGCGGGGAACAGGGTCATGAATTCGGTGATGACGGGGCGCTTGGTGGCCAGCGAGACACCGAAATTGCCCTGCAGGACGCCGCCCAGATAATTGAAATATTGCTGCCAGATCGGCAGATTGTAGCCGAACTGTTCGCGCAGGATTTCGTAGCGCTCCGGCGTCACGCCATGCTGGCCAGCCATGGCCAGGATGGGGTCGCCCGGCAGCACCCGGACAAAAGCGAAAGCACAGATGGAAATGCCGATAATGGTCGGCACGATCAGCGCAAGCCTGCGCAGAATGTAATTGAGCATGCGGGTCTTTACCCTAATGCGCCGCGCCGGCAAACCGGCAGGGTGCGCGTTTCCTGTTGTGGCGGGGCAATTGTCGGGGTGCCGTTGGCCGGCGCCTCCTTACCCTGCTCTAAAATGAAAGGGGAGCCCCGCACCGGTAAAACCGGCGTGGGACTCCTTGGATTTACGTGGCCTCAGCCTTACTCGGCGACGTCGACGCCGTCAAAGCGGTGAATGCCAAGCGGGTCCATCTTGAAGCCGATGACGCGCTTGTTCATGGGCATGAACACTTTCGAGTGAGCCAGCGTCAGGGCGGGCTCTTCGGCCTTGAACACTTCCTGGGCCTTTTCATAGAGCGCGGTGCGCTCGGCCTGGTCGGGAGTGGTCTTGGCCTTCTGGATCAGGTCTTCGAATTCCTGGTTGCACCAGCTCGAATAGTTGGACACGCCAATGGCCGAGCAGGAGAACAGGGTGGCGAAGAAGTTATCCGGATCACCATTGTCGCCGGTCCAGCCGATCTGGAACGGACCCTTGCGGTCGGGCTGCTTGCCGCGCTCGCGATATTCGGTCCATTCGTAAGAGACGATATTGGCGGTAACGCCAATCGCCGCCCAGTCGGCCTGGATCAGTTCGGCAACGCGCTGGGCGTTGGGGTTATAAGGACGCGACACGGGCATGGCCCAGAGATCGGTGGTCAGGTTGGTCACGCCGGCTTCCTCGAGCAGCTTCTTGGCGGCTTCCGGATCATATTTGTCGGCGGGGATATTGTTGTTGTAGCTCCACATGGTGGGCGGGATCAGGTTCTTGGCGTCCTGGCCAGCACCCTGGTACACCGCCTCGATGATGGCAGCCTTGTCGACGGCCATGGAGAGGGCCTTGCGCACGTTGACATTGTCGAACGGCGGCTCGGTGGTGTTGTAGGACATGTAGCCAATATTGAGGCCTTCCTGCTCCAGCACCGTCAGGTTCGGATCAGCCTGCAATTGAGCGATATCGGCAGGCGCCGGGTAGGGCATGATATCGCATTCGCCGGCCAGCAGGCGCTGGGCACGCACCGACGGATCAGTGGTGATGGCGAAGATCAGATCGTCGATCGGCTGCTTGCCGGCCCAGTATTCGGGGAAGGCCTGGTAGCGGATGACGGTATCGAGCTGGTAGTCCGAGAAGACGAACGGGCCGGTGCCGATCGGCTGGGTCGAGAAGGCGGCCAGATCGCCGGACGCTGCGAGCTGATCGGCATATTCCTTGGACACGATGGACGCGAAATCCATGGCCAGGTTGGCGATCATCGGGGCATTGGGCTCGTTGAGCACGAACTTGACGGTCAGATCGTCAACCTTGACGATTTCCTTGATATATTTGGGCATGTCCATGCCCTGGAAATAGTCCCAGGTCATGCCTTCGAGATAGGCGAACCACGGATTGTCTTCCTTCCACTGGCGCTCGAAGCTGAAGATCACGTCGTCAGCGTTGAGATCGCGGGTGGGGGTGAAATAGGACGTGGTGTGGAACTTGACGCCGGGGCGAAGCTTGAAGGTGATCTCCTTGCCATCCTCGGACGTGGTCCAGCTTTCGGCCAGCCCCGGCTCGATGGCGGTGCCGCCCTTTTCGAACTCGACCAGGCGATTGTAGATGGTGCGCGAGGAGGCGTCGAAATCATTGCCGCCGGTGGTCGGACCGGGATCGAAGTGAGCAGGCGAAGCTTCCGAACAGAATACCAATTGCTTGGCCTGGGCAGCGCCCGCGGCCAGCGCCAGCATGGCCGAAGCCGCCAGCAGGGTGGTCATCAATTTCATGATTGTTGTCTCCCGAGAAAGTTTTTTGCGCGTTCGGTTTGCCGGCCGAAGCTTGGGCGCCAACAAAGCGTAGAATTTAGGGGAGCGCAATGGGTCAGTTTGACCATTTGGTCAATTCGATGACGGTCCGGACGCCATTCCACAGTATTGGACGGTTTTATTGCGATCCGTTCGGCTGGCCCGGCGCCGCTTGACGCCCCGCAGGAGGGAGTGATCCAACAGGATATGACCAGTTCAATCGCCACAATCGCCCTGCTCGTCGCAGAATATGATGAAGCCATAGTCTTTTACCGGGACCAGGCCGGTTTTGCCCTGCTTGCCGATACCGATATGGGCGGGGGTAAACGCTGGGTCCTGGTGGCGCCGCCAGGTGGAAACGGCGCGCGGCTGCTGCTGGCCCGCGCCGATGGTCCCGAGCAGCGTAAAGCCATCGGTAACCAGACCGGCGGAAGGGTCATGCTGTTTCTCGAAACTGACGATTTTTCGGGCACCCATGCCGCCATGGTGGCGCGCGGCGTGCGCTTTCTCGAAGCGCCCCGGCATGAGCCTTATGGCAGTGTCGCCGTATTCGAAGACCTCTATGGCAATAAATGGGACCTTATCGAGCCCAGGTCCTAGCCTCAGGCGTTTTGCGCACCACCTATACAAGGCGGCGAACGGAAAGCCGCCCAACGCGTTTAGTCAGCATCATAACAGGAGAAGACCTATGGATCGCCGCCCGCTCGGACGCAGTGAACTTGTCATCGAACCGCTCGTGCTGGGCGGCAATGTGTTCGGCTGGACGGTCGACGAGAAACAGGGCTTCGACATTCTCGACGCCTATGTCGATGCCGGCTTTACCGCCATCGACACGGCCGAAGGCTATCCCAATTGGGTGCCGGGCAATCCCCCCGGCATGAGCGAGACCATTATCGGGAAATGGCTCAAGGCGCGCGGCAATCGCGACAATGTTCACATCATCACCAAGGTCAATTCCGGCAAGGTCAAGAACGGGCTGAGCGCAGACAATATCAAGACCTCCATCGAAGCCTCGCTCAAGCGCCTCCAGACCGATTATGTCGATCTCTATTTCAGCCACTGGCCCGATCCCGATGCCAGCCACGAGGAAACGCTGGGCGCCTATGATATGCTGATCCGCGCCGGCAGGGTCCGGGTGGTGGGGGCGTCGAATTACACGCCGCAAATGATCCGGGATGCCGAGGAGATTTCGGTGATCAAATCGCTGCCGCGCTACGAAGTGCTGCAGCCCAAATACAATCTCTATGACCGCGCCGATTTCGAAGGCGAGTTGCAAAAGCTCGCCATCGAGCAGGAAATCGGCACCATCGTTTATTATAGCCTGGCCGCAGGGTTCCTGACCGGCAAATACCGCTCCAAGGCGGATCTGGGCAAAAGCCAGCGCGGTGGCGGCATCGAAAAATATCTCGACAAGAAGGGCGAAGCGATCCTCTCCGCACTCGACAGCGTCGCCAAGGCCAATGACGCCACACCGGCCGAAGTCTCGCTGGCCTGGCTCGTCGCCCAACCCGGCGTCAGTGCCCCCATCGCCTCGGCCACTTCGGTGGACCAGGTCAAAAGCCTCGCCAAGGGCGTGCGGCTGAAACTGAGTGATGCGGATTTGAAGACGCTGACCGAAGCTGGGAAGTAGCAGGCTGCGGCTGGTCGTGCCAGGCACGCGGTGTCACCCCGGCGCAGGCCGGGGCCCATCCCGAGATGGCGCCCCAGCCGCAAGGTTTGTGAATGCCCCGTGATCATCAGGCGATCTGGCGGCGCGTTGTACTATCTCGAGCTGGGTCCCGGCCTGCGCCGGGATGACACCGGGGTTGGGGCGGTCGCCTGCCCTAACCATCCCCCGATATCAGAGCCTACCACTCAAACGCCGGCCCACTCACCCGCGCCCCCAGCAAGAACACATCCGCCATCAGCCGCAGGGGCGCGGCATCGACGTCGGTTTCGTGCCGGTCCAGCAGCGTCGCGAAGCGCTCATACATCAGGCCATATTCGTCGTCGCCATGCTGGAGCACCAGCTCGTCATTGACGCGCAGGCTGCGGCCGCCATTTTCGAGCTTGAGCACGTCGCCGCCCATGGTTTCGAAGCGGATGGTCCAGATTTCTCCGCTCTCTTCGAGCCAGTTGAACCCGGCCGACAGGCTGGGCTTGTGCAATTGGCCCGACTTGAAGACGATCTCGACATCGACCGGGGTCTGCCGGTTGGCCGGGAAAGTCAGCTTGCTCGATTCCACAAAGACCGGGAAGGGCATGACCTTGGTGAAGATCGACATGGCATTGATGCCCGGATCGCAGACACCGAACCCGCCCGGCTCCCAGACCCAATCCTGCCCCGGATGCCATTTGCGCACACTTTCGCGCCAGTCGATGCGCACCGATTTAACGCCGCTTTCGGCCAGGATATCGCGGGTGCGATCCACCGCCGCATTATATTGGGAATGCCAGGTCTGATAGAGTACGCGGCCCAGCCTTCCGGCATAGGCGACCAGATCGTCCAGTTCGGAAATCGTGGTGGTGGGCGGCTTTTCCATCATCACGTCCTTGCCGGCCTCGAGCGCCTCGCGGACATATTGATGGCGGATGCCGGGGGGTGTGCAGATCGAAACCAGCGACACCTCGGGCAGGGCTTCGTAAAGCTCGGCCGGGGTCTTGAACACGGGCAGGCCATTATGGCCCACGCCGCGTGTCGACACGGTCGCCGCCAATTCGAAATCCTCGGACCTGTCGATAACGGGCAGGTGCTGATCCTGGGCGATCTTGCCCACACCGATAACAGCGATTTTGCGTTTGGCCATGTCGATTTCCCCGAGCCGCTTTTTGCGGGGTGTTTAGAGCAGAGACCGGGCGGACCGCCAAGGTCTGTCGCCATAAAAGTATGATTTTTATTGCGGCTGTGGCTCCGAAGGCTCCCAGAGTTCGATCTGATTGCCCTCGGGGTCGTGAATGCGCGCAAAGCGTCCGGTCTCGGGCGTGTCCCATTCGTCCGGCCGCGTCTCGACGGCAATGCCTTCGGCCC